>NZ_JBDFRB010000012.1:0-86318 GCF_039615075.1 Sinomonas halotolerans | reverse complement strand
TGAACTGGTCCCCGATAGTTGGACTGGTTTATTGAGATCCTAGGCGGGCAGGGCCTGTGCGCGGTATTCGACCGGGCTCAGGCCCTGGAGCCGTTGCGAGGTGCGTTCGTTGTTGTACCAGCGGATGTAGTCGTGCAGGGCGTGCTCGAGTGCCTCGATGCTGAGGTAGCGGACGTGGTGGAAGCACTCTTCCTTGAGGTGGCCGAAGAAGTTCTCGATCACGGCGTTGTCGAAGCAGTTGCCCTTGCGGGACATCGACTGTGTGGCGCCGGCGTCGGCGAGCAGCTTCCGCCAGGTGCGGTGCTGGTACTGGAACCCCTGGTCGGAGTGCACGACCGGATGTTCCCCGGGCCCTAGGGCGGTGAGTGCCTGGCGCAGTGACGAGGTGGCCAGCTGCAGGTTCGGTGATCGGCCGGTGGAGTAGGCGATGATCTCGCGGTTGAACAGGTCCATGACCGGGGACAGGTAGAGCTTGTCGTTGCCGACCCGGAACTCGGTCACGTCGGTGACCCACTTCTGGTTCGGGGACTCGGCGCTGAACTGGCGGTCCATGATGTTCTCTGCGACCGGGCCGGCCTCGCCCCGGTAGGAGGCGTAGCGGCGTTTCCGGCGGACGTGGCAGGCCAGGCCGAGCTGGCGCATGAGCTCCAGCACCGTCTTCTTGGCCACCTGCCAGCCGGCCTTGACGAGCTCCCGGTGCACCCTGCGGTGCCCGTAGCGTCCGCGCGCGGCCTCGAACGCCGCCCGGACCGCGTCCTTGAGGCCGGCCCGGGGGTCCGCCCGGTCGAGCCTGGCCTGATGGTAGAAGAACGTCGACCGGGCAAGCCCGGCCACCTCGAGCAGCACCGGCAGGCGGTGCTCGGCCTTGAGGGAGGCGACAGCGTGGGCCTTCACTGCCGTCCGTGCGCCCTCAAGGCCCGCAATTTTTTCAGGTAGGCGTTCTCAGCCTGCAGCCGCTCGTTCTCCGCCCGCAGCCGCTCCAGCTCGGTCAGCTCGCCCGCGGCGGCGCCGCCGGCCCGGGCCGGACGGCCCCTGGGCCGGGGCCGCAGCGCGTCCTCACCGCCGTCCCGGAACGCGCGTGCCCACGCCTCGACCAGCTTCCCGGAGGACAGGCCATGCTCCCTGGCCAAGGCCGCAGCAGAGCCCGCGCCCGCGAGGTAGCCCTTCACCACCGCCAGCTTCAGCTCGAACGAGTACGACCGCTTCGTCGTCTTGGCCACCAGCGCTCCTCTGCCACGGATCACCCAACGCCGATACAGCCGCTGCACCGGCCACCGGGACACCCCCAGCCGCGTCGCCGCGGCACGATCAGCGAGACCCTGCTCGAACAAAGCTACAGCCGCCGACCGCTGCCCCACGGACAACGAACTCTCCACACGCATGCACTGCTCCCCAGAAGACGGAACGGAATTTCACGGTCCAACTTCCCGGGAGCAGTTCATGTGGGGGACGCAGGGACCCCGTGTGGGGGTGGCAGGGACCCCGTGTGGGGGCGGCAGGGACCCCGTGTGGGGGTGGCAGGGACCCCGTGTGGGGGTGGCAGGGACCCCGTGTGGGGGTGGCAGGGACCCCGCAACGGGGAGGGCCCGCCCGGCAACTGCCGGACGGGCCCTCCAGCGGCGCCTGTGGCCCTCTCGCGACCGCTGTCCTGCGCGCTGTGGTGGCGCGCTGGGATCCGGGTGCTACGCGCGGCGCCTGGTGACAGCGCCCCAGATGAGCAGCACGATCAGCGAGCCGACGATCGCCGTGATCCAGGTGCGGATCTCGAAGAAGTTGCCCAGCGTGTTCCCGCCGAAGATGAGCCCGCCGATCCAGCCGCCGAGCAGGGCGCCCACCACGCCGATCAGAAGCGTGACGAGCCAGCCGCCGCCCTGCTTGCCAGGCAGGATCGCCTTGGCGATCGCGCCGGCGATGAGACCGAGGATGAGGAAACCGAGAAAGCCCATGTCTACTCCTTGTGGTTCGATCATGTTCAGTTGTCGCTTGCTCGCAAGGCCAAGCTGACACTTTCCTAGCACTGGGGCTACTGCCCCGCCACGGGGACGCGAAGAGTGTCACCGCATTTTTATAACGCCACGATTGGGTAACGTTGCGGGCAACGACTCCCGGCGAGAGGGGAAACGCAGGTGAAGAGCTGTGCGCTCGTCGTGAATCCGTCCAAGGCGCGGGCCGAAGAGATCGCGGAGGCCTTCCGCGGCCGCTGCGCCGAGGTCGGCGCCGAGCCGATCGTCCTGAGGACCACGGTCGAGGACCCAGGCGGCGGGATGGCCCATGAGGCCCTCGAGCGCGGTGTCGACCTCGTGGTGGTGGCCGGGGGCGACGGCACGGTGCGGGCCGCCGCCGGCGAGCTCACGGGCACCGAGGTGCCGCTCGGCGTCGTGCCCCTCGGGACCGGCAACCTCCTGGCGCGCAACCTGGGCCTGCCCATCGACGACACCGCCGCGGCCCTGGACATCGTGTTCGGGGCGGCGGAGCGGCGCATCGACGTGGCGTGGGCGCGGATCGACGGCGGCGAGGAGAAGGCCTTCGTGGTCATGGCCGGCATGGGCCTGGACGCGACAATCATGGCCAACACCGACGACGACCTCAAGGCCAAGGCCGGCTGGTTCGCCTACATCGCCTCCGCTGCGAAGACCGTGGTGGGGGAGTCCTGGCGGATGCGCGTGGACGTGGACGGCAAGCCTGCCATCGAGCGGCGCCAGCGCGGGGTCATGGTGGGCAACTGCGGCAAGATCCAAGGCGACGTGGAGGTGTTCCCGGGCGCGAAGATCGACGACGGCATCCTGGACGTGCTCGCTGTGGCGCCGAAGGGGGTGGTCGGCTGGCTCCGCGTGGCCACCGCCCTGCTGAGCAGGGTCCGCCGGCACTCGCCCCCGGACCTCGGGCACTTCACGGGCCGCATGGTGCGGATCGCGGCGGTCCGGCCCCACGACGTGCAGCTCGACGGCGACCACCTCGGCGAGGGCAGCACGATGACGTTCCGGGTGGACGACAAGGCCCTCCTCGTCCGGGCCGCTGCCGGGGACTGACCGGACACGCTGACCCGACGGGCTGGCCGGCCGCTGCCTGCAGCCCGCTGCCGACCCTGCGCGAGGCGAGCCGGACGTGAGGCGGCGCCGCCCGCGCGAGGCGGGCGGCGCCGTCGTGCATCAGGAGATGCGCTTGCCGATGTTGACGCCGAGCGCCGTCTTGAGCCCTGCCGAGGACGCGGTCTGGCCCGAGCCCGGCGTCCGCGCGACGTCATGCCGGCGGCCGAACAGGAAGTACGCGATCGGGCCGGCGCCGTTGACGAGCGAGGCGAGCGCCCACGCCGCCTTGGGGCCCTTGACCTGCTCGGCCGGGCGCTTCGCGAGGTCCCGCAGCGCCGCGCCCTGCAGGGCCAGCTGCGAGGCGACCCCGAGGATCATGCCGAAGCGCTGGCGTCCGTTGAGTTCACTCCACTTCTTCTTGCGTCCCATTGCGCCAGTCTAGGCAGGGCGGGGCCGCGCAGGGAGAGCCCGCGCCGATAGGATGGATCTGCTCTCCGCGAGCGGAGACCGAGACCCGAGGAGTGACGTGTCAGAGAAGAAGATCCGAGTCGCCATCGTGGGCGTGGGCAACTGCGCCGCCTCCCTCGTGCAGGGCGTGCACTACTACAAGGACGCCGACCCGGCCGATTCGGTCCCGGGCCTCATGCACGTCCAGTTCGGCGACTACCACGTGGGCGACCTCGAGTTCGTCGCCGCGTTCGACGTGGACGGCAAGAAGGTCGGCGTGGACCTCGCGGATGCCATCCTCTCGAGCGAGAACAACACCATCAAGATCGCCGACGTGCCCCCGACCGGCGTCACGGTGCAGCGCGGCCACACCTTGGACGGCCTCGGCAAGTACTACCGCGAGACCATCGAGGAGTCCACGGCGGAGCCCGTAGACGTCGTCGCCGCGCTCCGCGAGGCACAGGCCGACGTCCTGGTCTGCTACCTCCCCGTCGGCTCGCAGGACGCCGCGCTGTTCTACGCGCAGGCCGCGATCGACGCCGGGGTTGCGTTCGTGAACGCCCTGCCCGTGTTCATCGCCGGGACGCCCGAGTGGGCCGAGAAGTTCCGCGCCGCGGGGGTGCCGATCGTGGGCGACGACATCAAGAGCCAGATCGGCGCCACCATCACGCACCGCGTGCTCGCGAAGCTGTTCGAGGACCGCGGCGTGACCGTTGACCGCACGTACCAGCTCAACGTGGGCGGCAACATGGACTTCAAGAACATGCTCGAGCGGGACCGCCTCGAGTCGAAGAAGATCTCCAAGACGCAGGCCGTGACGTCCAACGTCGAGGCCGAGCTCGCCGAGCGGGACGTGCACATCGGCCCGTCCGACTACGTGCAGTGGCTCGACGACCGCAAGTGGGCGTTCGTGCGCCTCGAGGGCCGCAACTTCGGCGACGCGCCCGTTTCCCTCGAGTACAAGCTCGAGGTGTGGGACTCGCCCAACTCTGCAGGCGTGATCATCGACGCGGTCCGCGCCGCGAAGATCGGCCTGGACAGGGGGATCGGCGGGCCGCTGACCTCCCCGAGCGCCTACTTCATGAAGTCCCCGCCGCAGCAGATGAACGACGACGCCGCGCGCGAGGCCGTCGAGGCATACATCCGGGGCGAGCTCGAGCGGTAGGCCGGCCCGTCAGGATCGGCACAACTCGCGGCCCTTCTGCCCCGTTCCGGGGCGCGGGGGCCGCGAGTTGTGCCGTTCCTGGCCTGAGAGCGTCCCCAACCGCACAACTCAGGTCCGTCCGGGCCCTTGGAGGGGCCCTTCTCGGCCCGAGTTGTGCAGTTCGGGACGTTGTGCAGTTCGGGACGCTGTGCTGTGCAGTTCGGGACGCTGTGCAGTTCGGGACGCCCTGGGCTAGAAGAGCCCGGTGACCCGCCCCTGGTCGTCGAGGTCCATGCGCATCGCCGCCGGCTCCTTGGGCAGGCCGGGCATGGTCATGATCTGCCCGGTCACGGCCACGATGAACCCGGCCCCGGTCCGCGGCCACAGCTCGCGCACGTGCACGGTGAAGCCCTCCGGCGCCCCGAGCAGGGCCGGGTTGTCCGAGAACGAGTACTGCGTCTTCGCCATGCACACGGGCAGCCCGTTCCACCCGTTCTCGCGGATCTGGGCGAGGGTGCGCCGCGCCTGCTCGGAGTACTCGACCGCGGCCCCGCGGTACACCTCCCGCACGAGCGTGGCGATCTTCTCCTCCACTCCCAGTTCGAGCGGGTACAGCGGCCGGCACGTCCCGGGGGACTCGAGCGCGGCGAGCACCTCGCGCGCGAGCTCGTCGCCGCCGTCGCTCCCGCCGCCGCGGCCCCACACGTCCGCGATGGCGGCCCGGACGCCGGCCGACCGGGACAGGCGCAGCACTGTCTCGAGCTCCTCGGCCGTGTCGGTGCCGAAGCGGTTGAGCGCCACGACCGGCTCGAGCCCGAACTTGCGCACGTTCTCCACGTGCCGGACCAGGTTCTCGAACCCGCGCTCCACCGCCGCCGTGTCCGGCGCCGTGAGCTGGTCCTTCGGCACGCCGCCGTGCATCTTGAGCGCGCGCACGGTGGCCACGAGCACGACGGCGGCCGGCGCCACGTCCGCGTACCTCGCCTTGATGTCGATGAACTTCTCCGCGCCGAGGTCCGCCCCGAATCCGGCCTCGGTCACGACGACGTCGGCGAGCCGGCGCGCGGTCATGGTCGCCAGGGCGGAGTTGCAGCCGTGCGCGATGTTCGCGAACGGGCCGCCGTGCACGAGCGCCGGGGTGCCGGCGATGGTCTGGACGAGGTTGGGCTTGAAGGCGTCCTTGAGCAGCATGGCCATGACGCCGGCGGCGCCGAGGTCTGCCGCGGTGACGGGCTGACGGGCGTAGGTGTAGCCCACGGTGATGCGGCCCAGGCGCTCCCTGAGGTCCGCCACCGAGGACGCGAGGCAGAACACGGCCATGACCTCGGAGGCCACCGTGATGTCGAACCCGGTCTCGCGCGGCACGCCCTGCCCTGGCCCGCCGAGCCCGGTGACGATGTCCCGCAGCGAGCGGTCGTTCATGTCCATGACCCGCCGGACGGCGACCCGGCGCGGGTCGATCCCGAGGGCATTGCCCTGGAAGATGTGGTTGTCCACGAGCGCGCAGAGGGCGTTGTTGGCGGCCGTGATGGCGTGGAAGTCGCCGGTGAAGTGGAGGTTGATGTCCTCCATGGGCAGCACCTGCGAGTGGCCGCCGCCGGTGGCTCCGCCCTTCATGCCGAGGATGGGCCCGAGGCTGGGCTCCCGCAGGGCGATCATGGTGCGCTTCCCCGCGCGGGCGAGGGAGTCGGCGAGGCCCACCGTCAGGGTGGACTTGCCCTCGCCGGCAGGGGTCGGGGAGATCGCGGAGACCAGCACCACCTGGCCGAGCGGGCCGGGGGCCGGGAGGCGGCCCACGTCGATCTTCGCCTTGTAGCGCCCGTACAGCTCGAGGGCGTCGGCCGGGATCCCGGCGGAGGCGGCGATCTCGTCGATGGGCCGCAGGGTCGCTGCGCGCGCGATCTCGAGGTCTGACAGGACAGGAAAGCCCGACGCGTTGGCGCTGGGCGACGATGCCGTGGCGGTCATGCCGCCACCCTACCCCCGCGCGGCCGGGGCCAGCGGAAGCGGGTGGTGTTCCCGCAGCGCTCTCTGGTGCTCCCGCAGGGCCGCCCGGTACGCGGCGCGCGTGGCCTCGGCCGTCTGCTCCCATCCGAACCGCTCGGCGTAGATGGACGCGGCGCGGCCCAGGTCGTGCCGCGTCTCGGGGTCGTCGTGGAGCTGCTCGAGCACGGCCGCCCAGTCCGCGGGCTCGAGGCTGTCCACGAGGAACCCCGTCCGCCCGTCGCACACGGCACGCGTGAGGCCGCCCACCCGCGCGGCAACCACCGGCGTCCCGCACGCCTGCGCCTCGAGCGCCACGAGCCCGAAGGACTCCGAGGCACTCGGCATCGCCACGGCGTCGGCCGCGCGGTACCACTCGGCGAGCCCCTCGGCGGGGACGGGGGGCAGGCGGTGCACCACGGCGTCGAGCCCCTCCTGCTCCACGAGCACGTCCAGGTCCAGCCCTGCGGACCCGCTCGGCGCGCCCACGAGGGTGACCCGCAGGGGGATGTCGGGGCGGCGGCGCATCAGCTCCCCGGCGGCGGCCACGAGCACGTGCGGGCCCTTGAGCCGCTGGATCCGCCCCGCGAACAGCACATGGAACTCCTCCGGCCCGATCCCGCGCGCAGCCCGTGACCGCCCCCGGAACGCGGGCCGGAACACCGCCAGGTCCACGCCGGGGGAGACGATCTCGATCCGGTCCTCGTCCGCCCCGTAGTGCCGCACGAGCTCGTCCCGCTCCGCCGGCGTGTTGGCCGTGAGCCGCGCCGCCGTCAGGGTGAGGGCCTGCTCGCCGCGCTCGCGGTTGGTCGGCTCGGGGGTGTCGCCCTCGGGGAGGTGGTGGTTCTTGACCCGCGCCATGGTGTGCATGGTGTGCACGAGCGGCACCCCCAGCTCCCGCGCGACCTCGGCCCCCGCCATCCCCGAGACCCAGTAGTGGGAGTGCACGACGCCGGGCAGGTCGCCGCCCGCCGCCGCCTCGCCGCGGATGCGGGCCAGCATGGCGGCGGCGAACTCGGCCGCGAGCGGGGGCATCTGCTCCTTCGCGAGCCGGCGGCGTGGGCCGGCCTCGACGTGGTGGACGAGGACGCCCGGGGCGAGCTCCACGGTGTCCGGCTGGTCGGGGGCGGTGGCGCGCGTGTAGATGTCCACCGCGAGGCCCGCGGCGCCGAGGGCCCGCGCGAGGTGGGAGATGTAGACGTTCATGCCGCCGGCGTCCCCGGCCCCGGGCTGTTCGAGCGGGGACGTGTGGAGGGAGATCATCGCCACTCGGTCAAGGTGCTGCACGCAGTCAAGGCTACGCACCCGCCGGTAGTGCACGGAGTCTTGTGAACCCTCGCGGCCGGGCGGACCATGGCCGGATGAGCAAACTCGAGCACCTCCGCGCCGGCTTCCAGGCGGCCTTCATCGAGCGGGACCTCGACGCCGTCGACGAATACTGGGCGGAGGAGTACATCCAGCACTCGACCCTCGCGCCGGACGGCCGCGAGGGACTCAAACAGGCTCTGCGGCAGATGCCCGAGGGCTTCTCCTACACCCCTGTCAGGGCTCTCGAGGACGGCGACTTCGTGGCCCTGCACGGGATCTACGAGGGCTTCGGGCCCGTCCCGCTGGTCGCCTTCGACCTCATGCGGGTCGTCGACGGGAAGAACGCCGAGCACTGGGACGCGCTGACCCCCGTGGTCGAGAGCACGGCGAGCGGCCGGACGCAGACGGACGGGCCGACGGACCCCGAGGACCTCGGGCGCACCGAGGAGAACAAGGAGCGGGTGAGGGAGTTCCTCGAGAGGGTCCTGGTGGGCGGGGACCATCGGGCGCTGGCGGACTACATCTCCCCCGAGCAGTACGACCAGCACAATCCGGAGGTCCAGGACGGGATCGAGGGCCTGCGACGTGCCATGGCCGCCATGGCGGCCGCCGGGAGGGAGCTCGTGTACCGGAAGGTCCACCGGATCGTGGGACAGGGGAACTTCGTGCTGGCGGTGTCCGAGGGCGAGCTCGGGGGGCCCGTGGCGTTCTGGGACCTCTGGCGGCTCAAGGACGGCAGGCTCGTGGAGCACTGGGACGTGGTCCAGCCCATTCCCGAGGAGCTCCCGCACGGCAACGGGGTGTTCTGAGCCCGCCGGTGTCCCCGCGGGGCCAGCGGGCGCCGCGAGTAGACTTCTGGGGTGACTTCCCCAGCCCCCCAGATCCACCCCACCAGCGAGCCTGTGCGCCTGCCCGAGCGTGCCGCGATCGTGGACCTCGCCGCGATCCGCCACAACGTGGGCGTCCTCGCGAAGGTCGCCGCGCCGGCGCGCGTCATGGCCGTGGTGAAGGCGGACGGGTATGGGCACGGGGCCGTCCCGGTGGCGCGGGCGGCGCTCGCGGCGGGGGCCTCGTGGCTCGGCGTGGCGCACATCAGCGAGGGGCTCGCGCTGCGCGCGGCCGGGATCGAAGCGCCGATCCTCGCGTGGCTGCACACGCCGGACTCGAACTTCTCGGCCGCCGTGGCCGCGGGGATCGACCTGGGCTGCTCGGGCTGGGAGCTCGAGCGGATCGTGGCCGCTGCCCGCGAGCAGGAGCGGCCCGCCCGGGTGCACCTCAAGATCGACACCGGCCTGGGCCGCAACGGCGCCACGGCGGACCGCTGGGACTCGCTCGTGGGCGAGGCCGTCGAGTACCAGGACGAGGGCCTCCTGCGCGTGGTGGGCGTGTTCAGCCACCTCGCCGTCGCGGACGAGCCGCAGCGCCCCGAGACCGACGAGCAGCTCGCCGCCTTCCGCGACGCCGTGGCGCTCGCCGAGGACGCCGGCTGCGACCTCGAGGTGCGGCACATCGCCAACTCCCCGGCCGTGTTCTCCCGCCCCGACGCGCACTTCGACCTGGTCCGGACCGGCATCTCCGTGTACGGGCTCTCGCCGTTCGCGGGCCAGAGCGCCGCCGACCTCGGCCTGCGCCCGGCCATGACCCTGCGCGCCACCCTCTCCCAGGCCAAGCGTGTCCCGGCCGAGCACGGCGTGAGCTATGGGCTCCTGTACAAGACTCCGGGGGAGTCCACGCTGGGGCTCGTCCCGCTCGGGTACGCGGACGGCGTGCCGCGGGTCTCGGACCGGGGCCCGGTCCGGATTGCGGGGGAGACGTACCGCGTGGCCGGGCGCGTGGCCATGGACCAGATCGTGGTGGACCTCGGTCCGGACGCGGACCCGGACGCGTTCGCGGGCGCCGAGGCCGTGCTCTTCGGCTCCGGCGAGGAGGGCGGCCCGACCGCCGAGGACTGGGCCCGCGCCGCGCAGACCATCAGCTACGAGATCGTGACCCGGATCAGCCCCCGCGTCCCGCGCTTCTACGTGGGGGAGGACGCGTGAGCGCGCGTTCTGGCGGCCCTGCCGGCCCTGCCGGCGCTGCCGGCCCTGCCGGCCGTGGCGGTGGGGCCGGCGCCCCGGTGTGGGAGGCCGCCTTCGCTCCGACGACGGCGGAGCAGACCCAGGCGCTCGGCGCTGCCCTCGCCGAGGTGCTCCGGGCGGGGGACCTCCTCGTGCTCACGGGCGAGCTCGGCGCCGGGAAGACGACCTTCACCCAGGGCCTCGGCGAGGGCCTCGGCGTGCGGGCAGGGATCATCTCGCCCACGTTCGTGCTCGTGCGGATCCACCCGAACCTGCCGGACGGCCCGCGGCCGGGCGGCCCGGACCTCGTGCACGTGGACGCGTACCGGCTCTCCGGCGCGGGCGAGGTGGACGACCTGGACCTCGAGAACTGGGCCGACTCCGCCGTGACCGTGGTGGAGTGGGGCCGCGGCCGCGTGGAGCACCTGGCCGAGAGCTGGCTGGACATCGAGCTGCGCCGCGCCGGGGCCCCCGAGGCGGCGTTCGGGGACATGGCCGGCCCGGTCCTGGACTTCGACGCCGAGGACGACGACGAGCCCCGCCTCTTCGTGGTCCGCGCCTTCGGCCCCCGCTGGGCCGAGCACCCGCACATCCCCTGGCCCGCGGTGGACCGCGCCGAGATGGGGGACTTGACCGCCGAGATGGGGGACTTGACCGCCGAGATGGGGGGCCTGACCGCCGAGGTGGGGGGCCTGACCGCCGAGGTGGGGGCCCCGCGCCCGGCCGGCACAGACCCCGACGCCGAGAAGGAGGCCCCGTGATCATCCTCGCCATCGACACCTCGGCGATCGCCTCCGCAGCCCTCATCCGCTGCCACGGGACCGCCGAGTCGCCGGCAGCGGACGCCGCCGTGCTGGCCTCCTTCGCCACGGAGGACACCCGCTCCCACGCAGAGGTCCTCGCCCCCGGCATCCGCGCCCTCCTCGCGGAACAGGGGGTGACGGGCCAGGACATCGCCCGCATCGTGGTGGGCACCGGCCCCGGCCCGTTCACGGGCCTCCGCTCGGGCATCGCGACCGCCCGCGCGCTCGCCTTCGCCTGGCAGGCCCCGCTCAGCGGCGTCATGAGCCTGGACGCCCTCGCCTGGGACGTCCTCGCCTCGGCCGGCCGGGAGGGCACCCCGGCAGGAGGCACGACGACGGCGCCCGCCGGCCCTGCGGCGTCGTCCGCCACCGCGGCGGCAGGCCACGCGGACGGCTTCCTCGTCGCGACCGACGCCCGCCGCAAGGAGCTCTACTGGGCGAGGTACGGCGCCGACGGCACCCTCGCGGACGGTCCCCACGTGGGCGCGCCGGGCGAGCTGCCCGCGCTGCCCGTGTACGGTGCGGGCGCCTCGCTGTACCCGGAGCAGCTCGACGCGGCCGGGGCGCGCCCGGTCGAGGAGTTCGCGCAGGCGCAGCCCACGGCGGCCTCGCTCGGACTGGTCGCGGCCGCACGGCTCGCGGCGGGCACCGAGCTGGACGGCACCGCGCCGCGCTACCTCAGGGAGTCGGACGCCCAGGTGCCCGGCCCGCGGAAGAAGGCGCTGTGAGCGCGCCCCGGCGGGAGCTGCCGCCCGGCGTCGTGCTGCGGGACATGGCCGAGGCGGACGTGCCCGAAGTGCACGCCCTCGAGCGGCTGCTGTTCCCCGTGGACGCGTGGCCGGAGCACATGTTCCGCGAGGAGCTCGCGCAGCCGGAGACGCGGCGCTACATCGTGGCCGAGGAGCGCGCCGAGGAGGGGACGCGGATCGTCGCCTACGCCGGCCTCATGTGCGTGCCGCCGATCGCGGACGTGCAGACCATCGCGGTCGTGCCGGACCGCGAGGGGCGCGGGATCGGGTCGGTGGTGCTCGCCGAGCTGATCGAGGAGGCGCGCCGGCGCGGCGCGGCGGACGTGCTGCTCGAGGTGCGCGCGGACAACCCCCGCGCGCAGGAGCTCTACGGGCGCTTCGGGTTCGTGCAGATCCATGTGCGGCGGGGGTACTACCGCGACGGCGTGGACGCGCTCATCATGCAGCTCCCGCTCGCCGGGACCGGGGCACAGGAGGATGCCGAATGAACCGCACGGAGCCGCTGGTCCTCGGAATCGAGTCCTCGTGCGACGAGACCGGCGTGGGGATCGTGCGGGGCACGCGGCTGCTGGCCAACACCGTCTCCTCGTCGATGGACGAGCACGTGCGGTTCGGCGGGGTGATCCCTGAGATCGCCTCCCGGGCGCACCTCGACGCGCTCGTGCCGACCCTGCACGAGGCGCTCGAGACCGCGGGGGTGGCGCTCGAGGACGTGGACGCCCTCGCCGTCACGTCCGGGCCGGGGCTCGCCGGGGCGCTCATGGTGGGCGTGTGCGGGGCGAAGGCCCTAGCCGTGGCCACCGGGAAGCCGCTGTTCGCCGTCAACCACCTCGTGGCGCACGTGGGTGCGGGGCTCATGGACGACGGCGTGTACGGCGGCGCGCTGCCGGCCGACCTCGGGGCGCTGCTCGTCTCGGGCGGGCACACCGAGGTGCTGCGGGTGCGGAACATCGCCGGGGACGTGGAGCTGCTGGGGTCCACGATCGACGACGCCGCGGGCGAGGCGTACGACAAGGTGGCGCGGCTGCTCGGGCTCGGGTATCCCGGCGGGCCGGCGATCGACAGGATTGCGCGCGAGGGGAACCCGCGCGCCGTGCGGTTCCCCCGCGGCCTCACGCAGCCCAAGTACATGGGGACGGCGGAGGAGCCGGGGCCGCACCGCTACGACTGGTCCTTCTCGGGGCTCAAGACTGCCGTGGCGCGGTGCGTGGAGCAGTTCGAGGCCGCCGGGCAGGAGGTGCCCGTGGCGGACATCGCGGCGTCGTTCCAGGAGGCCGTGGTGGATGTCATCACGTCCAAGGCGGTGCTCGCGTGCCGGGAGCAGGGGATCCGGAACCTTCTCCTGGGCGGCGGGGTCGCGGCCAACTCGCGGCTGCGGGAGCTCACCCGCGCGCGCTGCGGGTCTGCGGGGATCTCCCTGGCCGTGCCGGAGTTCTCCCTGTGCACCGACAACGGGGCGATGGTTGCTGCGTTGGCGGCGCGGGTCATCATGGACGGCGGCGAGCCCAGCGATCTGGACTTCGCGCCCGAGTCCTCGCTTCCCGTGACCGCGGTGACGGTGTAGGCGCGCGGGCGGATCTTTCGGCGTCCCGAAGTGCACAACTCGGAGCCTGAAGGGGCCTCTGGGACCCTCCGGCGGCTGTGAGTTGTGCAGTTGGGGACTGCACTCCCTTCGCTGGACGAGGAAGGTTGTCCACAGCTCTCGTGGAACGGCCCACGAGGACTGCCCGCCGCGGCAGGATGGGCGGTGTGGACCACCTCATCGCCTACATGACCGGGCTGGGCGGAAGCGCCAGTGCCGCCCAGCTGCGCACCTACTTCACCAAGCGCCAGCTCTCCCGCGCGGTGGGTGCAGGGGCCGTGGTGCGCTCGGCGCGGGGAATCTACTCGCTCGGGGCCCTGGGGGATGCAGAAAGGCTCTCCCTGGAGGCGCGGGCGGCACTGTTCGGCCGCTCTGCTGCCCTGGCCCATGGTCTCGGAATCCTGCACCAGCCGCCCGCAGTCGAGCTTGCGGTTCCCCGTGGGCGCCGTGTGCGGCGTATTCCCGGAACAGCCATTGCCACGAGGCTCCTTCCGCCGGCTGATCTTGTGGGCGTCGGGGCTGTCCGTGCCACGTCTCCTGTGCGGACCGTGCTGGACTGCGCAGCCATGCTTCCGTTCGCCGAAGGACTTGCGATCGCTGATTCAGCGCTGCGCCAGGGGCTGGCGAACCGTGAGGAGCTGGAAGCCGGGGCGGGCCAGTGGGTGGGCCGCAACAAGGCGGCCCTTCGCCGGGTGCTGAGGCATATGGACCCGCGCGCGGCCAACGCCTTCGAATCGGGGCTGCGGGCAGCATGCCTGGAAGCGGGGGTGCATATGGAACCCCAGGCGACGATTCGGACTGCTCGTCGGGACTACCGTGTGGACCTTGCGAAGAAGCTCCGGCTGGTGGCTGAGGCCGACAGCTTCGAGTGGCATGGCGGCCGGGAGGCACTGCACCGCGACTGCACGCGATACAACGAGTTGGTCCGCGCCGGCTGCACGGTGCTCCGTTTCAGCTGGGAGCACGTCATGTATGAGCGAGAGTGGATCGGGGAGGTCGTCTCCGAGGTGGAGAGCCGGGCCGAAGTGCACAACTCACGGCTGGTACTGCCCAGATCACTGCCTCTGACGGCCTGAGTTGTGCACTTGGGGACCGGTCCCCGGTGCTAGCGCCGCGAGATGAGCCACTCGGCCCCCGCGTACACCCCCGCCGCGATGGCCACCCAGAGGGCCGCCGTCGGATGGGAGGTCACCGCGAGGACAATCGCGGCGAGCGCCAGGAGGAGGACGATCCGCGCCGGGGAGCGCCGCCGACGCCCGTGCTGCCGCGCGCCGGTGGGCCCGCGACCGGCCGGGGTCCCGCGACCGGCCGACTCCCCGTGACCGGCCGAGTCCCCGGAGCCGGCTCGGCGCCGGTGCTCGGCGTCCCGGGGCCCGTCCTCGCGTCCCGCGCCGCGGCTCACTCGCCGTATCCCTCGCGCATGAGCCGGGCCTCCTCGAGCACTACGGCCCTCAGGTCCCCGCCATGGGCCTCCGCGACCCGGCGCTGCCGCTGGTACCCGGCCCCGCGGCGGATGATCTCCTCGACCCTGAGCAGCTCCCGCTCGCAGCCCAGGTCCCGCGCGATCGGCGCGAGCCGCTCAAGGGTGCTGGCGAGGTGCTCGGTGACGAGCTGCTCGTTGCCCGCGGCGTCGAGGATGATGATGGCGTCCAGCCCGTACCGCGCTGCCCGCCACTTGTTCTCCTGCACGTGCCATGGCGGCATGGTCGGGATGGACTGGCCGGCGTCGAGGGCCCGCGAGGCCTCCTCGACGAGGCACTGCGTGAGCGCGGCGACCGCAGTGATCTCCTCAAGGGTCGAGAGGCCGTCGCACACCCTCATCTCGATGGTCCCGAGCCGGGGGACCGGCCGGATGTCCCACCGGATCTCGTTGATCGCGTCGATCACCCCGGTCGTGAGCATGTCCTGCACGTACCCCTCGAACTCGGCCCAGGAGGGGAACTGGAAGGGGAGCCCTGCCGTGGGCAGCTGCTGGAACATGAGGGCGCGCTGCGATGCGTAGCCGGTGTCCTCGCCGCCCCAGAAGGGGCTCGAGGCGGAGAGCGCCTGGAAGTGGGGGAAGTAGTTCACGAGGGCGTCGAGGACGGGCATGGCCTTGTCCCGCCGGTCCAGCCCGATGTGCACGTGCACGCCGTAGATGACCATCTGCCGGCCCCACCACTGCGTGCGGTCGATGAGCTTTGCGTACCGTTCCTTGTCCGTCACGGGCTGGAGCCGGGGCTGGCAGAAGGGGTGGCTCCCGGCGGAGAACAGCTCGATCCCGAGCCGGTCGGTCACGCTGCGCACCGCGGCGAGGGACTCGGCGAGGTCCGCGGCGGCGCCGCCCACCGTGCGGTGCACCCCGGAGACGATCTCCACGGTGTTGAGGAGGAGCTCCTGGTGGATGCGGGGGAGTTCGCCGAACAGCTCGGGGTGCTCGGCCTGCAGCCTCTCGAGCACCTGGGGGGCCATCGAGACGAGCTCGCCGCCGTGCTGGTCCACGAGCGCGAGCTCCCATTCGAGCCCGATCGTGGACTGCTGGGACTCGGCGAAGTCGATCTTCAGTGTCCACCCCCGGGTCAGGGCCGGCGTGGCCGCCGGCGGGTCCAATCGAGTCCCCCCAGTGTACGGTCCCGGCGGGCACCCCGAATCGCGGATGAGAACCATTCGCATTAGAATGGCGGCATGCATGTCTCCCTCCTGAGCTCCCTCGACCCGCACTCGCGCGAGGCCGCGGCGTCCCGGCTCGCCTCCGCGCACCCCGGCTCGGTCGTCGTCCAGCACGACCTCCTCGACGGCGGCGTCGTCCTCCGCACCACCCACGGCGCCGGCCGGGCCGCCGAGCGCTCGAGCACCACCCTCGAGCACGGGTGCCTCGCGTGCACGGTCCGCCTCGACGTGGTCCCCACCATCGAGCGCCACCTCGAGTCCGGCACAGCGCACCTCGTCGCGGCGCTGCCGGCGGGCGTGGGCACCGGGATGGTGCTCGCCGCCCTCGGGGAGGCGTTCGGCCTCGACGCGCGCGGCCGGGGGATCCACGCCCCACTGTGCATCGACACTGCGGCCTTCGCGGTGGACCCCGCCGCGCTCGAGGAGGCGATCTGGGACCGCAGCACCCTCTACGAGGCGCAGATTTCCGCCCATCCCGAGGACGACCGCACCCCCGGCGAGTTCGTCATCGCCGAGCTCGCCGCCGCGGACACCGCCTTCGCCGCACCGGGGCTCGGGGCGACGCTCCTCGCGCACGACGACGACGCGCACCCCGCCCGGGTGCGTGGCACCGAGCTGCTGGCCGAGCTCGCGCCGCATGCCGCCGTCGTCCGCCCCGGGGACCCGTACCGCCCCGGGTGCTTCGACGGGCCCGAGGCTGCGGCACGCTCGCGGCGCGGCGAGGTGCGCGTGCCGGCCGCGCGGGTGTCCGAGCGGTTCGCGACGCTGCACCACCGGCTCGAGCGCCCGCTGCACCCGGGGCGGTTCCGGGACGCGCTGCCGGAGCTCGCCGCGGGGAGCCATTGGCTGCGCGGACGCCTGTGGGTGGCCTCCGCGCCCGGTCGGCGGATAGCGCTCAGCGGCGTGGGGCCGCGGGTGTGGTTCGAGTCCACCGGGCCGTGGCCGGCGCTGCCGGAGGTCCCGGGCGCGCCGCGGCGCTGCACCGAGCTGGCCGTGACGGCGGACGCCGAGGACCTCGGCCCGAGCGCGTTCCGCGACCTCCTGGATGGCTGCCAGCTCACCGCGCAGGAGGCCGCGGCCGGGCCGGACGCCCTGGCCGACCCGTTCGACTTCGCCCACACGTGACCCACGGCCCCTCCCGACAGGCCCCAACGAAAGGAACACCATGAAGGTCCGCAACTCGCTGAGAGCGCTCAAGGAGATCCCGGGGGCGCAGGTCGTGCGCCGGCGCGGGAAGACGTTCGTGATCAACAGGAAGAACCCACGGTTCAAGGCGCGGCAGGGATAGCGGCCCGGCGGGCGACGTCCCGCCCGGCTTCACGCAGTGCACGGGGATCGGCACGGCACTAGCCTTGTGCCGTGCCGATCCTCAACAAAGACATGACGCTGTGCATCTCCCTCTCGGCCCGGCCGAGCAACAACGGGACGCGCTTCCACAACTTCCTCTACGAGGCCCTCGGGCTCAACTGGATCTACAAGGCCTTCGCACCCACGGACCTCGCGAACGCGATCGCCGGTGTGCGCGGCCTCGGGATCCGAGGCTGCGCGGTGTCGATGCCCTACAAGGAGGACGTGATCGCCCTCGTGGACCGCATGGACGCCTCGGCAGCGGCGATCGACTCGGTGAACACGATCGTCAACGATTCGGGCGTCCTCACGGCGTACAACACGGACTACACGGCGATCGCGCAGCTCATCGAGGGTGCGCGGCAGCAGGGCCGCATCGACCCGTCCTGGTCCGTACTGCTGCGCGGCTCCGGCGGCATGGCGAAGGCCACCGCCGCCGCGTTCCGGGACGCCGGGTTCGCCGACGTGACGGTCATCGCCCGCAACGAGGAGACTGGCCGGGCGCTCGCGGACCTGTACGGGTTCCGCTGGGAGCCCTCGGTCGAGGCCGCGCTGGCGGCTGCGGGCGAGCGCGGTGCGGACGTGCTCGTGAACGTCACTCCGATCGGCATGGCCGGCGGTCCTGAGGCGGACGCGCTGTCCTTCCCCCAGGAGGCGGTCGACGCCGCGCGGCTCGTGTTCGATGTCGTTGCCGTCCCCGCCGAGACCCCCCTCATCCGCGCGGGCCGGGGCGCGGGGAAGACCGTCATCACGGGCGCCGAGGTCATGACCATCCAGGCCCTCGAGCAGTTCGTGCTCTACACCGGCATCACGCCCACCCCGGAGCAGGTCCGAGAGGCGGAGGAGTTCATGCGGGCCCAGTGACCTCCTGTTGTGGGGTCGCGTCCCGCCTGTTGTGGGGTCGCGTCCCGCCCGTTGTGGGGTCGCGTCCCGCCTGTTGTGGGGTCCCGTCCCGCCCGTTGTGAGGTCCCGCCGCCCCCTGGGTCGGGACGGGACCCCGTATGGGTCGGGACGGGACCCCACAACGGGTTGGGGATGTGACCCCGCAATGGGGTCGCGGGGAGGTGACCCCGCAACGGGGTTTGGTGCGGGGTCAGACGGGCTCGACGACCGCGGCCACGCGGTCGTCCCCGATGCGCGTCAGGACGAGGGTCGCGTGCCCGGCAGCGCCCTTCTTCTGGCCCGCGAGCAGGAGCCTGCGGAGCTCCTCGGGCGTCACCGACGTTCCCCGCTTCTTGATGTCGAGCACCCCGATGCCCTGCTCCCGCACCCACGCGCGCAGCGCCTTGACGCTGTACGGCCGCACCTCGAGCACCCGGTAGGCCCGCGCGAACGCGGTGGGCACGTGCTCGTCGGCGCAGATGTAGGCGATGTGCGGGTCCACGAGGTGCCCGCCGAGCCGCTCCGCGAGCTCGGCGACGAGCCCCGCCCGGATCACGGCGCCGTCGGGCTCGTAGAGGTACCCCGCGAGCGGGCCGATGCGCGGCTCGGCGCCGTCCCCGAAGTCCGTCTCGGCCACGAGCTCCGCCGAGCCCCCGCCGCCGGCCCCGCCTGAACCTCCGGCTGGCCCGCCGGCACCGCCCGAGCCCCCGTCCAGCAGGAGCGCCGCGCGCCGCACGCTCGGCCGGCGCAGCGAGTTGAAGTACAGCGAGACCTCCGCCACATCCCCGTCGACGGACACCCACTGCGCCTCGCACCCGGCCGGAATCGACTCGTGCGGGATGCCGGGCCCGAGCTTGACCCCCACGGGCAGCCCGCGGGCGGCGAGCGCCTCCACGAAGGAGAGGGGCGGCGAGAACGCCTCCGGGTCCCAGATCCGCTCGGTGCCCGACGTGGAGGTGGTGCGGCGGGCGGGGTCCAGCCACACGCCGTCGACCTCGTCCAGCGGAACGGACTCCGCGTTGGCGTGCACCACGCGGGCGGAGGGGAACGGCATGAGGTTCACGGTCGCGCACGCGGCGGTCGTCTCGTCGAGCTCGACGGCGGTGACCTCCAGGTCGAGGGACGCGAGCGCGAGCGCGTCCGCGCCGAGGCCGCACCCGAGGTCTGCCACGCGCCGCACGCCGGCGTCCTTGAACCGGCCCGCGTGCCGCGCGGCGACCGAGAGCCGGGTGGCCTGCTCGAGACCCGCGCGCGTGAACAGCATGTGGGATGCGAACTCGCCGAACTTCGCCTGCGCCCTGGCCCGGAGCCTCGCCTGGCTGAGGACGGCGGAGACGAGCTCGGGGGAGTGGCCCTCCTTGCGAAGCCGCGTGCTGAGCGCGAGCGCGTCCTCTTCCCGGTACGGTCCCACCGCGTTGAGGAGGGCCCAGCCCTCGGGGGTCAACAGCTGCGCGAGCTGCTCCGGGGCGTTGTTCTCGTGGGCCATGCGCTCCAGCCTACCGGCGCCGTCACAGGCGGGATCCGGCGGCCCCTGGGCACGTGCGGATTGGATAGGGTTGACGGCATGGAGCCCATGCCGTCCCGCCGCCGCCCGTCCGAGAAGAACGCGTCCGAGAGCCTGGCTTCCGGGGGCCGCCGGCCACGGTCGGGCGCCCTGTCCGGTGACGCCGGGCTGCTCCGCTCCGTCCGGCCGGCCCTCATCGTGGGGATCGTGCTCGCGTCGATCTCGGCCGTGCTGCTCGCGGTGGTGCTGGGCCTGGACGCGTTCACGGCGGGCGTGTACTCGATGGGGGGCAAGGACATCTCGGATCCCACCGAGGAGGCGGCCGCCCTCCGCGACCAGTACGCGGGCGCGAAGGCCGCCGCGATCGTGGGTCTGGTCCTCGGCGGGCTCGCGGTGGTCGGCTCGGTCGTGGCGCTGTATCTCACGCGCGGGCGGGTTGCGGACGACGACGAGGGCGGCCTGAGCTTCGACGAGCTCGCCGGGAGCTAGGGCCGGCACGCGCGGCGCCCGCCGCGAGTACGCCGCCGGTTGGCACTCGCCTTGACCGAGTGCCAAGTGCCTCACTAGAGTCGGCAATGGCACTCGGCATGGTCGAGTGCTAACCATGTCAGGCACGCTCCCGGCACCCGCGACGACGGTTGCTTGCCCGGCTCCCTATCCGTGAACCCGTTCATGAAAAGGAGAGATCCGTGTCGGTCTCCATCAAGCCTCTCGAGGATCGCATCGTCGTCAAGCCGCTCGAAGCCGAGCAGACCACGGCCTCCGGCCTCGTCATCCCGGACACCGCCAAGGAGAAGCCGCAGGAGGGCGAGGTCGTCGCTGTCGGCCCCGGCCGCGTTGACGACAACGGCAACCGCGTCCCGGTGGACGTCGCCGTGGGCGACGTTGTCCTCTACTCGAAGTACGGCGGCACCGAGGTCAAGACCGGCGGCGCCGAGTACCTCGTGCTCTCCGCCCGCGACGTCCTCGCGATCGTCGTCAAGTAGCGCTGTGTGTGACACCCCGGCCGCCTGAGCGCGGCCGGGGTGTCCCGCATTTGAGAAGGAGAAGCGAATGGCCAAGCAGCTCGCATTCAACGATGACGCCCGGAAGGCCCTCGAGGCCGGCGTCGACAAGCTCGCCAACACCGTCAAGGTGACGCTCGGCCCGCGCGGCCGCAACGTCGTCCTGGACAAGAAGTGGGGCGCGCCCACCATCACGAACGACGGCGTCACGATCGCCCGCGAGGTGGAGCTCGAGGACCCGTACGAGAACCTCGGCGCCCAGCTCGCCAAGGAGGTCGCGACCAAGACCAACGACGTCGCCGGCGACGGCACGACGACCGCGACCGTCCTCGCCCAGGCACTCGTCAAGGAGGGCCTGCGCAACGTTGCCGCGGGCGCAGCCCCGGGCGAGATCAAGCGCGGCATCGAGGCGGCCGTCGAGGCCGTCGTCGCCCGCCTCGCGGAGAACGCGCAGGAGGTCTCGGGCCGCCAGGTCGCGAACGTCGCGGCCATCTCGGCCCAGTCCGAGGAGATCGGCGACCTGCTCGCCGAGGCCTTCGAGAAGGTGGGCCAGGACGGCGTCATCACGATCGAGGAGTCCTCCACGACCCAGACCGAGCTGGTCCTCACCGAGGGCATGCAGTTCGACAAGGGCTACCTCTCGCCGTACTTCGTGACGGACGCGGAGCGCCAGGAGGCCGTCCTCGAGGACGCGCTCATCCTCATCAACCAGGGCAAGATCTCCTCGCTGCAGGAGTTCCTGCCGGTGCTCGAGAAGGCCCTGTCCGCCTCGAAGCCGCTGTTCATCATCGCGGAGGACATCGACGGCGAGGCCCTGTCCACGCTGATCGTCAACAAGATCCGCGGCACGCTCAATGTCGTGGCCGTCAAGGCCCCGGGCTTCGGCGACCGCCGCAAGGCCATGCTCCAGGACATCGCGACCCTCACGGGCGCGCAGGTCGTCTCCCCGGAGGTCGGCCTGAGCCTGGACCAGGTCGGGCTCGAGCAGCTCGGCACGGCCCGCCGCATCACGGTGACCAAGGACACGACCACGATCGTGGACGGCGCCGGGTCGCACGAGGACGTCGCCGGCCGCGTCGCGCAGCTGCGCGCCGAGCTCGCCCGCACGGACTCCGACTGGGACCGCGAGAAGCTCCAGGAGCGCCTCGCGAAGCTCGCCGGCGGGATCGGCGTCATCAAGGTCGGCGCCGCGACCGAGGTCGAGCTCAAGGAGAAGAAGCACCGCATCGAGGACGCCGTGTCCTCGACCCGCGCGGCCCTCGAGGAGGGCATCGTGGCCGGCGGCGGCTCCGCCCTGGCCCACGCGGTCCGCGTCCTCGACGAGGACGAGGCGGTCAAGGCCCTCACGGGCGATGCGGTGGCCGGCGTCGGGATCGTGCGCCGCGCCCTCGTCCAGCCGCTGCGCTGGATCGCCCAGAACGCGGGGTTCGACGGCTACGTCGTCGCCGCCCGGGTGGAGGAGGCCGAGGTCAACCACGGCTTCAACGCCAAGTCCGGCGAGTACGAGGACCTCATCGCGGCCGGTGTCATCGACCCGGTCAAGGTGACCCGTTCGGCGCTGCGCAACGCGGCCTCGATCGCGGCCCTCGTCCTCACCACCGAGACCCTCGTGGCGGACAAGCCGGCCGAGGACGCGGACGACCACGCGGGCCACAGCCACTAGCCCTGGCCCCCAGCTCGCACGCGAGCACCCCAGCGGCGGGCCCCCTTCCACGCGGAAGGGGGCCTGCCGCCGTCGTGCGTCCTCCAGCCCCAGCCGAGCCGGCCCACCACGGCGCACCCCTGATTCGAGTCCTCCACGCCCGCACCGCTAGCATGGAGGCTCCGATTTCTCAGGCTGGAGGGTGCGGTATGGCTGCGGTGGCGGGTCACGCGACGACCGCAGCCCAGCCCTCCCGCCTCCCGGGCCGGGGGTACCGCACCGAGATCCAGGGGCTCCGCGCGCTCGCCGTTCTCATGGTCGTGGCGTACCACGTGTGGCTCGGGCGGGTCTCGGGCGGGGTGGACGTGTTCCTCTTCGTCTCCGCCTTCCTCATCACGGGCCAGTTCGTGGGGCGGTACGGGCGGGACTCGCGCCAGACGCCGGCGGAGCACGCCATCGGACTCGTCAGGCACTGGCTGCACCTGTTCAAGCGGCTCCTGCCCGCGGTGGTCGTGGTGGTCTTCGCCATCCTGGCGGCGGGGGCGGTGATCCTCCCCGAGACGCGCTGGAAGCAGCTCGCGGACCACGCCCTCGCCTCCGCGGCGTACGCGCAGAACTGGCTCCTCGCGTCCGAGTCCGTGGACTACTACGCGCAGCAGAGCAGTACTGCGAGCCCCTTCCAGCACTTCTGGTCCCTGTCCATCCAGGGGCAGGTGTTCATCCTGTGGCCGCTTGCCTTGGTGGCTGTGGCGTGGGCGTCCCGCCGCTTCGGCCTGGACTACCGGGGGATGCTCCTGCTGCTCTTCGCGGGGGTGTTCGCGGCGTCCTTCGCGTTCTCGGTGTGGGAGACGGGCGCCGACCAGGCGTACGCGTACTTCGACACCCGGGCGCGGCTCTGGGAGTTCGCCCTCGGCTCCCTCCTCGCGCTCGTCCTGCCGGCGTTCGCGCTCCCGCGCTGGTTCCGGGTGCTGCTGGGCTGGGCCGGCGTCGCGGCGATGCTCGCGTGCGGGATCGTGCTCCAGGTGGACCAGGCCTTCCCCGGGTACGTCGCGCTGTGGCCCACGCTCTCGGCCGCCGCCGTGATCGTGGCCGGCGCCACCGGCAGCCGCGCGGGGGCGGACCGGTTCCTCTCGGCGCGGCCGCTCGTGCGGCTCGGGGACATCTCCTACGCGCTGTACCTGTGGCACTGGCCCGTCCTCGTGCTCGGGCTCGCGTGGGCGGGCGCGGACGACGCCGGGTGGCTGGGCGGCCTCGCGGTCGTCGCCGTCTCGCTCGTCCTGGCCGCCGTGACCACCCGCTGTGTCGAGAAGCCGCTGCGCACCCTGCCGGCGCTCGAGAAGGGGCTCGTCCGGCCCGCCGCCGCGATCGCGGTGAGCCTCGCCCTCGTGGCCGTGCCCGCCCTGGTGTGGAAGACCGCCGTCGTGCGCGATGCCGCCGAGCGCGCCGACGCCGCGGGCCCCGAATTCCCCGGCGCGGAGAGCGTCTTCGGCCAGCCCACCCCGGAGGTGGAGCGGTTCGCGCCGGCTCTCGGCGACCTCGAGCCGCAGTGGCCGGAGTTCGCCGAGTGCACCGGGGACCCGGAGCTGGACACGCGCTTCTGCAGCAACGGCGTGACGGACCCCGCCCGCACTGTCCTCGTCCTCGGCAGCTCGCATCCGTACACGTGGGCCACGCCGCTGCTCAACCTCGCCGCCCAGCACGGCTGGCGGGTCGAGACCGCGACCCGCGGCCGGTGCCCGCTCACGCGCGGCGCCGACCCGGACCCGTTCGTGCCCGCCGACTGCGCCGACTGGCAGCAGGAGCGCGTCCAGGAGGCGATCGCGGACCCGCCGGACGTCGTCGTCACCACGAGCACGCGCGCCGCGCACGCGGGGCGGCCCGGCGAGTACCTCGACTCCGGCTGGGCGGACCTCGTGGGCCAGCTCGACCGGGCGGGGATACCCGTCGTCGCGATCCGGGACAACCCGCGCGCCCTGGACCGGACGGTGTTCGGCGCCGAGTGCGTCGCGGCGCACCTCGACGACCCGTCGGTGTGCACGATCCCCCGCGGCGAGGCCTACGCGGAGGCCGACCCCGCGGCTCCGCTGCGCCCGCCTGCCGCGCACCTCGTTCCTGGACTTCAGCGACGTGCTCTGCCCGGACGGCACGTGCCCCTCGGTGATCGGGAACGTCGTGGTCTACAAGGACGAGAACCACCTGAGCAGGGCGTTCCTCAACACGCTCACGCCTGAGTTCGCCGAGCGGTTCTTCGCCGCGACGGGCTGGCCGCGCTGAGCGGGGCCGCTGAACCGGCCGCACTGAACCGGGCGCGCTGAGCCGCGCGCTGAACCGGCCGCGCTGCGCAGCGGGGCCGGATTCGCGCATGTGCGGTTCGTCACCGTCACCGGGGCCGGGAATGAGACGGCCCGCCGCGAAAGCTACGATAGAAGCCACTGCAGCAGACCAGACCCGTAAGCACTGGCTGGTCATCAGCGCAACCGCCTCACACCTGCCGCCCCCCGGCACACGGCCAAGGAGCACTCATGACCACGCCCCCCGCCCCTGAGCACGACCCGTTCGGCTTCCTGGGCCTGACCTATGACGACGTCCTCCTCCTCCCCGGCCCCACGGACGTGATCCCGTCCGAGGCGGACACGTCGACCCGCCTCACGCGCCGCATCCGCCTCGGCGTGCCGATCCTCTCCGCCGCGATGGACACCGTGACCGAGGCCCGCATGGCCATCAGCCTCGCCCGCCAGGGCGGCATCGGCATCCTGCACCGCAACCTGTCCATCCAGGACCAGGCGGAGCAGGTGGACCAGGTCAAGCGCAGCGAGTCCGGCATGATCACCAAGCCCGTCACCGTGGGCCCGGACGCGACCCTCCGCGAACTGGACGACCTGTGCGCGCACTACCGCGTCTCCGGCCTGCCGGTGGTGGACGAGAACCGCAAGCTCCTGGGCATCATCACCAACCGGGACATCCGCTTCATCCCCGGCGAGGAGTTCGCCACCCGTCGCGTGCACGAGGTCATGACGCGCATGCCGCTCGTCACCGCGAAGGTCGGCGTGCCGCGGGACGAGGTCATCGGCCTCCTCGGCAAGCACCGCATCGAGAAGCTCCCGCTCGTGGACGACGAGGGGATCCTCCAGGGCCTCATCACGGTCAAGGACTTCGAGAAGGCGGACCAGTACCCGAACGCGACCAAGGACGAGGCCGGCCGCCTCCGTGTCGGCGCGGCCGTGGGCTTCTTCGGCGACGGGTTCGAGCGGGCGATGGCGCTCGTGGACGCGGGCGTGGACGTCCTGGTCGTCGACACGGCCAACGGTCACAGCCAGGGGGTGCTGGACATGATCGCGCGGCTCAAGAAGGAGCCTGCGGCGGCGCACGTCGACGTGATCGGCGGCCAGGCCGCGACGCGCGAGGGCGCCCAGGCGCTCGTCGACGCGGGCGCGGATGCCATCAAGGTGGGCGTGGGCCCGGGCTCGATCTGCACCACCCGCGTCGTCGCCGGCGTCGGCGTCCCGCAGGTCACGGCGATCTACGAGTCCTCGAAGGCGGCGATCCCCGCCGGCGTGCCGCTCATCGCCGACGGCGGCCTGCAGCACTCGGGGGACATCGGCAAGGCGATCGTGGCCGGCGCCGATTCCGTGATGCTCGGCTCGCTCCTCGCCGGCACGGCCGAGGCCCCCGGCGACCTCGTCTTCATGAACGGCAAGCAGTTCAAGTCCTACCGCGGCATGGGCTCGCTCGGCGCCATGCAGACCCGGGGGAAGAACACCTCGTACTCGAAGGACCGCTACTTCCAGGCGGACGTCCCGAGCGACGAGAAGCTCATCCCCGAGGGCATCGAGGGCCAGGTCCCGTACCGCGGCCCGCTCTCTGCCGTCGCGCACCAGCTCGTGGGCGGCCTGCGCCAGACCATGTTCTACGTGGGCGCGCACACCATCGACGAGCTCAAGGCCAAGGGCAAGTTCGTCCGGATCACGTCCGCGGGCCTCAAGGAGAGCCACCCGCACGACATCATGATCACGGCCGAGGCGCCCAACTACCGCCGCTGACCCGTGTGGGGTCCCGTCCCGGCGGATGCGGGGTCCCGTCCCGGCGACGCGGGGTCACCTTTCAGGGATGCGGGGTCACCTTTCAAGGATCCGGGGTCACCTTCGTTTGGGAGGTGACCCCGGGTGGCAGGGAGGTGACCCCGGGTGGCAGGGGGGTGACCCCGGGTCGCAGGGGGGTGACCCCGGGTGGCAGGGAGGTGACCCCGGGTGCCGCGGTGGGGCGCACGACGGCGACCCCCACCGTGGGCGGGAGTCCTCGCCGTGGGTGGGGGCCGCCGTCGTGGAGGCTACTTCTGCGCCAGATGCGGGTCCACGCCGTACTTCTCGGCGAGGGCCGTCAGCACGCCGTGCGCACCCTGGAGGCTGACCGAGGTCGCGAAGACGCGGTCGTCCACTTCGAAGACGTCGCCCTTGATCTTCTTCCACAGCGGGTTCGCCATGAACTCCTTCTGCTGGGTGCGGGACTTCTCGCCCTCAGCGGTGTCCTGGCCGAAGGCCGAGACGATCACGAGGCCTGCGTCCGCGGCGGGGAGCTGCTCCTGCGAGAGCGGGACGAGGATCTTCTCCTGCGAGTCCGGCTGGCCCTTGGGGCGGGGGATCCCGGCGTCCGCCATGATCTCGCCGAGGAAGGACTTCGAGGAGTACAGGCGCGCGGTGTCCTCGCCGGCGAAGCGCAGGTAGGAGTAGGTGAGCTCCGGGTTCTTCTTGAGGATCTCCTCGCCGACCTTCTTGGCGCGCTCCTGATACTCCGCGACGAGCTCCTCGGCGAGGTCCTTCTTGCCGATCGCATCGCCGAGCATGACGATGTTCTGCTTCCACGTGGGGCCCGTGGTGACGGAGAAGATGGTGGGCGCGATCTTGCCGAACTGGTCGTAGAGGGCCTCGTGGCGGACCTTGGCGGACACGATGAGGTCCGGCTCGGCCTCGAGGATCTTGTCCAGGCTGGGCTCGGCGAGGGAGCCGGCGTTGACGGCGTCCTTCGTGAGGGCGCTCACGTCCCCGAGGTAGGAGGGGAAGCTCTCGTCGCCGTCACGGTAGGTCGTGTAGGCGGCGATCTCGGCGCCGAGGGCGAGGGCGGCGTCCGTGTAGGAGGCGTCGAGGGTGGCGATCCGGACCGGCTTCGCCTCGATCTCCGTGCTGCCCATGGCGTGCTCGATGGTCTTGGGGAACTCGCCGGCGGCGGCGGACCCGCTCGGGCCCGTGGCCGCGGTCTGGCCGCCGCAGGCGGTGAGGGCGAGGAGGCCGACAGCGGCCAGGGCTGCCGAGGCGGCGCGCGTGAATCGGGTGCTGATCATTTCTGCTTTCGGGTCGGACAAACGTCATTGAGGGTTCGACTTAGGCAAGCCTTGCCTCTGTCGTCGTAGACTGTATCCACCCTTCGGAAATACGCGCAATTTGGATAGCGTAATTGTGACCGAGCGACCGTCCGCCCACTTCAGGAGAGCTGTGACCCTGACCGACCCGGCCGCAGGCCCTCCCGCCGCGGGGGCGAGCCGCACCCCCGCGCCGCCCGCACCGAAGCCGGCCCCACGCCGTCGTCCCTCCCGGGGCCTCCTGATCGCCCTCGTGGGCCTCGCCCTTGCCCTCGCGCTGAGCCTGTCCTTCGGCGGCCGCCCCACGACCCTCGCGGAGCTGGTCCACGCGGTGTGGACGCCCACCGGGACGGTCGCGGACGTCGCGATCCGCGAGCTGCGCTGGCCCCGGACGCTCACGGGCCTCGCCGTCGGCGCGTGCCTGGGCGTCGCCGGGTGCCTCAGCCAGGGCCACACGCGCAACGCGATCGCGGACCCGGGGCTCCTGGGCATCTACCCCGGGGCGGCGCTCGCCGTGGTGGGCGGCTCGATGGTCCTCGGGCTGGAGGCCGGGACCGGCAGCCCGCTCCAGGCAGTCCTCGCGTTCGCCGGAGCGGTCGTCGCGTGCGCGCTCGTCTTCGCCGTGGGCTCGGCCACGAGGATCGGCGTCACGCCGGTCACGCTCGTGCTCGCAGGCGCCGCGGTCTCCGCCCTGGCCGGCGGCCTCGTCTCCTTCATCGTCCTCAGCTCGGACGCCGCGCTGGACACGCTGCGGTTCTGGCAGCTCGGCTCGATCGCCGTGCGGGGCGGGCTCCTGCCGGACCTCGTGCCGTTCATGGCGCTCGGCCTCGCGCTCGCCGCGGCCAACATCGGCCCCCTCAACGCCCTCGCCCTCGGGGACGACACGGCCCGCTCGCTCGGCGTCTCGGTCACGCGCGCACGCTCGCTCGGACTCGGCGCGCTCGCGGTCCTCGCCGCGTGCGCCGTGACGCTCGCCGGACCCATCGCGTTCGCCGGGCTGCTCGTCCCGCACATGGCACGTGGGCTGCTCGGCTCGGACTACCGCTGGCAGATGCCCGGCTGCGCGGTCATCGGCGCCGCAGTCCTGCTCGCCGCGGACACGGCCGGCCGGGTCATCGCGCGCCCGGGCGAGCTCTCGGTGGGGGTCGTCCTGGCCGTCGTCGGGGCGCCCTTCTTCGTCTACCTCGCACGACGCCGCCGGATGGCCGCGCTGTGAGCGCCCCCGCACGCACGGCCGCGGCCGGCGGCACGACGGCGGCGGAAGGCACCGCGGCAGGCGGGACGACGGCGCAAGGCGCCCGCCCGGCGTCGCGCGCCACGGGTGCCGGGCCCTTCGCGCGGCTGGGCGGCACGCGGCCCGTGCGCGTGGGCGCCGTCTCCGTGCTCGTGCGGCCCCGCGCGGTGTGGGTGGGCGCGGCGGCGCTTGCGGTGCTCGCCGCGGCGGTCCTGGGCCACCTCTCGCTCGGCGGGCGGCCCCTCGCGCCGGACCAGGTCCTCGCGGCCCTCGCCGGGGACCCGGCAGTCCCCGCGCGGGTGCAGCTCATGGTGGTGGAGTTCCGCCTCCCGCGCACTCTGGCCGGGATCGTCGCGGGAGCCTGCCTCGCCGTCGCCGGAGCCATCACGCAGACCGTGGCCCGCAACCCCCTCGCCACGCCGGAGATCCTCGGCGTCACCTCCGGGGCGTCCGTCGGCGCGGTGGGCATCCTCGTGCTCGCGGGTGCGGGCCACGGCGGCGCGAGCGGCGTGGCCGAGTCCGTCGGGATGCCGGTGGCGGCCGCGGCGGGCGCGCTCGGGGTGGGCTGCGCGGTGTTCCTCCTCGCCTACCGCCGCGCGCAGCAGAGCCTGGACAGCATGCGGCTCGTGCTCGTGGGCCTCGGCGCCGCAGGCCTGGCCACGAGCCTCACCACGTGGCTGCTCACGCTCGGCGACGTGTCCAACGCCTCCCAGGCCCTCACGTGGATGATGGGATCGCTCAACGGCAAGGACTTCTCCGCCACGCTCCCCGCGCTCGCCGCGGCCGTCCCGCTCATGGTGCTCGCCGCGGCGTGCGGGCGCTGGCTCGTGCTCAGCTCGTTCGACGACGACACGGCCCGGGGCCTCGGCCTGCCCCTCGGGCGCAGCCGCCCGCTCCTGCTCCTGCTCGCCGTCCTGCTCGCCGCGGTGGGGACGGTCCTCGCGGGGCCGGTCGCGTTCGTCGCGCTCGTGTGCCCGCTCGCGGCGCGCTCGGTGGCCCGGGCCGTCGTGCCCCCGCTCGGCCTCACCGCGGTGGTCGGCGCCGCGTTCACCGTGGCGTGCGACCTCCTCGCGGGGTTCGCCCTCCCGCAGTCCCTGCCCGTCGGCGTCGTCACCACGGTCCTCGGCGCCCCCGTCCTGATCGCGCTCGTCGCGCGCAGCCAGAGGAGGAGCGCATGAGCGCCCAGCCCGCCCCCACCACCGCCCCGGATCCCGCGCAGGGCCTCGCCACGCCCGGGCAGGGCATGGCGCACGACGCCGTCCTGGCCGCCGAGGCGCTCTCGCTCGGCTTCGACGGGCGCACCGTGGTGCACGGCGTGGACCTCGCATTCGAGCGCGGCACCGTCACCACGGTGATCGGGCCCAACGGCTGCGGCAAGTCCACGCTCCTGCGCGGGCTCGGGCGCCTCCTGCGGCCCACCGCCGGGCGGGTGATGCTCGACGGCGGCGACCTCGCCTCGGTGCCGCCGCGCGCCGTCGCACGCCGCATGAGCATCCTCCCGCAGACGCCGCAGGCCCCCGCGGGACTCACGGTGGGCGAGCTCGTGGCGAGGGGCCGCCACCCGCGCCAGCGCTGGTACGAGCAGTTCTCCCGAGGGGACGGCGCCGCCGTGGCGGACGCGCTCGCGGCCACGGACATCGCCGAGCTGGCCGCGGTGCCGCTCGAGGACCTCTCGGGCGGGCAGCGGCAGCGGGCCTGGATCTCCATGACGCTCGCCCAGGAGACCGAGCTCGTGCTCCTGGACGAGCCGACCACCTACCTGGACCTCGCCCACCAGGTCGAGGTGCTCGAGCTCGTCCAGCGGCTCAACCGCGACCTGGGCCGCACCGTGATCATGGTCCTGCACGACATCTCCCTCGCCGCGCGGTACTCGGACCGGATCGTTGCGATGCGGGACGGGCGGATCGTCGCTTCGGGGACGCCCGCGGAGGTCATCACGCCCAAGCTGCTCTGGGAGGTGTTCGGGCTCAAGGCCGAGGTGATCACCGAGCCCACCGAAGGGCGCCCCCACGTCGTGCCGATCGGGGGCTGCCGGGTGGTGCGGGCGGTCACCTGAGACGGGCGGATCCCCGCGCGGGCGGGCGGATGCAGGCCGACTGCGCTGGCTCTGATAGGCTTTCGGGGGCCTTTTCCGGCCCGCATGCCCGTACAAGCGAGCCCCGAGGATCCTCCGCGCGTGACCATCGCACTCTCCCCAGCCCGGCCTGATGTCCACGCCAGCGGCCGCGCCCGCCGCACTGCTGAGCCAGCCCATGGTATCCGTGGCGACATCCAGGGCCTCCGTGCCCTCGCGGTGGCCCTCGTCGTGGTGTACCACCTCTGGCCCCACCGGCTGACCGGGGGATTCGTCGGGGTCGACGTGTTCTTCGTCATCTCCGGCTTCCTCATCACCTCGCACATCGTCGAGAACCCGCCGGCGACATGGCGGGACCTCGTGGCCTTCTGGGGGAAGCGTGTTCGCCGGCTCCTCCCTGCCTCGCTCCTCGTCCTCGCGGTGACCGCGGTGGCGACGAGGCTCCTCGCGCCGTCCTCCCGCTGGGAGGACATCGCGGCGCAGACCATCTCGGCCGCCCTCTATGTGCAGAACTGGGCCCTGTCCGTGAGCTCGGTCGACTACCTTGCGGCTGAGAACGCGCCCTCCCCGGTCCAGCACTTCTGGTCCCTGTCCGTCGAGGAGCAGTTCTACCTCCTCTGGCCGGTCCTGTTCCTCGTGGTCTTCGCGCTCAGCGCGCGGTGGGGGATGCGCCGGCTCCGGGCCTCGGGGATCGCCCTCGGCGTGGTCTTCGCGGCGTCGCTTGCCTACTCGGTCTACGCCACCGCCCAGACTCCGCCGAGCGCCTACTTCGTCACGCCGACCCGTGTCTGGGAGCTGGCCCTCGGCGGGCTCGTCGCCGTCGCCGTCGCCGCCCGGGGGAGGCGCAGCCTTCGGGGCGGGCATGCGGCGAGTGCCCGCGCCGGGGACACCGCCGTCGTCTGGGCCGGCCTCGCGTGCATCCTCGCCGCCGCCGTCCTGTACACGGGCAGGACCCCTTTCCCCGGCTACACCGCCCTCCTTCCCGTCCTCGGGGCCGCCGCGGTGATCTGGGGCGACGCTCCCCGGCACGGGTTCTCGCCAGCCCCGCTCATGGGGCTGCGGCCCGTCCGCTTCCTCGGGGACATCTCCTACTCGGTGTACCTGTGGCACTGGCCGCTCATCGCCCTCGTGCCCTTTGTGAGCGGAGGGAGCCTCGGACCGCTCGACAAGGCGGCAATCCTCGTCGCCACCCTCTGCCTCGCCTGGCTCACCAAGACGTTCGTCGAGGACCGCCTGCGCCGTGCGCCGCGGCGTCGCCCGGTGTTGCTGACCTTCGGACCGGCAGCCATCGCGACCGCGCTCGTCGTCGGCCTCGCGTGGGGCCAGATCGCGGAGGTGCGGGCGAGCAGCGAAGCCTCCGCCCAGGCCGCCGCGGACCTCGCCGACGGCGCATGCTTCGGTGCAGCGGCGCTCGCAGACGGGGCAGATGGCTGTTCAAAGGAGCCGTCCGGGCCTGTGGTCCCGGTCCCGGAGGCCGCCGTCGCCGACCGCTCCGACGCCTACGAGGACGGGTGCTGGGCCCAGGAGCCCGACTTCGCCGAGCGCCCCGTGTGCACGTACGGCGACGGCCCCACCCGCGTGGCACTCGTGGGGAACTCCCACGCCGGCCAGTGGCTCCCTGCGCTCCAGAAGCTCGCCGAGGAGCGCGGGTGGACCATCACCACCTACCTCGCCTCCGCGTGCAATGCCACCGATGCCACGCTGACCTTCGCCACGGCGACTGCCACCCAGGGCTGCCGCGCCTGGGGCCAGTGGGCGCTCGAGCAGACGAAGGGGACCGCGTACGACCTCGTGGTGACCTCCGAGCGCGTTGCGCGCCCCGTGGCCGGGGTGCCGGCCGGCGCGGCGAACCTCGCAGCGGCCAGGAAGGCCTATGCGGGCTACCTCGCGAAGTGGGCGGAGTCCGGCACCCGCGTCCTCGTGCTCAAGGACACGCCCAACGCCCAGGCCACCGCGGGACCTGTGCCGGACTGCGTCGCGCTCAACGAGGACGATCTGGCCGCATGCTCCGGGACCGCCGCGCAGTGGCGCCAGCCGGACCCGCTCTTCGAGGCGGCGAAGGCGGCCCCGTCCGCAGGTCCCAGGGGGATCTCCACCGCGGACCTGGACCGCTACTTCTGCTCGGACGGCCGGTGCCACAGCGTGATCGGCAAGGTGGTGGTGTACTTCGACGGGCACCACATGACCGCGACTTACTCCCGCACCCTCGCGCCCTACCTGGGCAGCGCCGTCGAGCGCGCGCTGGAAGGCTAGCGGCGCGAACCGGCCACCCGTCCAAGCACGCGACGGCCCCCGCCGGGACAGGGCGGGGGCCGTCGTCGTGCTCGGGCCTCGGCGTGCTGGGGCCGGCGCCTCAGCCCACGGTGAGCGAGGTGCTGTCGATCCGGAACACGGTGGCCACGGAGGAGTCCTCCACGCCGAGGAACCTCAGCGTGACGGTCTTGCCCGTGAACTGGGACAGGTTGAGGGACTTGGCCGCATAGGCGGTGTTCTTCTCCCTGTTCGAGTAGGTGGCCAGTGTCGTGGTCGTGGAGCCGTCGATCACCTGGACCCTGAGCGTGTCGTAGGCGTAGGCAGTGCCCTCGTTGCTCGCGATCCGCAGCTGGAAGCCGAGGGTCGCGGAGGAGCCGGCCGGGACCGTGACCTGCTGGTCGAGGGTGTAGGTCGTGGACTTGCCCCACCCGTTCAGGGCTGCATAGCCGCTGCCCTCGTAGGCGTTGGCGCCGCTCTCGAAGGTGTCGGCGTAGTTCGAGCTCCATGAGGTGCCCCCGGACTCGAAGCCGGGGTTGAGCAGGAGGTTTCCAGACGGCGGGGGAGTGCTCCCGCCGCCGAGGAGCGCCATCGTGGCGGTGGCGTCGGAGAGGCCGGCGCCGCAGCCCAGCGAGCATCCGGCCGGCATGGCCCGGGTGCCCTGCTTGAGCGTGGACTCGACCTGGGACGGGGAGAGCGAGGGGTCCCGGGACTTCATGAGCGCGGCGAGGCCCGCGACGTGCGGCGTGGCCATGGACGTGCCCTGGTAGAACGCGTAGCCCGCGCCGGCCGGCGTGCTGGTGCCGGTGTTGAGGGTCGAGAGGATCCCGCCGCCGGAGGTGCGCACGTCGCCGCCGGGGGCTGTGAGGTCAACGGCCGAGCCGTAGTTGGAGTAGTAGGAGAGGCCGCCGCTGGGGTTGCTCGCGGCCACGGTGACGACGTTGGAGCAGTTGGCCGGGCGCACGTTGGCCGCGTTCTGGGCCTCGTTGCCGGCCGCGACCACCACGGTGGTCCCTCGGGAGACCGCCGCGTTGATCGCGTTCTGGTACGTGGTGCCGCACGTTCCGCCGCCGCCCAGGCTCATGTTGATCGCCTGGGCCGGGTTGGCGTTCGCGGGGATGCCGGCGACGCTCCCGCCGGAGGCCCACACGATCGCGTCGGCGATGTCGGAGAGCATGCCGCCGCACTTGGCGAGGACGCGCACGGGGACCACCTTGGCGTCGGGGGCGACGCCGGCCACCCCCGTCGCATTGTTGGTCACTGCCGCGACCGTGCCCGACACATGGGTCCCATGCCAGGACGAGTTGGAGCCCTGGCTCTGGCCGCATTCGCCGGCTGCGTACCAGTCGCCCTCGTCGCGCGGGTTCGAGTCGCGGCCGTTGCCGTCCCGCGCGGCCGCGCTGTCGGAGACGAAGTCGTAGCCGCCCACCATGTTCGCGTCGAGGTCCGGGTGCGCAGTGATGCCCGTGTCGAGCACCGCCACCACCGCGCCGGTTCCCGTGGAGGTGTCCCAGGCGCCGGGGATGCGCATGCCATTGGGGCCCGTGAAGTCCCACTGCTCGCCGTAGCGCGGGTCGTTGGGGGAGAGGCTGGGCTTCATGAGGGCGTCCGGCTCGACATACTCGAGCGCCCCGGAGGCCGCGAACTCGCTCATGAAGGAGCGCGCGTCGGCGGCGCCGAGCGCGCGGTCGAGCCGGATGAGCGTGGCCCCGGTCGCAAGGGTGCGCACCTCCTTGGCGGCGACGCCGTGCTTCTGGGCCGCCTTCTGCCACGCCATGGCCCGGGCGGCGGGGGTGGCGCCGGCTGCGCCGGGCCGGTACTGGGCAATGAACTGCGTGTACTGCTCGCCGTCCAGCGCGTTCTGGGTGAACGCGGTCGACGGCGGGGTCCCCGCGCCCGGGTCGGGCGCGGCGGTGCTGGGCGCGGCGCCGAGGGCCGCCGTGACGATGACTGCTGCCAGCGAGAGTGCGAGGGATCTGCGCATTCTCTTCGCGGTGTTCCCCATGGGTTCTCCTCGTCTTCCGGCGCGGGGGGCCGCCCCGGAGGGTTGGTGTGGGGGTGCTGCGGCTGCGGGGCCATCCCGCATCCGGGAGTAATCTATGAGCTCTGTCACAATCCGTAAAGCGTATGCTTCAGATGCGAGCACATCTCCCGACTCCCATTGTCACGTCTTCGTCACGTCAAGTCACCCCCTGCGCGATCCCGTCCGGGGCCAGCGCAGGGCACGTCCCGTAAGCTAGGGGCCGTGACTTACGAGATCGAGATCGGCCGCGGCAAGCGCGGGCGCCGTGCCTACTCCCTGGACGACATCGCGATTGTCCCGAACCGCCGCACCCGCGACCCCGAGGACGTCTCGGTGGCCTGGCAGATCGATGCGTACCGTTTCGAGATGCCCGTCATTGCCGCACCCATGGACTCGGTCATGTCCCCCGCGACGGCCATCGCGCTGGGCCGTCTCGGCGGCCTCGGCGTCCTGGACCTCGAGGGCCTGTGGACCCGCTACGACGATCCGGAGCCGGTGCTCGAGGAGATCTCCGCGCTCGAGGGCGGCCCCACCAGCCCTGCCGTGACGCGCAGGCTCCAGGAGCTGTACTCCGAGCCGGTCCAGCCCGAGCTCATCACTGCCCGTCTGGCCGAGATCCGCGCGTCGGGCGTCACCGTCGCGGGCGCGCTCACGCCCTCCGGCACGGTCCAGCACTACAAGACCGTCCTCGCCGCGGGCGTGGACGTCTTCGTGATCCGCGGCACCACCGTCTCCGCCGAGCACGTCTCGAAGAACCAGGAGCCGCTGAACCTCAAGAAGTTCATCTACGAGCTCGACGTCCCCGTGATCGTCGGCGGCGCGGCCGGCTATACCCCCGCGCTGCACCTCATGCGCACCGGCGCGGCCGGCGTGCTCGTCGGGTTCGGCGGGGGTGCCACCACCACCACGCGCCGCGCCCTCGGGATCCACTCGCCGCTCGCCTCCGCGATCAGCGACGTCGCCGCGGCCCGCCGCGACTACATGGACGAGTCGGGCGGCCGGTACGTGCACGTCATCGCCGACGGCGGGATGGGAACCTCGGGAGACCTCGTCAAGGCCATCGCGATGGGCGCGGACGCCGTCATGCTCGGCTCCGCCCTCGCCCGCGCCGACGAGGCGCCGGGCCGCGGCTGGCACTGGGGCGCCGAGGCGCACCACCCTGAGACCCCCCGCGGCGAGCGCGCCCGCGTCGGCACGGTCGGCCCCATGGAGGAGGTCCTCTTCGGTCCCGGCCACCAGGCGGATGGCACGAGCAACCTCATCGGCATGCTGCGCCGCTCCATGGCGACCACGGGCTACTCGGACCTCAAGGAGTTCCAGCGGGTCGACGTCGTCGTCTCGCCGTACGCGGGCCGCTAGGGGCGCAGCCGGGTGTTCCTCCGGCGCACGACGCCGGCACTCGCCTCGCGCGCGCGGCGTCCCCTCCCACGGTGTCGCGCCACAGAGCCGCACGACGCCGGCACTCGCCTCGCGCCCGCGATGTCCCCTCCCGCGCGCGGGGCCGCGCCGATGCGTCCTCGCCACGGGCGGGGGGCCATGCCTAGACTCGTGAGCACGCGGCGAGAGGCGCCGCCCGAGGGGCCGACGGGCCCGAGGGTGCACACCAGGATGGGGCAGCGATGACCGGGCAGCTGAGTCCAGAGTTCCGTGAGGAGTCGATCGCGCGGATGCGCGCAAGCGCCGAGGCCGGCCGCGAGCTCGACGTCCTGATTGTGGGCGGGGGGATCGTGGGCGCCGGAGCCGCGCTCGACGCCGCCTCTCGAGGGCTCGACGTGGGCATCGTCGAGGCCCGCGACTGGGCCTCGGGCACCTCCTCGCGCTCCTCGAAGCTCATCCACGGCGGCCTGCGCTACCTCGAGATGCTGGACTTCGGCCTCGTCCAGGAGGCCCTCAAGGAGCGGGGCCTGCTCCTGCAGAAGATCGCCCCGCACCTCGTGCGCCCCGTGCCTTTCCTGTACCCCCTGACGCGCCGCTTCTGGGAGCGCCCCTACGTGGGCCTGGGCATGCTGCTCTACGACACGCTGGGCCTCACGAGCGGCCACGCCAATGGCGTTCCGTTCCACAAGCACCTGTTCCGGCGGGGCACGCTGCGCGCCGCCCCGAGCCTGCGGCCGGATGCCATGATCGGCGCGGTCCGGTACTACGACGCCCAGGTGGACGACGCGCGCATGGTCGCCGCCCTCGTCCGCACTGCCGTGCACTACGGGGCGCACGCGGCCAACCGCGTCGCCGTGGTGGACTTCCTCCGCGAGGGCGAGCGGGTGGTCGGGGCGAAGGTCAAGGACCAGGAGAGCGGCAGCGAGTTCCGGGTGCGGGCCAAGCAGGTCATCAACGCCACGGGCGTGTGGACGGACGAGACCCAGGCCATGGTCACCGACCGCGGCCAGCTCAAGGTCCGGGCGTCCAAGGGCATCCACCTGGTGGTGCCCCGGGACCGCTTCCAGTCCACCGTGGGCCTCATCCTCCGCACCGAGAAGTCCGTCCTGTTCGTGATCCCGTGGGGCCGGCACTGGATCATCGGCACCACGGACACGGACTGGAAGCTCGACAAGGCCCATCCCGCGGCCTCGAGCAAGGACATCGACTACGTGCTCGAGCGCGTGAACACCGTGCTCCGGCGCCCGCTCACGCGCGAGGACGTCGAGGGCGTCTACGCGGGCCTCAGGCCGCTCCTCGCGGGCGAGAGCGACTCGACGGCGAAGCTCAGCCGGGAACACGTCGTCGCCCATCCCGTGCCGGGACTCGTGGTGGTGGCCGGCGGCAAGTACACCACGTACCGGATCATGGCCCGGGACGCCGTGGACGAGGCGACGCGCGCCATGGACGAGCGCGTCCCGGCCTCGTGCACCGACCGCGTCCCGCTCCTGGGGGCGGAGGGGTTCCGGGCCGTGTGGAACCGGAGGCAGCGGCTGGCCCAGTCCGCGGGGATCCACGTGGCGCGGGCCGAGCACCTGCTCCAGCGCTACGGCTCGCTCGCGGGCGAGGTCCTGGACCTGATCCGCTCACGCCCGGAGCTCGCCGAGCCCCTCCCCGGCGCGGACGACTACCTCGGGGCCGAGGCCGTCTACGCGACCACGCACGAGGGCGCGCGCCATGTCGAGGACGTCCTCACCCGGCGCACGCGCATCTCGATCGAGGCCTGGGACCGCGGCGTCTCTGCCGCCCCCGTCGTCGCGGACCTCATGGCGCCGCTCCTGGGCTGGAGCAGTGCCCAGCGCGACGCCGAGGTGGCGCACTACCTGGCCCGCGTCGAAGCCGAGCGCCTGAGCCAGCAGCAGCCGGACGACGAGTCCGCGGACGCGGCGAGGATGGGTGCCGAGGACATCGTGCCGGTAAGGTGATCCCATGCCCCAGCCCGGACCGTTCGACCGCTATGACGCCCAGCTGACGACCCCCGGCCTCGTGGTCCTCGAGATGGTCGCGCAGGACCGGACGGACGCCGCCCGCCAGCTCGCAGAGCGGCTCGAGGCCGAGGGGCGCATCGACGACCTCGCCGCCTTCCTCGCGGACGTCGGCGCCCGCGAGCACCAGCTGGCCACGGGCCTCCCGGGCGGGATCGGGCTCCCGCACGCCCGGAGTGTGCATGTCACGCGGCCCTCGATCGCCGTGGGCGTGGCCAAGTACGGCCATCCCGTGGACTTCGGCGCGGCGGACGGCCCGGCACACGTCGTCCTCCTCATAGCGACCCCCGCCTCCTCGTACTCGGACCATCTCGAGGTCCTCGCGACCCTAGCGCGCTCGCTCTCCAAGGACGGCTTCCGCGAGTCCCTCCGGCGTGCAGGGGACGCGGGGATCATCTCCGAGCTCATCAACTCTTCGCTCGTCTTCGCCGACCACTGACCCTTGTGGGGTCCCGTCCCCTCCGTTGTGGGGTCCGGTCCCCTCGGTTGTGGGGTCCGGTCCCCCGATCCCGCGCCCGATCCTGCGCGGGCGCCCGTTTGCGTTTTCTACAGCGTGTCGGAGTACCGTTGAGTCGTGCTCCGGACCGCTCTGAAACCCCAGTGGATCGCCGCGCTCCTCGGAGCGCTCGTGGTCTCCGGCGTCTTCGTCCTCCTGAGCCAGTGGCAGTTCTCGCGCTCGGTCACCGAGGCCCCGCCCGTGGTCCGCAGCACCGAGGAGGTGCGGCCGCTCACCGATGTCCTCGAGCCCGGCCAGCCCTTCACGGCCCAGGTCGCAGACCAGATGGTGGGCGCCCGGGGGTCCTTCGACGCGTCGCGCCAGGTGCTCGTCCGCGACCGCCTCCAGGACGGGCGTGCGGGCTGGTGGGTGGTCACCGCCTTCACGGTCGACGGCGCACCCTCCGTGGGAGGTGAGTCCGGCGTCGTGATCCCCGTGGCGCGCGGCTGGGTGCCCTCGCCCGAGGAGGCCGACCCGCCGCCGTCGGGCATCCTCGAGCTCACCGGGCGGCTTCTTCCCTCGGAAGGTCCCGAGCCCGGGCGGGACCTCGCCCCGGGGCAGGTCGCAACCCTCTCCGTCGCGCAGCTCGTGAACCTGTGGGATGCGCCGAGCTACACGGGCTTCATCGCCTCGATGTCCGAGGAGGGACCAGACGGGGACGTCTCCGCGGCAGCAGGGTCGGGCGCTCTCGAGCCCCTCACGATCGCCCCGCAGCCGATCGAGCAGCCGGTGAACTGGCTCAACATCTTCTACGCAGTCGAATGGGTGGTCTTCGCCGGTTTCGCCGTCTTCCTGTGGTGGCGCCTCGTCCGTGACGACTGGGTGCGGACCCAGGAGGCCCTCGCCGACGAGGCGGAGGCCCGCGAAGCGGAGGCGCGCGCGGCCGGCACCCAGCCATCCAGCACCCCTCACCGAACCGACCCGGAAGCCCAAGAAGCACCGGAAGAGAACAGCAGAGGACTCCAGTGATCGATCCCCAGCCGGCCATGGGCCGCAGCACCCCCTCCAAGCGCCGGTTCGGCGGCACGGTCGCCCAGATCCGCTCCGCGCTCACCGCCTACCGCGTCCTCGCCTGGTCCACGGGCGCCATGCTCCTGCTCCTGTGCGCCGAGATGGTCGCGAGGTACGCGTTCGGCAAGTTCCTCTACGCCGGGGGCACGGATGCGTTCACAGGGGAGCCGTTCGCCTTCGGCCTCGCGGACGCCGAGCCGGCGGGGGTTGTGGGGGGAGCCAATCTCTCGGTGGCCATCCTCATCGTCCACGGCTGGATGTACGTCGTGTACCTCCTGACGTGCTTCCGGCTCTGGTCTCTCATGCGCTGGCCGTTCCTGCGGTTCGTCCTCATGGCCCTCGGCGGCGTGGTGCCGCTCCTGAGCTTCTTCGTGGAGCGCCGCGAGCACGCCGAGGCCGAGCGCGAGCTCGAGGCCCACCCCGAGGCCGCCGCCGGCTTCTGAGCCCTCGCGTGGCCACCTCTCGCCTGCCGCGTGGCCACCTCTGGCCTGCCGCGTGGCCACCCGCGCCCCCTGCACGCGGTGCATCGGGCTGAGGTGCGGGCCACACGCCGGGCCGACGCCGCGCGCAGTCCGGTAGGCTTGATCAGGTGACTACAGCTTCCCAGACCGCCTCTCAGGCCGCGGGCGCGCAGACCGCCCACCGGCCGGTTCTGGTGGTGGACTACGGTGCCCAGTACGCGCAGCTCATCGCCCGCCGCGTGCGCGAGGCCAAGGTGTACTCGGAGATCGTCCCCCACACCTTCACCACCGAGCAGATCCTCGCCAAGAAGCCCGCCGCGATCATCCTCTCGGGCGGTCCCTCGAGCGTGTACGCCGAGGGTGCACCGCGCGTAGGTGCGGACCTTTTCGAGGCCGGCGTCCCGGTCTTCGGCATCTGCTATGGCTTCCAGGCGATGGCCAATGCCCTCGGTGGAAAGGTCGCTCGGACCGGCCTGCGCGAGTACGGGGCCACCGTGACCACAGCGGTCGGCGAGCCCGGTTCCCTGCTCGCCGGCGTCCCCGCCGAGCAGAGCACGTGGATGAGCCACGGCGACTCGGTCCACGAGGCGCCCGCGGGCTTCGAAGTCCTCGCGACGACCGCGGGCGCCCCTGTGGCGGCGTTCGTCAACCGCGAGAAGGCCCTCGGCGGAGTGCAGTGGCACCCCGAGGTCAAGCACTCTGCGTTCGGGCAGAAGGTCCTGGAGAACTTCCTCTTCGAGGTCGCCGGCCTGGAGCCCAACTGGACCACGGGCAACATCGTCGAGGAGCAGGTCGAGCGGATCCGCGAGCAGATCGGTGACGCACGCGTCATCTGCGGTCTCTCGGGCGGTGTCGACTCCGCAGTCGCGGCCGCGCTCGTCCAGCGCGCCGTCGGCGACCAGCTCACGTGCGTGTTCGTCGACCACGGCCTGCTCCGCGAGGGCGAGGCCGAGCAGGTCGAGCGGGACTACGTCGCCGCGACCGGTGTGAACCTGTACGTCGCGAACGAGCAGGAGCGGTTCCTCAGCGCCCTTGCCGGCGTCTCGGACCCGGAGCAGAAGCGCAAGATCATCGGCCGCGAGTTCATCCGTGCCTTCGAGGAGGCGGAGCGGGCCATCATCGCCGAGGCGAAGGCCGCGGGCGAGCAGATCAAGTTCCTCGTCCAGGGCACCCTCTACCCGGATGTCGTCGAGTCGGGCGGCGGCGAGGGCACCGCGAACATCAAGAGCCACCACAACGTGGGCGGCCTTCCCGAGGACCTGCGCTTCGAGCTCGTCGAGCCCCTGCGTGCCCTCTTCAAGGATGAGGTCCGCGCCGTCGGCCGTCAGCTCGGCCTCCCCGAGGTGATCGTCGGACGGCAGCCGTTCCCGGGCCCGGGCCTGGGCATCCGGATTGTCGGCGAAGTCACGGCCGAGCGGCTCGAGATCCTGCGCAAGGCCGATGCGATCGGCCGTGCCGAGCTCACTGCCGCAGGCCTCGACAACGAGGTGTGGCAGATGCCTGTCGTCCTGCTCGCCGACGTGCGCAGCGTGGGCGTCCAGGGCGACGGCCGCACGTACGGCCACCCGATCGTGCTCCGTCCCGTCTCGAGCGAGGACGCCATGACGGCGGACTGGTCGCGCCTGCCGTACGAGCTGCTCGCGAAGATCTCCAACCGCATCACGAATGAGGTGGACGGCGTCAACCGCGTGGTGCTGGACGTGACCAGCAAGCCGCCGGGAACGATCGAGTGGGAGTAGCCGCTGCGGCACTCTCATGAGCGAGACGGCCGGGGCCCAGGAATGGGCCCCGGCCGTTCGGCTATTTCGGGAGTCCCCAGCGTTGCTCCCCGCTGGAGCGGGATGGGACAGGCTAACCTCGACACTATGCCGAGATGGTCCACAGGCCGGCGGGCAGTCGCCCTCGCCGAAGCGGAGGAGAACACGGACGTGTCCGAGACGACGACAGGCGAGGCCGACGGCCGGCTCGCAGGCTGGCTGTCGCGGCTGCCTGGTGTGACCGGGCCGGACACCATGCTGGCCTTCCACCCCTTGCCTGAGGGCAGCATCGACCTCACGCACGGGCACGCCTCGGGCCTCGCCCAGCTGCTGGCAGGGCGCCGGACCCGGCTCTCGACGCTCCTGCGCGACCGGCAGGACTACACGGTGGCCGCCCGTGCCGCCCGAAGTCTCCGCGCCAAGTCCTACGAGCTCGCCAACGAGCGTGGTGTGGAGGCAGGCCACCTCGCCGCCGGCCTCGCGACCTGGACCTCTGCTGTGGGCGGCCGCCCGCGTCGCGTCAGCGCCCCTGTCCTCCTCGCCGCCGTCGCGCTCACGGTGCGTCCTGAGCAGGACGACTTCGAGCTCAAGCTCACCGAGCAGGCCCGCATCAACCCCGCCCTCGTGCGCCATCTCCGGTCGGTCCACGGGCTCACGGTCGAGGCCGCCGCGATCGAGCGCATGGCATACAGCACGGCTCGTTTGGACCCGCAGCCCGTCCTCGAGCGCGTCCGGGCGCTCATCGCGGGGATCCCGGGCGCCGACGTCGAGCCGCGGCTGCTCGTCTCCACCTTCGCCGACCTCGAGGAATCGCTCGACGACCCCTCGATCGCGGCGGGGCATCCTGTCATCACGGCGCTCGCTGCGGCGGACAGCGCCGTGTACCCGGCGCCGGCGCCCATCGACGCGCTGCGTTTCCCGCCGGTCGACGAACGCGATCCTGCCGACGAGTTCCTCGTCCTCGACGCCGATGAGGACCAGCAGCTCGTGGTCGATGCGGTGCGCGCGGGGGAATCCCTCGTGGTCGAGGCGCCGCCGGGAACGGGCCAGACGCAGACAGCAGTGAACGCCCTCGCCACGCTGGTCGAGTCCGGCAAGTCCGTGCTCGTCGTCGCCGAGCGCCGCGCGAGCCTCGCCGAACTGCACCGCGTCTGCGGGTCGCTGGGGCTCGGCTCCCTCGTCCTCGAGCTCGGCGGCACGGTGGGCGCCGGGCAGCTGCGCCAGCAGCTGGTCCGCGCGATCGTGCGCAACGAGAAGGCCGAGGAGCCTCGGCTCGAAGGCGTGTACCGCGTGCTGCGGGAGCGCCGCCACCAGCTCACGGACCACGTCGCCTCGTTGCACAATGTGCGCGAGCGCTGGGGCTGCTCGCCCTATGAGGCGATGCAGTCCCTCGCCCGGCTCACCTCCCTGCACCCGGCACCTTCCACCACCGTGCGGCTCAAGCGGAGCGTGCTGGACAGCATCCGCAGCCGCGCCGAGCTCGCGGAGCGACTCCACAGGGCCGCGGAACTGGGCAGCTTCAGCCGCGAGACCGCCAGCAGCCCTTGGCAGGGCGCCCGCCTGCTGACCCGGCGCGAGACGGAGGACGCGCGAGAGCTCGCCGTCCAGCTCGTGGCGGAGATCCCGGCGCTCAGGGAGCGCATGGAAGCGGTGACCGAGCATGCCGAGATCCGCCTCGAGGAGACTGTCGGCGGCTGGGGCGAGCAGGTCGAGCTCCTCGTGGCGGTCCGCGAGAGCCTGGACAAGTTCACGCCGGACATCTTCGACCGCCCCGTGACCGACCTCATCGCCGCGACCGCCTCGTCCGCGTGGCGGCGCGAGCGGGGCATTGAGGTGACCACGATGCAGAGGTCGCGGCTGCGCCGTGTGGCGAAGGAGTACGTCCGTCCCGGGGTTCACCTCGCGGACCTGCACAGCTCCCTCATCCTCGTCCAGGAGCAGCGGGCACGCTGGTCCGAGTACGCCACCTCTGCACGCCACCCCTCGGTACCGTCGGGTCTGGCCGAGCTGCGGAGCGCCTATCATTCGGTCGAGAAGGGCCTTGCGCGCCTCGGTTCGATCCTCGCCCGCACGGAGGCGGGTGGAGCGCTCCTCACGGAGCCCGTGCGCCAGCTCGTGACACGCCTCAAGCGCCTCGCGGAGGACACCGGGTCCCTCAGGACGCTGCCGGAGCGCACACTCCTCGCCGACCAGCTGCGTGAGCGTGGTCTCGGCGAGCTCCTCGACGATCTGGCCAGGCGCGAGGTCCCGGCGGGGGTGGTCGAGGCCGAGCTCGAACTGGCTTGGTGGCAGTCGGTCCTCGAGGCGATGATCAGCGGCGACGACTACCTCGCGATGTCTGACGGCGAGCAGCTGCGGCAGGCCGAGTCCGAGTTCCGTCGTGCCGACCAGGCCCACATCCGCAGCGGAAGCGCCCGGCTGCGCTGGAAGCTCGCCCGCGAATGGGCTGAGGGCATTGCCCGCCACCAGCGGGAGGCAGATGCGCTCCGGGGCCTGCTCAAGGATGGCCGCGTCAGCCTCGCTGCCCTCGAGGTCCAGGCGCCGCGGCTCGTGCGCACACTCGTGCCGGTCTGGACCTGCAGTCCGTACGCCCTCTCCGCCGCTGTGCCGAAGGACCACCGCTTCGATGCGGTCCTGGTGCTCGACGCTGATTCGATGCCGCTGCGCGCTGCCCTCCCCGCCATCGGCCGTTCCACTCAGGTCGTTGCGTTCGGCGACACGCAGGTGGCCAACCCGCGGCCCTTCTCGGTGGCGGTCGCGCCGCCTGTGAGGGACAGGCCGACTGGCCCGGTCGAGAGCGCGATGGCGGGACTCGCCCGCGTGCTTCCGACCCTCTCGCTGACTACCCTCTACAGGGGCGTGGACGAGGACCTCGGCCACCAGCTCAGCCGGCGCTTCTATGGCGGCGGCCTCCGACGGCTGCCTGATGGCATGTCCGTCACGGGGCTGGACCGGCCGTTCGTCCTCGAGTACCTTGCGGACGGCACGGGTCTTCCCAGCGGCGACGACGGCGGGGTCGAGTCGGTGGCCGCCGAGGTGAATCGGGCCGTGGACCTCGTGTTCGAGCACGCCCGCACCAGACCCGGCACGTCGCTCGCAGTCATCACTGCGAGCTCCCATCATGCAGCCAGGGTGGGCGAGGCGATCCGCCTCCAGATGGCGAATCATCCGGACCTCGCCGGCTTCTTCAAGGGGGGCGAGGAGCCTTTCCGGGTTGTCCATCTGGACCGGGCCGGGGGACTCGTGCGGGACCACGTGATCTTCTCCCTCGGCTTCGGCCGGACCCCGCACGGGCGGGCGATGCACCACTTCGGCCCGCTCAGCGAGCCCGGAGGGCGCCGCCGATTCGCGCTCGCCATGACCCGGGCGAGGTCCACGATGCACGTGCTGAGCTGCTTCCAGCCCAGCGAGCTGGACCCGGCGCGCCTGAGCGAGGGCGCCCATGACTTCTACGAGCTCCTCGACCGCGAACTCGGAGGCAGCACGGAGCTGGGCACCCGCGCCACACGCGCAGCGGAGAGCGCGGAGGCGCTCGGAGCCGATCCGCTCGTGACCGATCTCGGGGACAGGCTCTCCTCGCGCGGTGCACGGGTGTGGCACCACTATGACGGCACGGTCGACCTTGCTGCAGCAATCGATCCCCTGCTCACCATGGGCCGTGACGAGCACGAGACGAGCGTTCCGGTCGCCATCGAGTCGGACGGCACGGAACGCTACCGGTGCCTCAGCGTCCGTGAGCGCACCCGGCAGCGGCCGCAGATGTTCGAGCGGCTCGGCTGGCGGCATGTGACGCTGTGGACCATCGAGGTCTTCACCGATCCGAGCGGTTGTGCCGAGATGATCGCGGACGAGCTCGGCCTCGAACTGCCCTCCGACGAGGGCGGCCCGGCGGGCTTCCTCCTCGGTCCCGCCACGGTGGGCGCACGCGCTGGCGCGGAGGGCTTCTTGCAGGCCGAGGGCCCCGGCGCGTCCCAGCCCGGCAGCCAGGACGGGTACGGCCCGGAGGAGGGCAGCCTGGACGGCAGCTGGCACGAGGGCGCCGATGGCCAAGAGGACGGCAGCGTGGAGTACGGCCTGGACGGCAGCTGGCACGAGGGCGCCGATGGCCAAGAGGACGGCAGCGGGGAGCACGGCCCGCGCGCCGAGCAGCAGGCGGGCAGCGGCCAGTTTGGGCAGGGCGCGGCCGACGCGCCCGGCGAGGGCATCCGTGAGGACTCCCAGGACGGAACGGACGGGCGAATGGACGGAACGGACGAGGGAACGGACGGGTCGGACGACGGCGCACAGGGCAGCACCGGGGACGGCGCAGCAAGCCCGCGGGGTGCCCGTGGCTCCCGGCGGGTGAGCGTGCCGGGAACCGGCCCCGAGGACGCAGACGGTCCTGAGACCGCTGTGCCTGGCGGTCAGGGCGAGGATTCCGGCAGCTGGCGGAACGGCGAGGACGCGCATGAGCGGTGGCTCAGGGAGCAGCGGCCGCCGCACTGGGGCTGACAGTGCGGGGACTGACAGTCCGGGCGCCGGCGCCGACGAGCATGACGAAGACCTTGCCGCGGGCTGAGGCCCCCGCGAGGCGCAGTGCCTGGTCCGAGGACGCCGCGACGACGAGGAGCCCCTCGGCCTCCGGTGTTCCCAGCCAGGGGCCAGCGGTGCCAGCCCCTCCCGCCTGAGGAGTCCAGAGGACGGGCACACCGGAGGCCAGCGCAACGCCCCCGCCAGACGGTCCGCCGGTATCCGGGGTGAGGACCAGGTCCACAAGCTGGCCGGGAGTGAGCAGCTCGAGCGACGCCGGGTCTGCCACCCGGACAGGAACGGCAGCCGTGCCGGGGGGAGCGCCGGTGAGCAGACCCGCGCCGACGATCGCGGCGTCTGTGAGGGCCTCGCCGCGGCGCACGGCGCCGGAAAGCCGTTGGCCCACGAGCGCGCTGGTGTCCGCTGAGGCGTGATCCGGCACGGCATCCGCGGGAAGGCGTGCAAGCCGGACGTCCCCGGCTCCCAGAGCGGCGCCGGCCGGGAGGTCACGTGCGGCCACTGCGACAGGGACCATGGCAGCCGACGGCGGGGTGAGCTGGTAGACCGCGGCCCCGACTGCCGTGCACGCGAGGGCGGCAGCGAGTGTCCGCCGACGGCGCTCGAGGAATCGCCGTAGGGGGGACCGTGGACGTGCAGGCCACGGAGACGTGCCGCGGGCGGGCCGGGTGCGGGAGAAGCGGTCCATGCTCCCGACGCTAGGCGTCCGCGGTACGCTGCGTGGGCGCGTCGGCTGCTATGTGGACGACACGCCCACGCCTTCACCTGTGGAGGGCAAGACCGCCGCAGCGGAGCGGAGTGGCAGCGCAGCCGAGGGGACCACGTGCCCGCGCCACGAGGCGCGTCGCCGGATCAGTTCGAGGCTGCGGCCGCCGCGGGCGCCGGAGCGGACTTCTCCGAGGACGAGGAGCCCGACGACGAGGCCGGCGCAGACGAACCCGAGGCGGAGGGGACGCTGCTCCCTCCGCTGCGGGAGTCCGTGCGGTAGAAGCCGCCGCCCTTGAACACGACGCCCACGCTGTTGAACTTCTTGCGCAGGGCTCCGGAGCACTCGGGGCAGACGGTCAGGGAATCGTCGCTGAAGGACTGGACGATCTCGAACGCGTGCGTGCAGTCCTTGCAGGCGTAGGCGTAGGTGGGCACGGGAACTCCTTGCTTGGCCGGGCAGAGGAGGCCTCGCCGCCGTCCCCAGCGCTCGCGCGGGAGCGCCGCGTGAGTCCGCGCAGCGTGCGGCACGCCGCCTCCGGGAATTGGCAGTGTTGGCCTCCGAGTGCCAATTCTAACAGCCGTGCCCCGGGCTCCATTCCCCAGGCCGCCGGTCAGCGGGAGCGCGCCCGGAGGTCGACGAGGCCCGCCGGAGTGATCGCGGCTCCCACCCGCCGGTCCAGAGGCTCGTCGGGGACGCCGCCTGCGGGGAGGAGCTCGTCGTCGAACACCACCGCGGCGGTGGGCACCTGCGTGCCGGCGGCGTCGAGGCGCGCGAGGAAGCGGTCGTAGTAGCCGCCGCCCTGCCCCAGCCGACGGCCCTCGGCGTCCAGCGCCGTCGCGGGCAGCAGGATCGCGGCGAGGGGCGCGCGCCCTTCCGCGGCATCGCCCGCGACGAGTCCGTCCGTGTCCAGCACGGGCCCCACGGGCTCCTGGACGGGCGCGAAGCGGCTGCGCTCGAAGGCGATCCGCGGGTGCCAGCGGACCCAGCCGAGGCCGCGGCCGGGGAGGCAGACGGGGAGCAGCACCCGGTAGCCGTCCTCGTGAAGGCCGGCCAGGAGGGCTGTGGTCGGGGGCTCGGCGCCGACGCCGAGATAGGCCGTGAGCGTTCCGCCCTCGGGAACGTGGCCGTGGGCCCAGAGCCGGCCGTGCACAGCGATCGGCGTGCCCGCCTGGGCGACGTCGGCGGCGCTGCGCGCACGGCGGCCAGCCCAGATCCGGGCACGGAGGGCAGACTTCAGCTCAGCAGTTTCCACGCGTCGACTCTAGCCAGCCCCAGCCCGGCCGCTCCACGGCGTGTCATATAGAGTGGCTGGCGTGTCTACCACTTCTGCAGTCAGAAAAGCCGTCATCCCCGTCGCCGGACTGGGCACCCGGTTCCTGCCGATGACGAAGGCGATGCCCAAGGAAATGCTTCCGGTCGTGGACAAGCCCGCGATCCAGTACGTGGTCGAGGAAGCGGTCTCCGTGGGCATCGACGACATCCTCATGATCACGGGCCGCAACAAGCGCGCCCTCGAGGACCACTTCGACCGGGTCCCCTCGCTCGAGGCGACCCTCGAGGAGAAGGGCGATGCGAAGAAGCTCGCCGCGATCCAGGAGTCGAACAACCTGGGCGACATCCACTACGTCCGCCAGGGCGACCCGAAGGGCCTCGGCCACGCCGTCCTGTGTGCCGAGCGCCATGTCGGCAACGAGCCGTTCGCCGTGCTCCTCGGCGACGACCTCATCGACGAGCGGGACCCGCTCCTCGGGGAGATGATCCGGGTCCAGAAGGAGACCGGCGGCTCGGTCGTGGCCCTCATGGAGGTCCCGCAGGAGACGATCTCCTCCTACGGCTGCGCAGACGTCACGGCCGTGGCGGGCGAGGACTACGTCCAGATCAACGGCCTCGTCGAGAAGCCGGACCCCGCGGACGCTCCCTCGAACCTCGCCATCATCGGCCGCTATGTCCTGCACCCCGCCGTGTTCGAGGTGCTGCGGGAGACTGCGCCGGGCCGCGGCGGCGAGATCCAGCTGACCGACGCGCTCCAGACCCTCGCGCGCCGCGAGGGCGAAGGCGGTGGCGTGTACGGCGTCGTCTTCCGGGGCCGCCGCTACGACACGGGGGACAAGCTCTCGTACCTCAAGGCCGTCGTGACCCTGGCCTGCGGCCGCGACGACTTCGGCAGCGACCTGCGCACGTGGCTCAAGGACTTCGTGGCGGACGGGGCCGAGGCCCCCGTCACTGAGCGCTGACCCCACCAATGGGGGGCTCGGGCCTCTGGCCGGTGACGCTGCGGGCCGGCGACCTCGCTCTGCGCCCCCTGCGCTACCGCGACCGGTCTGAATGGATGGCGCTGCGCGCCCGCAACCGCGACTGGCTCGAACCGTGGGAGGCCTCCAACCCGCAGCCGGGTGGAGGCCTGCCCACGTTCGGGCAGATGGTCCGCTCCCTCTCGCACCAGGCCCGCGAGGGCTCCGCGCTCCCGTTCGTCATCACCCTCGACGACCCACGACGCCGCAGGGCACCCATGGTCGGCCAGCTCACCGTCTCCTCGATCGTGTGGGGGTCCGCGCTCATGGCGACGCTCGGCTACTGGGTGGACCGCGGGCACGCCGGCCGCGGGATCGCCCCCACCGCGGTGGCGCTTGCGACCGACTACTGCTTCGCGGATTTGGGCCTGCACCGGATGGAGATCAACATCCGCCCCGAGAACGCCCCGAGCCTACGGGTCGTGGAGAAGCTCGGCTTCCGGTACGAGGGCCTGCGTCCCCGCTACCTCCACATCAACGGGGCCTGGGCGGACCATGAGTCATATGCGCTGACCGCGGAGGAGGTCCCCGAGGGCGGGGTGCTCGGAAGGTGGCTCTCGTCGCGCGGATGATGTACCCATTCCGGCCGCACTCGGCGCCTTATTGCGACACACCGCACGGAATCCGGCGTGACCCTGCGCGGTCCTCCTACGGTTCTGGGTATGGACTTCGCCCTCAGCAGCTCGCCGGTACTCGGTGCCGCCGTGCTGCTGTGGCTGGTGTGGGTTGCTCCGTACGCCATGCGGCGTCGGCGCGCCTCGCTGCCCGAGGGGGCGCCGACGCTCCTCCTCGACGAAAGGGGCCTCGCGGACGGGAAGGGTTCGGTTCTCATGCATGAGGGGCCCCAGCGGGTCGGCACGGCGGCACGCGGCACCGGCCCGGCGCCCCGCCCAGGGGATCCCCGCGAGGCACCGGAGGGCCAACCGGCGTCCGCGCCCTCCAGCCCCTCCACCCCGCCCCGGCCCTTCCGGCCGCGGTGGGGGCGCATCGCGATCGCGCTGGCCGGCATGAGCTCGCTCCTCGCCATCCCGGTCACGCTGGTCCTGCTCCTCGTGGGCGCGCCTGGCTGGCTCCCGCTGCTCGCGCTTGCCGTCGCCGTGGGCTGCGTCGCCGCCCTGCGCGCGATGGCGGTCCGTGACCGCCGCAGCCGGGTCAACGCGGCGTTCAAGGCCGCCATGCACGCCGGCACGCCCTCGGCACATCCCGCGCCTGCGCGGCGGGGAGCCGACGAGGTGTTCGACGCCGGCTTCGAGCCCGAGCCCGCCCCCAAGCCCCTCAGCCGTGACGAGCTGCGCGCCGTTGCCCTCGAGGTGGCCCGGGCGTCGCAGGCGAGCGCGGATGCGGCCGCGAAGGCCGACGGGGAGACTGCGGGGGAGACGTGGGAGCCCGTCCAGGTGCCGAAGCCCGCGTACCTCGGGGCTGCCCGCGCGGAGCGCCCTGAGCCCGCCCCGCTGGAGACGCCCGCAGACCTCAGGCCGACCGCGAAGACCAGCCTCAAGCCGAAAGCCGAGGCTCCCGAGCCCGGCACGGTTCCCGGCGTCCCGTCCCTCGCGCCCCGTCCCGCCAAGCGCCCCGCGGGCGCTCTGGGCAACCTCGACGCCGTACTCCAGCGCCGGCGCGCATAGCCGCTCGCCGGGGGTGCCGCGGATTTGTCTTCGAGGCCCCTTCCCAGTAACGTAGATCCCGCGCCAAGGGGTCTTAGCTCAGTTGGTAGAGCGCTTCGTTCGCATCGAAGAGGTCAGGGGTTCAAATCCCCTAGGCTCCACGTCTGTGAAGTGCGTCCCGCGCGCTGCAGAAGCCCCCGGTCCCACGGACCGGGGGCTTCTGCACTTCCGGGGCAGCGTCAGCTTCCCCGGGCGCCCCGCGGGAGCACGGCGTCCTCCGCGGTCTGGACGGGGAGCGGCCCTGGATCGCTGCGGGCGACGACGACGAGCGCCACGTCCGCGTCGCGCAGCACCCGCATGAGTCCGGAGAACGCCCCGGCAGCCCCTTTTGGCGCGCGGGCGAGCACGGGGACCCCGTCCACGACCCACAGCGCGTGCCGGCCTGCCGCCGCTGCCCAGTCGAAGCCAGCGGCCCCCGCCCGGGCGACCTCGTCGAACCCGAGCCAGACCAGGCCGGGTTCTGCTGCGAGGGCGCGGAGCCCGGCGTCGTCCGTGGCTGGACCACCACCGTCGACGGCCCTGCCGCCAGCAGCATCCGCGTGCACGACGGTGCGGGCCCCCGGCGGCGGGACGAAGAGCCCGAGCCCGCCCAGCTGGGCCGCCGTTCCGGGGACGAGCACGCGCGAGGCGGCCCAGCCGCCGCCCTCCTGTCCTTCGGGGGCCCGGCCGCCTGCGCCTGCCTGCTCGTCGGCTACAGCCACCGCTTCGCCTTGAAGACGATGTACATGGCCAGCGCGACGAGGGCCATGAGGAAGAGGGCGAACGGGTAGCCGTTGACCCACTTGAGCTCAGGCATGAAGGTGAAGTTCATCCCGTAGATTCCCGCGACCACGCTCGGGGCGAAGATGATCGCAGCCCAGGAGGAGATGCGCTTGACCTGCTCGTTCTGCTCGGCGCTCGCCTGGTTCTGCCGGTTGGCCGTGAGGGTGCCGTCGAGGACGAGGGCGTTCTGCAGGATGTCGCGGAACGAGTCGGCCCGGGAGATGAGCTGCTCCACGTGGTCCTGGACGTCGCGGAGGCTGCGGCGCAGCTCCACGTCCACGCCGTACTTGTCGGATCCGCGCTCGAGGGAGTCGAACACGGGCCGCAGGGGATGGAGGGCGCGCTGGAACTGGATGACCTCGCGGGCGAGCTCATAGATGCGCCGCGAGACCGTGTGGTCGCCCGCGAAGAGCTGGTCCTCGATCTCGTCGATGTCGTTCTCGAGTCCCGCCACGACCGGCCCGTAGTCGTCCACCACCCGGTCCAGGAGCGCGTACAGCACGGCCTCGGGCCCCTGCCGCAGCAGCTCCGGCTCGGCCTCGAGCCGCCGGCGCACCTGCCCCACGCCCGCGGTCTCGGCATGGCGGATCGTGACAACGAAGTTCGGTCCCGTGAAGACGTGCAGCTCGCCGAATTCCACCGTCTCGGTCTCGTCCAGATAGCGGGCGGGGCGCAGCACGGTGAAGAGCACGTTGTCGTAGCGCTCCATCTTGGGCCGCTGGTGGGCGGTCACGGCGTCCTCGATCGCGAGCGGATGGAGCTCGAATTCGCGGGCCACAGCCTGGATCTCCGCCACGGAGGGGCGGTAGAGCCCGATCCACGCCATGCCGCCGGCCGTCTCGGCAAGGGTCTCGAAGGTCTGCTCGAGGCTCTCGGGGTGGGCCGCGCGCCGGCCTTCCACGTACACGACGTTGTCGATGATGGTCACGGGCCCATTATGTCCGGCGCGCGCCCGCCGCCGGCCTCACCCGCGCCTGTGGGCCTGGCTGGACGACGACGCCGCTGCCGCCGCCTCAGCGGTGCGGCGCACGAGGGCCGCGGTGCGGTAGGGGATGTGGGCGTGGAGCGCGAGGGAGGTCTCGGACCGGATCACGCCCCGGATCCGCAGCACGGCCCGCAGCGAGGTCTGGAGCTGGTGGGTGTCCGTGGCGACGAGCCGGCACCAGATGTCGCCCCGGCCGGAGGTCTCGTACGCCTCGAGGACCTGGGGGAGGAGCCGAAGCCCGGACACGACGGCGTCGAGCTCGCGGTGGACCACCTCGAGCGTGATGAACGCGACCACGTCGTAGCCGATCGCCGCAAGGTCCACCTCGCGCCCGCTCCCGCGCAGGACATTTGCCCGCTCGAGGCGCCGGAGCCTGCTCTGGACGGTGTTGCGGGCAACGCCGAGCCGTTCGGCGAGCTGGGCGACCTGGGCGCGCGGGTCCTCGACGAGGGCGAGGACGAGGCGGAGGTCTGTGGCGTCGAGTGAGCCCATGTGATCAGCTCCTGCTTCCGTGGTGGCCGTGATCTGAGCATAACGCTCAACTGCATGCCGAAACCCTGATCACGGGGCTTTCCCTGGCCGCACAGTAGGGCCCATGACCGTCCTCGCCGAGCTGCGCATGGTCCCGGCCGCCAGCGCCCGGGCCGGGTGGGACGCACCCCGCGGGGTGCGGCTCGTCCTCTCCGCCGCGGTGCTCTTCACGCTCCTCGTCGGCGCCAATCTCGCCACGCCCCTGTATGCCGGCCTTGAGGCCCGCCTCGGGTACGGGAGCCTCGGCACCTCGGTGGCGTTCGCGAGCTACGTCCTCACCCTCGTGGGCGTGCTGCTGGCGGCCGGCCACTGGTCGGACCACGTTGGCCGCCGGGCAGCGATGGTGCTCGCGGTGGTCCTCGGGCTGGCCGGGGCCGCGGTGTTCGCCGGCGCGGGCTCGCTCGCGCAGCTGTGCGCGGGGCGGGCGCTCCAAGGCGCGGCGGTGGGCCTCGCGATGGGCGCCTGCACGGCTGCCCTGCGGGAACTGCTCCCGCATCGCGGAGTGTGGGCGGGGCGCGTCACCCTCCTCGCGTCCTCCGCGGGGGTTGCGGCGGGCCCCGCGCTCGGCGGCCTCGCCGCGGAGGCGGCCGGTGGCCCGGGCGGCGCGGCGGTCCCGTTCGTCGTCCACTGCGGGGTGCTCGCTGCCCTCCTGGTGCCGCTCGTGGCGGTCCGGGCCCGCCCCGCGCTCCTGCCGGCCGCCGGGCCGGGCCGTGCGCGCCTCCTCGCCCCCCGCAGCCTGCGGCACGCGCTCCCAGACGGCGCCGCCCGCCGCACGTTCTCCCTCGCCGCGGGCGTGGGGTTCCTGAGCTTCGCGATGTTCGGCTACCAGCTCTCGTTCGCCCCGGGCTCGTTCGCCGCCGCCACCGGCCTCACGTCCCTTCCCGCCACCGGCGCGCTCGCAGGCCTGAGCCTCGCGGCCTCTGCGGCGAGCCAGCTCCTCGCCCCCGCACCCCGCGGCCTGCGCGCGGCGCGTGCCGAGGTCCCCGCGGCGCTCGCGGTGCTCGGCGTGTCCCTTGGCGCGCTCGCGTGGGGGACCGCGGCGGGCTCTGCCCCGGTCCTCGTCGCTGCGAGCCTGGCGGGCGGGCTCGGGCAGGGGGTGGCGTTCCGGTCGCTGTTCACCCGGGTCTCGCGCCTGTGCGGGCCGGCCTCCCTCGCCCAGACGGTCAGCCTGCTCTACGTCGTGACGTACCTCGGGAGCGCGGTCCCGGTCGTGGCGCTCGGTGCCGCTGCGGCACGGGTGGGCGTCGTGCCCGCATCGGTGGCCTTCCTCGTGGTGTGCGCTGCCACCGGCGTTGCACTGGCAGCCCTCGCGGCCCGGGTCCCCTCGACCACCCTGCAGGACGCCCAGGCTTCCTAGCCCTCCTGCCTCCGCGCGGCCACTCGGCGTCCGGTCCTGCTCACGATGGACCCGCGGCACGCCTCTCCCAGGCACGGCACGCCGGGGACACGAGGCTGCCGGTGGCCGAAACGAGCAGGAGCGAACAGGATCGCGCGCACGGGCCCGCTCACTCGGGCAGCGGCCCCCTGCCGGGGATCCGCTCGAAGACGAGGGTGGTCTCGGTGTGCCCCACCACGGGGTCGGTCGCGAGGTTGTCCAGCACCCAGTCGCGCAGCTCCTCGGTGCTGCCCACGGCGATGTGCAGGAGGTAGTCGACCGCCCCTGAGGTGTGGAACGTGGCCAGTACTCCCGGCAGGTGCGGGACCCGGGCGGTGAACGCGTCGATCTGGTCGCGGTCGTGCGCGCGGAGGCGCACCGAGATGAGCGCCTGGACGCTTCGGCCCACGGAGGCCAGGTCCACGATCGCCTCGTAGCCGGTGATGATCCCGCGCTCACTGAGGGCACGGGTGCGCATGAGGGCCGTCGACGGGGCGATCCCGACCATCTCTGCCAGCTGCTTGTTGGTGATGCGCGCGTCCTCGACAAGAGCGGCGAGGATACGGCGGTCCACCTCGTCGAGGGGCTCGCCCCCGGCGTTCCGATAGCCGACGGGCTGCGGACGGCCGGTGCTCGGCGTGGTCACGGGGGACTACCTCCTGCTCGGGAGCGCACCACCGCGCGGCGGGCAGCCGTCGCGGTGCGGCGGGGCAGCCGGCGCGAGGACCATGATAGGCGAGGCGCATCACGTGGCCCCGGAGGCGTCGCTGCGTGACCTCTCCTGCCCGCCCCCGCCGGGCTCAGCGCTCGGCACGGTGCACGGCGGAGGAGGCTGCCGCCGTCGTGAGCGCGGTGGCCGCAATGCCGAGCGCGAGCGCTTGCCAGCCCCAGGCATGGAACGCGAGGCCTCCGGCCCACCCCAGCACGCTCGAGCCCCCGTAGTAGCCGAGGTTGTACAGCGAGGCCGCCTGCGCGCGGCCCCCCGGGGCGAGCGCCCCGGTCCAGCCGGAGGCGATCCCGTGCGCGCCGAAGAACCCGGCCGTGAAGAGGACGAGGCCGGCCAGGACTGCGGGCAGCTGGTCGGCGGCGAGGACCACAGCGCCGGCGGCCATCGCGGCGGTGCTGGCCACGGCCACGGCGCGCCGGCCCAGCCGCAGGCTCAGCCGGGCGGCGAACCCGGAGCTTGCGGTGCCCGAGAGGTAGGCGAGGAAGACGAGGCTCGTGACGGAGGCCGGCAGGTGGAACGGCGACCCCTCCAGCCGGAAGCCGAGGTAGTTGTACACCGCCACGAACGCGCCCATGAGCACGAACGCCTGTGCGTAGAGCATCAGGAGGCGGCCACTGCGCAGCTGGTCCGCAAGGTGCACGACGACGTCCCTCGCCGCGGCGCCGACGCCTCGCCCGGAGCGCGCCACAGGAGAGAAGCCCCGGGATGCGGGCGCGAGCAGGATGAACCCGACCGCCGCGGCCGCCCCGAGGAGCGAGACCGCGATGACCCCGGCGCGCCAGCCGAGCGCGTCCGCGACGGGGCCGGCCACGAGGCGGCCCGCGAGGCCGCCGACCGTGGTCCCGGCGATGTACGTGCCCGCGGCCACGGCGGCGTGGGCCCGGGCGACCTCCTCGCTCAGGTACGCAATCGCTATTGCCGGCACGGCGCCGAGCGCCACGCCTTCGAGGAGCCTCAGGACGAGGAGGGATTCGAAGGTCGGGGCGAGCGGGCCGGCGAGGCCGAGCAGCGTGGCCGCGATGATCCCCGTCCGCATCGCGGCGAGGCGCCCGGCCCTGTCCGCGACGAACGACCACGGCAGCACCGCGAGCGCGAGCCCGAGCGTGGCGAGCGAGACCGTGAGGGCCGCGTCCGCGGGGGAGACCGCGAGCTCCCCCGAGAGCCGGGGCAGGAGCGCCTGGGGAGAGTAGAGCTGGGCGAACGTCGCGACGCCGGCGCACGCGAGCGCGGCGATGAGGCGACGGTAGCCCCGGCTCCCGCGGGCGTGTCCCGCCCAGGCCCCGGGGTCACTTCCCTGGGACCCGGGGTCACCTCCCCGCGTTCCGGGGTCACTTCCCTGGGACCCGGGGTCACCTCCTTGGGACCCGGGGTCACCTCCCTGGGACCCGGGGTCACCCGGCGAAGCGCGCCACGACATCCGCGGAAGCCTCCTCCCGTGCCTCCCCCCACGCCGTGCCCGCCCAGAGGCTGGTCCGCGAGGGGTCGCCCGCGCGCACGGACGCCGCCCGCAACGGTGCCGTGAGGTGGTGCACCACGGGGTAGGCGGCCGGGGCATCGGCGTGCCTGCGCATGAAGGCGTTCTCGAGCCCGCGCGCCCATTTGCCGGAGAACGCCCTCGTGGGCGCGGTGCGCGTGAACCCGGGGGACGCGAGCGCGGCGCGGTGCACCGGGTTCGTGCCCGCCTCGGGGGTGCGCAGGAACGCCGTGCCGAGCTGCACCCCGGCCGCACCGGCCGCGCGGGCCGCGGCGGCGTCGTCGGGCGTGCCGATCCCGCCCGCCGCGAGGAGGGGGAGCACGACGGCGGCACGCACCGCCGTGACGAGCTCGTCGAGGGTGCCCGTGAAGGGGGCCTCGCCGAGGAACGCGCCCGAGTGGCCGCCCGCATGCGGATGCTGGACCACGAGGGCGTCCGCCCCGAGCTCGGCCGCCGCCGTGGCCTCGGCGGGGGAGGTCACGGTCTGGACCACCACCGTCCCCGCGCGCCGGAGCGCGGCCACAGCGTCCCGCGAGGGCAGTCCGAACGTGAAGGAGACCGCCGCCGGGGCGTGCGCTAGGAGGAGGTCAAGCTTGGCCGGGTACCCGTCGTCGTCCGCCCAGCGCGGCTCCGGGAGCTGCACGCCGAGCTCCGCCGCCTCGGGCGCGAGCGCGTCGCGGTAGGCGAGGACCGCGGCACGGTCCACGGGCTCGGTGTTCGGGACGAAGAGGTTGACGCCGTAGCCGGCGCCCCCGGCGTCCGCCTCTGCGACCTGGGCAGCGAGGCCGTCCGGCGGGGCGAGCCCGCCCGCGAGGAAGCCGAACCCGCCTGCCTCCGCCGCCGCCGTGACCAGCGCGGGCCGGCTCGGCCCGCCGGCCATCGGCGCGGCCACCACCCCGGCTGCCCCTGCGATCTCCCTCATGCCGCTCCTCCCGTGCCGCCTTGCCCGTGCCGTCCCCAGTCCGCGGGGCCGTGCCCGTGCCGTCCCCGGATGCCCCTCCACGTACTCTAGGCACGTGGATACAGCGAGCGAGCACGGGCCCGGCACTGCAGTCTTCGAGGAGGCCCCGGCGGGGACCTTCGTGGGCCTGGACATCGGCGGGACCAAGACGCGCGGGATCAAGGTCGTGGACGGGCGGCTCGAGGCGGACCTCGAGGTGGGCAGCGCGAACGTGCAGAACGTGACGCGCCAGACGGCGGCGGCGAACCTCGCGGAGCTCTTCGGGCGGCTCGCGGCCGGGGAGGCGCACCACGTGTACGCGGGCTCGGGCGGGATCGACACCGCGGCCGACGCCGAGGCGCTCGCCTCGCTCATCCGCCCGCACGTGCCGAAGGCCCGCGTGAGCGTTGTGCACGATTCGCGGCTCCTGCTCGCGGCCGGGCGTGCCCGCACCGGCGTCGCCGTGATCGCCGGGACCGGGTCCGCCGCATGGGGCGTCAACGAGGCCGGCGAGGAGGCCCGCGCGGGCGGCTGGGGGTACCTGCTCGGGGACGAGGGCAGCGGCTACTGGCTGGGGCGCGAGGCCGTGCGCTACAGCCTGCACCGCATGAACCTGGGCCTGGAGCCAGACGAGCTCACGCGCGCGCTCCTGGCGAGCACGGGCCTGGCCGAGCCGGGCCAGCTCATCGCGCACTTCCACTCTCCCGAGACGGACCGGCGGTACTGGGCGCAGCGCTCGCGGGCCGTGACGGACGCGGCCGACGCCGGGCACGCCGGGGCGCGCTTCCTCGTCGCGCAGGCCGGTGGCGACCTCGCGCGGATGGCGGCGCAGGTGGCCGAGCAGCTGGGCCTGGCCGGCCCGGTGATCCTCGGCAGCGGTCTCGGCATGCACGTGGCGCTGCTGCAGGAGGCTTTCCGCGCGGGCCTGGCCGAGCGGGGCCTCGAGGATGTGCGCATCCTGGACCGCGACCCGATCTTCGGCACCGTGGAGCTCGCGGCGCGGGACTGACCCCCGCTCCCGGCCCGGCGCTCGTGCGGCGCGGCCGGACGACATCGTCGAGGCCGTCCTGGCCGACCCAGAGGAAGGAACCCGATGAGCCCTCTTGCCCTCCCGCGCCGCCGTGCGCTCGCCGTGCTCGCCGGAGCCGCCCTGTCCCTCAGCCTCGCCGCGTGCAGCGGCGGCCCTGCGCCGGCACCTACCACGGCCGGAGGCTCGCCGACGGGGAAGGCACTCGTGATCGGGTCCTCAGGCTCCACGGAGGGCAAGGTGCTCGCGGAGGTCTATGCCGGCGCTCTCAACGCGTCCGGGGTGAAGGCCAGTACCGGGCCGGACTTCGGCGCCCGCGAGGCGTACGTCAAGGCGCTCGAGGACGGCTCGGTGGACGTTGTCCCCGAGTACACCGGCGGCCTCCTGCTGTTCCTGGACCCGGAGGCCGGGCAGGCCAGCGCCGGGGACGTCGCCGAGGCTCTGGCGGACAGGATCCCCGAGGGCCTCGCGGTGCTCGACCGCTCCAAGGCGGAGAAGAAGGACGTCCTGGTCGTCACGCGGCTGACCGCCGAGAAGTACAGCCTCACGAGCATCGAGGACTTGGCGAAGGTGTGCTCGGAGCTCGTCTTCGGGGCTCCCGCGGCGTTCGCCGAGCGCGACGACGGCCTGCCCGGCCTCAAGGCGGAGTACGGGTGCGAGCCGAAGAGGCTCGCGCGGTTCACCGACCACGGCGGGCCCGTGACCCTCAAGGCCCTCCTGACCGACCAGGTGCAGGTCGCAGACATCTACACCACCGCCCCTTCGATCGAGGACAACGACCTCGTGGTGCTCGAGGACCCCAAGGACAACTTCATCGCCCAGCAGGTGGTGCCGCTCGTGCGCACCGAGACGGTCCCCGAGGCGGCCCGTGCGGTGCTCAACCAGGTCTCGTCCAAGCTCACCACGCAGGACCTCATGGACCTCAACCGTGCCGTTTCCGGCAACCAGAAGCAGAGCCCCGCAGCGGCCGCCAAGGCATGGCTCGCCGAGAAGGGATTCGCGTCGTAGAGCGCGCGGCAGCGTGCCAGGACCGCGCCACGGCAGGCGCCGGGCAGGGCCACAGGGTGTGAGCGGGATCTCGTGAGGGGCCCGCCACGCCCTGTGGCATATTTGGACAATGGCCCAGTTCACCCAGTCCTCCAAGCTCCACAACGTCCTCTACGACATCAGGGGACCGATCCTGGAGGCTGCGCAGCAGATGGAGGCCGAGGGCCACCGGATCCTCAAGCTCAACATCGGCAACCCGGCCCCGTTCGGCTTCGAGGCACCGGACGCGATCCTCGTGGACATGATCCGCCACCTGCCCCACGCACAGGGCTACAGCGACTCGCGCGGCATCTTCTCCGCCCGCACCGCGGTCTCGCAGTACTACCAGACCCGCGGCATCCAGAACATCCACGTGGATGACATCTACCTGGGCAACGGTGTCTCCGAGCTCATCACGATGTCCCTCATGGCGCTCCTCGAGCCTGGGGACGAGATCCTGATCCCGAGCCCGGACTACCCGCTCTGGACGGCGTCCGTCTCGCTGGCCGGGGGACGGGCCGTGCACTACACGTGCGACGAGGAGCTCGACTGGGAGCCGGACCTGGCCGACCTCGAGGACAAGATCACGCCCCGCACCAAGGGGATCGTGGTGATCAACCCCAACAACCCAACGGGCGCGCTCTACTCCGACGCCACGCTGCGCCGCATCTCGGAGCTCGCCGAGAAGCATGGGCTCATCGTCTTCGCCGACGAGATCTACGAGAAGATCCTCTACGACGGCGCCACCCACAGGAACATGGCCTCGTTCACGGGCGAGGACGTCCTGTGCCTGACCTTCTCCGGCCTGTCCAAGGCGTACCGCGTGTGCGGGTACCGCGCCGGGTGGATGGCCATCTCGGGGCCCAAGAAGGCCGCGGCGGACTACATCGAGGGCATCACCCTCCTTGCCAACATGCGCCTGTGCGCCAACGTCCCCGCGCAGCACGCCATCCAGACGGCCCTGGGCGGCTACCAGAGCATCAACGACCTCATCCTGCCCGGCGGGCGCCTCCTCGAGCAGCGCAACAAGGCATACGAGATGCTCAACGCGATCCCCGGCGTCTCCACCCGCCAGGCCAAGGGCGCCCTGTACCTCTTCCCGCGGCTCGATCCGGAGGTGTACCCGATCCGGGACGACGAGAAGTTCGTGCTGGACCTCCTGCGCGAGCAGAAGATCCTGGTCTCCCATGGGCGCGCCTTCAACTGGCACGCTCCGGACCACTTCAGGATGGTCACACTGCCGGCGGTGGCGGACATCGAGGAGGCAATCGGCCGCATGGGCGAATTCCTCAGCAGGTACAAGGGCAACTGACCGCACGAGGCACGGACGGAACAGGCACGCGCAGCACAGGCACACGCCAACCCCAGGAGGAAGCATGGGCTCGACGGCATTCGACGGTGAACTCGAGCAGGTCCTCCGGGTGGGGAGCGGATTCCGGCTCGCTGACGTGGACCCGGGGTCCACGCCCGCGTACAGCGGCGGCAAGGCGGACGGCGAGGCACTCCTGGACGAGCAGGACGCGGTCCTCGCGGAGCACCAGGAACGCCTCTACGCCGCGGGCCGCGACGGCGAGGCGCCCTCCGTGCTGCTGATCCTCCAGGCGATGGACACCGCCGGCAAGGGCGGGATCGTGAGCCACGTGGTGGGCGGCGTGGACGTCCAGGGCGTGCGCCTCAAGGCGTTCAAGGCACCCACGCCCGAGGAGAAGGCGCACGACTTCCTGTGGCGGGTGGAGCGCGAGCTCCCCGAGCCCGGGATGCTCGGCGTGTTTGACCGCTCCCACTATGAGGACGTACTCATCCACCGCGTGCACGGGTGGGCCGACCCGGCCGAGATCGAGCGGCGCTACCATGCGATCCGGGACTTCGAGGAGCGCCTTGTGGCCGGCGGCACCGAACTGGTCAAGGTCATGCTGCACATCTCCAAGGACGAGCAGAAGGACCGGCTCCTGGCGCGGCTCGACGACCCGGTGAAGCGCTGGAAGTACAACCCCGGCGACGTGGACGAGCGGCTGCACTGGGACGCCTACATGGATGCCTACCAGCGCGTTTTCGAGGAGACCTCCACCGCGGCGGCGCCGTGGCACGTGGTCCCGGCCAACCGCAAGTGGTACGCGCGCATCGCCGTGCAGGAGCTCCTCATCGGGGCGCTCAAGCGCATCGGCCCCGACTGGCCCACCCCCGCCTACGACGTGGAGCACGAGCGCGCCCGGGTCGCGGCCAGCTGAACCCTGAGTCTTCCGACTCTGGTCCGGCGCTCCGCGCGGCCGCGACACTGGGCCCATGGACGGCAAGGGCACGGCGGGCAATGGCCCCACGGGAAGCGGCACACCGAACGGTCCCGAGGCCAGGGGTCCGCACCGGCGGAGTGGACCGGGCAGGACCCTCATAGCGGTCCTGGCCGCCATCGGAGTCCTCGTGGCCGTCTCCCTTGTGCTGGTCCTGGCGAGGGGTGCGCCCGAGGCGATGGACCCCTCCTCGCCCGAGGGCGTGGTGCAGGACTATTCCCAGGCTGTGATCGACGGGGACACGGACCGGGCCTCATCGCTGCTGTCCGAGCGGCTGAAGGACCTGTGCGGCTCCTCGAGCGGGTACTACACGAGCTCGGAGTACCTCGAGGGACTGCGGATCGAGCTCCTCTCGAGCGCGGCACGCGACCAGACAGCGACCGTGAAGGTCGCCGTCGTGCAGACCTCGCCCGGCGGCATCTTCGGCCCGTCGGAGTACTCGACCGAATCCTCCTTCCAGCTCGTCCGCGATGACGGCGAGTGGCGGATCGACACGGTGCCGCCGATGATCTTGATGTGCCAGGGCAAGGAGCCGGCGTCATGAGCACGGCAACGGCCGCCGTACGGCGCATCATCGTCTACCTGCTCCTCGCTGCCCTCGTCGTGATCGCGGCGAGCGGGCTCAGTGGGCTGCTCGCCATGGCGCTGGACACCGGGACCGTCCTCGCCGGGACGCGGACGCGGGAGCTCGCGCTCTCGCTCGCGTTCACCGTGATCGGAGGCCCCCTCGCGGGGCTGCTCTGGTGGTTCGTGTGGCGCCGCCTCCCCGACCGGTCCGAGCGGGACTCGGTCGGCTGGGGCCTCTACGTCTCTGCCCTGTACACCGTCTCCCTGGCGATCGGGGCCTCGCAGCTCCTCGCCCTCGTGGCGGCGCTCATCCGCGGCGAGCTGCAGGACTGGGAGGACATGGTGGCCGGGGGGCTCGTGTGGTCCGCGGTCTGGGCCTGGCACCGGTGGATGGCGCGGCATCCGGAGCGGGGGCCGCTGCGCCTGCGCACGGTCCCGACGGTCTTGGGCGGCCTGTACGGCCTGATCCTCGGCGCCATCATGGGCGCGGTTGCCCTCACGGCGCTCGGCAGGCAGGCACTCACAGCCCTCCTGGACCTCCCCGCCCCTGTCGGCGAGGGGACCGTCTGGTGGCGGTCCGTCCTCGCCTCGGCGGTATGGTCGGCCGGCGGTGTGGGCGTGTGGGCCTGGCACTGGCTGCGCGAGGGCGGAAAGCACCTCAGGACGGCGTTCAGCGATGTCGCGCTGATCGGCGCAGGCATCTTCGCGGCGGCCGTCGCGGCGCTGGGAGGAATGGGGACGGCCCTGTTCACCGTCCTCAGGCTGCTGTTCGACCGTGGCACGGAGGACGCCTTGGCCTCGCTCCTGGCCCCCCTGCCGCCAGCCCTTGCCGCGGCGGCGGTCGGTTGGCTCGTCTGGGCGTACCACCGCCCCCTCGTCCACGGGCGCAGCGAAGCGGCGCAGCAGGCGGCCCGGCTCGTCACGTCCGCGGTGGCGCTCGCGGGTGCGGCCTCCGGCATCGGCGTGATCATCAACGCCACGCTCTCCCTCGCCACGCCCACGCTGGCGGGGGCGAACGCCCGGACGCTCCTCCTGGGCGGAATCGCCGCGCTTGCGGTGGGCGGGCCCGTGTGGTGGCTCGTGTGGAAGCCCACCACGGTCCTGTCCGAGCCGCTCACGGCCAAGCCGCCGGGGCGGCGCGTCTACCTGGTTGTCGTCTTCGGGGCATCTGCCGTCGCCGCGCTCGTGACCCTCCTGGTGATCGGCTACCAGGTGTTCCAGTCCGTGCTCGGGGTGCTGGACGTCCCGCTCGTGAGCCGCGTCCGCGCACCCCTCGGTGTCCTCGTGGCCACGGCCCTCGTGGCCGGGTACCACTTTGCCGTGTGGCGCCACGACAGGGCAGTCCTCTCCGCCGAACGGCGCGAGGTCCCGAGGGTGGGTCGTGTGGTCCTCGTGACCGCCTTGGACCCGGACCCGTATGCTCACGCCATCGCCGACAGCACCGGCGCGGTGGTCACCGCGTGGCGCCAGGCGGCGCAGCCGGCGGCCGCGCTGATGGCCACCCCAGCGCCCGCGTCAGAGCCTGCGCCCCGGGCTGAGGACGTGGTCCGAGCGCTCGAGGGCCTCACGGCACGGCGTGTGCTCGTCCTCGTGGGGCCCGGCCCACGGGTCGAGGCCGTGCCGCTCGCGGACTGAGCTCAGCCCTCGGCGTTCGGCTGCCGTGCGGCGTCGAGGCGCCGCCGTGCACCCTCGAGCCACTCCTCGCAGCGCTGGGCGAGCGCCTCGCCGCGCTCCCAGAGTGTGAGGGACTCTTCGAGGCTCACGCCCCCTGCCTCGAGGCGGGACACCACCGCAACGAGCTGCTCGCGGGCCTCCTCATAGGAGAGGCTCTCGAGCGATTCCTGCTGGTTCTCAGCCATGGGTCGATCCTTCCGTGGCCCGTTCCGGGGCCTCTGGCGGGTTGTGTCTGCTCGATGTCTGGCCGGGGCTGGCCGGTGCGTGGAGGGGGTCGGGCAGCTGGCCTTCGCTGCGGGCCGCAATGGTGCCGCGCGCGAGCCGGACCCGGAGCCCCGTGCCGGTCGGGGCGTCCTCGGGACCGCGCACCACGGTGGCACCCGGGCCGTCGAGGACCTGGACCACGGAGTACCCGCGGTCCAGCGTCTGCTGGGGCGAGAGCGCCCGCACCTGCGCGCGCAGGTGCGCTACGGCGTCGTGCCCCCGGACCACCGCGGTGCTCACCGCGGCGTGCGCCCGCCCGCGGAGGCGCACGAGCTCCTCGTGGCGCGCCTCGACCATCGCGAGCGGTGCCGCGAGCACGGGCCGGCTGCGCACCGCGGCGAGCCGGTCCGACTCCCGCTCCACGAGGAGGCGGATCTGCCGCTCGAGGCGTTCACGGCACTGGTGCACGCGGGCCAGCTCCTCGGTGACCTCGGGCACGATCCGCTTCGCCGCGTCCGTGGGGGTCGAGGCGCGCAGGTCGGCCACGTCGTCGAGGATCGGCCGGTCCGCCTCGTGGCCGATCGCGCTCACCACGGGCGTGGCAGCCTCCGCCACCGCCCGCACGAGCACCTCGCTGCTGAAGGGCAGCAGGTCCTCGAGCGAGCCGCCGCCGCGCGCGATCACGATGACGTCCACGCTGGCGTGCGCGTCCAGCTCACGCAGCGCCCCGAGCACCTCGGCCACGGCGTTCCCGCCCTGGACCGCCACCTCGCGGATCTCGAACTCGACCGCCGGCCAGCGCAGCGCGGCGTTGCGCAGCACGTCCTTCTTCGCGTCCGAGTCCCGCCCGGTGATGAGCCCGATCCGGTGGGGGAGGAGCGGAAGGCGCTTCTTGCGAGCCTCGGAGAAGAGGCCCTCCGCGCCGAGGGCCTGGCGCAGGCGCTCGATCCTGGCCAGGAGGTCGCCGAGCCCCACGGGGCGCATGTCCCGGACGGCCATGGTGAGCCGACCGGACTTGAGCCACATCTCCGGCTTCACCAGCGCCACCACGCGGGAGCCGCGGTCCACGGGCTCCTTGAGCCTGGCCATGACCGTGCCCCACACGGAGGCAGGGAGGGAGATCTCGTGGTCCACGTCCCGCAGGGTCATGTATGCCGTGGAGCCGCGCCGGTTGAGCTCGATCACCTGGCCCTCGATCCACACCTGCGGGGAACGCTCGATGTGCTCCTTGAGCTTGCGGGAGAGCAGGTGGAGGGGCCAGGGGTTCTCCGGCGTCGTGTCCGCGGCGCGTGCGGGAAGGCTCGTCGGCCCGTCGGTCCCGCCCGACGGCGTGGCCTCGGCCGCATCCTCGGACGGGTTCGCGGGGGAGTCTGGTGCTTCCATCTCTGCCACCATAGTTCAGGACTACCACGCCCCTCCGACGCTTCTCGCCGGGCCTCTCGTCCTGGCGCTCGCCGGGCCTCCCGACAGCGCGCGCCCGGGCCCGCGCGCCCCGCCCGCCCAGATGCCTGCCCGTCGCTACTATGGACGGGTTGCCGACCCCCGGGAAGTCCATGCGCACCGTCCTCTCCGCCCTGTCCGTGCTGCTCGCCGTCGTCCTCACGGCGGCCGCCGTGCCCGCCCTGTGGGCCGAGAAGACCCTCGTGGACGAGTCAGGGTTCGTGCGCCTGCTCGCCCCGATGGGCCAGGACGCCGAGGTGGTCAGTGCCCTCGGCACCTCCGTCGCCGCCTCGGCGCTCGGCTCGGCCCGGATCCCCGCGCCGCTCGAGCCCGCGGCGCAGCGCGCGGCCGCGGCGCTCGTCGAGGGCCTCGCGGAGGACGAGCAGTTCCCCGCGGCGTGGGAGGCCACGCTCCGGGAGAGCCATGCCCTCAACTTCGGTCCGGACAGCGCCGCCCTGACCGGGATCGCCCTCGAGCTGCGCCCGCTCGCCGGCCTGGTCCTCGACCGGCTCGGCGAGGGCGTCGGAGCCGACCTCGGGGACGCCCCGAGCGTCGTGGTCGAGGCCGGCTCCACAGTGCAGCGCGGCGCCCTCGGGTTCGTGCAGGACGCCGCGAGGCTCGCGGGACCCCTCGCTGCGGGTGCGGTGCTCGCCCTCGTGCTCGGGCTGCTCTTCGCACGACGGCGTGGCGCCGCCCTCGCATGGTCCGGCTTCGGGTTCATCGTGGTCGCCGCGCTGCTCGGCTCCGCCACCGTCCTCGCGGGCCCGGTGGCGAGCAGCGAGGCCGGGGGCGGGACCGCGGCGGGCGTGTTCGCGGGCCGGGCGGCCGCCCTCGCGGCGGACTCGTTCCTGCCCTGGACGCTCGCCGTGGGGATAGCGGGCGCTGTGTTCCTCATCCTGGGCTCCGTGCTCGCCGCCCGGCGCAGGCGTCTGATGGCGCGCCGGTAGCATGGAGCCATGACCTCCAGCCCCGTCGCCCTGTCCATGCCCACGGTCCCGCGGCGCCGCCGCTCGCCCGAGGATGTGGCGGCCGCGGCCCCTGTCGAAGGCCAGAAGAAGGTCCTCCTGGCCGCGCCGCGCGGCTACTGCGCCGGGGTGGACCGCGCCGTCATCGCGGTCGAGAAGGCCCTCGAGCACTACGGCCCTCCCGTGTACGTGCGCAAGCAGATCGTGCACAACCGCCACGTGGTCGAGACCCTCGAGGAGCGTGGCGCGATCTTCGTCGAGGAGACGGACGAGGTGCCCGAGGGCGCGCTCGTGGTGTTCTCGGCGCACGGGGTGAGTCCCGCCGTCGTGCGCTCCGCGGAGGACCGCGGGCTGCGCACCATCGACGCGACGTGCCCGCTCGTGACCAAGGTCCACCGGGAGGCCGTCCGGTTCGCGAAGGGCGACTACGAGATCCTCCTCATCGGCCACGAGGGCCACGAGGAGGTCGAGGGCACGTACGGCGAGGCGCCCGAGCACACGCAGATCGTGAACTCGCCCGAGGAGGCGGACACGATCCAGGTCAAGGACCCGGACCGGCTCATCTGGCTCTCCCAGACCACCCTCTCCGTGGACGAGACGATGGAGACGGTGCGGCGGCTGCGCGAGCGCTTCCCGAACCTGCAGGACCCGCCCAGCGACGACATCTGCTACGCGACCAGCAACCGCCAGGCCGCCATCAAGAAGATCGCCCCGCAGGCGGACCTCGTGATCGTGGTGGGCTCGGCGAACTCGTCCAATTCCGTACGGCTCGTCGAGGTCGCCCTCGAGTACGGGGCCCGTGCCGCCTATCGGGTGGACTTCGCGAACGAGGTGGACGAGTCCTGGTTCGAGGGCGTCACCACGGTGGGCGTGACCTCGGGTGCGTCGGTGCCGGAGGTCCTCGTGCAGGACGTCCTGCGGCTCGCCTCCGAGTACGGCTACGGCACGGTCGAGGAGGTCGTGACCGCCGAGGAGGACATCCTCTTCTCGCTCCCGAAGGAGCTCCGCGCCACGCTCAAGGAGGCCGGCGACGCGAGCCGCGGCCTCGGCGGCCGGGGCCAGCGCCCCCAGAGCTAGCCGCCGAAATGGGGGTCCTGACCGCCGAAATGGGGGTCCTGACCGCCGAAATGGGGGTGTGGACCGCCGAGATGGGGGTCCTGACCGCCGAGATGGGGGTCCTGACTGCCGAGGTGCGGGGCTACGACTCCGCGGCCTGCGCGAACAGGCCGTCGAGGAGCGCCCGGCACCTCTCGTACGCGTCCATCCCGGGAGTGATGATGGCGAAGTGGTCGCCGTCCACCGCGTGCAGTTCGGCTGGGTCCCCTGCCGCGCGGGCCGCCTCGACATAGTCCCTGGAGAGGGCCATCGGCACGGCTTCATCTGCCGGGGAGTGCACCGCGAGCACCGGGACTCCTGTGGGCAGCGCGCGCAGGGGGTCCGCCAGCGCGTACTCGTGCGGCCGCTCGTCCGCCGTGCCGTGCATCAGGTTGGCGGCGGCATCGTCGCTCAGCCTGAGGCGGTGCGCCGCCGCGAGGTCCAGGACACCGGCCTGGCTCACGACGCCGACCGGCACCACAGCGGGTCCCGCACCCGGTGCGTCGGCTGGCAGGCCCTGCCGCCCCGCCGCCCACACGGCGAGATGGCCTCCGGCAGAGTGGCCCAGGAGGGCGACCCGGGCCGGGTCCACCCCGTGCCCCGCCAGCTGGGCGACGTGGTCGATCCCCGCGGCGATGTCCTCGAACGTGGCAGGCCAGCCGCCGTCGCCACGGCCGTCCGGACCGGGGGCCCGCCTGTACTCGAGGTTCCAGGCGGCGAAGCCGTGCGCCGCGAGGTCCTCGGCGGCGGGCCGTCCGAGGTCGGCAGTCCACTGGTTGCGCCAGTAGCCGCCGTGGATCACCACCACTGTGCCCCTCACCGGCTGCCCGGGGACGGGAAGGTGGAGTTCGCCCCACTGGTCGGGATGCTCGCCGTACGAGATGCGCTGGACCTGACGGGACGCCGGGGAGGTGCTGGACATGGACCTACCGTAGCGCCCGGAGCACATGCGGTATGAGGCGGGATCAGGCCGAGTCGCGCACCTGTTCCATGCTGCCGTCCCCGACGCGGAGCCCGCTCGCATCCAGGATCTCCTCGTCCAGGAGCTCGCCGGCACTGAGGACCCGGGGCGTGGCCTCGACCGGGGCGAGGCCCGGGAGAGACTCGGGCGCGCCGGGGTCCAGGGCACTGATGCGCCGTGCCGTGGGGAGCACCCGGGTCTCGAGGGCGCCGACGAACGAGTTGTAGCGCTCGACCGAAGACTTGAGCGAGGAGCCCAGCTTGGCGACGTGGCCGCCCATCGTGCCGAGCCGGCCGTAGAGCTGCTGGGAGAGCTCGAACAGCTCACGGGCGTTCTCCGTGAGCAGTTCCTGGCGCCACCCGAAGGCGACGCCCTTGAGGAGCGCGAGGAGTGTGGCGGGGGAGGCAAGCGCCACATTGCGGGCGAAGGCGTGGTCGAGCAGGCCGGGGTCCGTGCGCAGCGCCTCGGCGAGGAACGATTCTGCCGGCAGGAAGCACACGACCAGCTCCGGGCTTGCGCCGACGGCATCCCAGTACTTCTTGTTCCCCAGAGTGTCGACATGGGAGCGGAGGGCCTTGGCGTGCTCGGCCAGGAGGCGGGACCGCTCCTGCTCGCCGCTGGCGCTCGCGTCCTGCGCGTGCTCCTGGGCCCGGAGGTAGGCGCCCAGCGGCACCTTCGAGTCCACGACGATCTGCTTGCCGCCCGGCAGAGAGACGACGAGATCCGGGCGCACGCCCCCGGCATCGCCGGAGGCGGTGACCTGCTCGCTGAAGTCGACCCTCTCGAGCATGCCCGCGGCCTCGACGACGCGGCGGAGCTGGACCTCGCCCCACGTGCCCCGGGACGCGTTGTTCGCGAGTGCTGCCGTGAGGGCGTGCGTGGTGGTCAGCAGGGCGGCGTCCGACTGCTGCGCGGCCTTGAGCTGCTCCGCGATCTGCCCGTACTGCTCGAGCCGGTCACGCTCGAGCAGCGCGACCTGCCGCTGGACCGCGCCGAGCTTCTCCGCGACCGGCGCGAGGGCTTGGAGCACGGTGTTCTCCTGCTCGTCGAGCGAGGTGAGGGCCGCGTTCTGCCGAGCGAGGAGGTCCCGCTCCGCAGCCGCCGCCGCGACCTGCGCCTCCGCCTGCGCGAGGCGGGCCTGCAGCGCGGGGAGGGAGCCGGCGTCGTGCGCCGAACGCTGCCGCTCCCGCCGCGCGCCGTACAGCGCGCCGATGACGAGCGCGAGCAGCGCCACGAGAACCACCACGAGTATCTGCGTTCCGTCCATGCGCCCACCCTCGCACGGGCCTCCGACAATCCTCGCGTGCGCCGGGCGGGCGCCGCCGCGGCGGTATGATGGATGACCGTGGCTCTCACTATCGGAATCGTCGGTCTCCCCAACGTCGGCAAGTCGACGCTCTTCAACGCCCTGACGCGCAACCAGGTCCTCGCAGCGAACTACCCGTTCGCCACGATCGAGCCGAACGTCGGCGTCGTGAGCCTCCCGGACCCGCGCCTCGGCCGCCTCGCCGAGGTGTTCGGGAGCCAGCGCATCCTCCCCGCGACCGTCTCCTTCGTGGACATCGCCGGGATCGTCAAGGGCGCCTCCGAGGGCGAGGGCCTGGGCAACCAGTTCCTCGCCAACATCCGCGAGGCCCAGGCGATCGCCCAGGTCATCCGCGTGTTCGACGACCCGGACGTGGTCCACGTGGACGGCAAGGTGGACCCGCGCTCCGACATGGAGACCATCAACACCGAGCTCATCCTCGCCGACCTCCAGACCCTCGAGAAGGCTCTCCCGCGCCTCGAGAAGGAAGTCAAGATCAAGAAGCGCGAGGCCGCCGAGCTCGCCGCGGTCGAGGCCGCGCAGAAGGTCCTCGAGCGGGGCGACACGATCTTCTCCTCCATCCAGAGCGACAAGCTGGACATGGAGCACCTCAAGGAGCTCAACCTCCTCACCGCCAAGCCCTTCATCTACGTCTTCAACGCGGACGAGGCCATCCTCGGCAGCCCCGAGAAGCAGGCTGAGCTGCGCGCGCTCGTCGCCCCCGCCGACGCCGTGTTCCTCGACGCGAAGCTCGAGGCCGACCTCGTGGAGCTCTCCGAGGAGGAGGCCCGGGAGATGCTCGAGATGAACGGCCAGGACGAGTCCGGCCTCGACCAGCTCGCCCGCGTCGGCTTCCACACGCTCGGGCTGCAGACCTACCTCACCGCCGGCCCCAAGGAGGCCCGGGCCTGGACGATCAACCGCGGCGACACGGCACCGCAGGCCGCAGGCGTCATCCACACGGACTTCCAGCGCGGCTTCATCAAGGCAGAGGTGGTCTCCTTCGAGGACCTCATGGACGCCGGCTCGATGGCGGAGGCCAAGGCCCGCGGCAAGGTCCGGATCGAGGGCAAGGAGTATGTGATGGCCGACGGCGACGTGGTGGAGTTCCGCTTCAACGTCTAGTCGCGTTCTGCTTGACGTTCGGCGCTTGCCCCGCCCCCGGGCGACTCGAGGTGCCCGCGTCCGCCGGACAGCGTCAAGGCAAATCGGGAGAGGCGGACTTCGACTCCTTCAGCCATTGCGCAAAGGTGATGGTTCCGAAGGCGCTCTCCGGAGCAAGATTCCGCCCTTGGGAGAGGTAGCGGCCCACGCCGCCGGGGGCCGGCAGCCCGACGATGCGGGCCCGGGAACCGACGATGTCCTTCCACTCCTCGGCGAAGTCCCGCACTGGCCGTGTCTCCGGTCCGCTCACGGTGCGGAGCGCGTGGCCGTCCCCCTCCTCGACCGCCGCATCCAGGAGTGCACGGGCGACATCCCGGACGTCAATGGGCGCAAGACGCGCGCGGCGCACCGATGGCACAATCCGCAGCGGGTGGCCGGCGGCGAAGATCTGCGCGAGCAGAGGGTGGAATTGCGCGGCGCGGACGACGGCGGAAGGCATCGGGGCGGCGTCGTACAGCTTCTCCTTGGCGACCTTCGAGCGGTAGTACCCGAAATCCAGCTCATCGCATTGGGCGATCGAGAGCATCACCGCGCGCCGCACGCCGGAGCCATGGGCCGCCGCGAGAAGCCTGCGGCCTGCCTCGGGAAACAGCTTCTGTGCTCGGAGGCGCCTGTCCTCGAGTGCATCGATGAGGATTTCCGCGCCGTCGAGCGCAGCTGCGAGCCCCTCGCCGGTGGCGGCATCCGCGACCGCGTAGTCCACGCCGTCGAGCGCGGTGCTCGGCTGCGGAAGCCGTCGGCTGAGCGAACGCACTGAAAAGCCTCGCGCGAGTGCCTCTCGAACCACCGCCGAACCGGCCAGGCCAGTTCCGCCCGCCACGGCAAGAATGTTCATGAGCACGACCCTATCCGCTCCGAAGGTGCCATATGCCTCGGGCTGCGCCGGAAAGGTGCGTTGTGGTTGTCAGGTTCAATGCGTAGCCGCATTCCTCTTTTCACATGCGCGCGGCGAATCCATGAACACTGTGACCGGCAGGCCGCCCTTCGCCGGTCACAGGCCCTTGTGCCCTGCCGCCTTCTCCGAGGCCAGGGCGACGATGGGACCACGAGGCGCGCCTGTGTGTGGCTGCGCCGTGCTGAGGGAGGCTCCCATGCGAATGCCCATGAAGCTGATGATCGTCGTGCCGCTGGCGAGTGCCGGCCTCTTCGCCGCCGGGCCGGCCGTGGCCGCGGATCCGAATGCCGACTTCGCCCAGCATGTGAGGATGTGCGTCGAGACGATGGGCTTCGACGGGACGCACAACCCCGGCATGCACGAGGGCAAGTCGGGCTGGGATCCCCTCCACATCTGCCCGGTGCACTGACCCCCCTGCCTGCGGCAGCCGCCGCGGGCCTTCACTCTGCCCGCAGAGTCCGGGTCAGACCCGCGTGACGGTCAGGATCATGGCCGGGCAGGAGTCCGCCCAGCGGACCAGTGCCGCCTTCTCGCGAGAGTCGGCCTTGAGGCCCCACCGGATCTTCACGGCGATCCATTCGGCGATGTAGCGGCACCGGTTGGCCGGCGGCATCCAGTCCTCAGGCCCCTTGGCCTGCTTGCTCGAGTTCAGCGCGGAGGTCTGGGCATTGAGGCTCCGCGCATCGCCGAGGTCGTTGTAGAAGGCGATGCGGCGCGCCTGGCTCCAGGAGCGCGCCCCGGATCCCCACGCCTCGTGCACGGGGACCATGTGGTCGATCTGCACGGCGCGCGGGTCGTAGTGGGTCCGGTTGTCCCAGCTCGTGACCCACTTGCCGCGGGTCACGGTGCACCGGGTCGAGCTCAGCCGCGGGCTGACCCGCGATTCTGCGATGAGCACCTCGTGCCGGGTGTTCTGGCAGTCCCGGTTGGTGTCCTTCCAGGAACCGAAGTACTTGGTGCGGTCGTAGCCCCAGTTCACCTCGGCGGCGACGGGCAGCGAGCGTGCAGCGGTGCGCAGGCTGGCCTTGTAGACGCTCGCGGCCTCGGCTGGCACGGCGGTGCCGGACAGCAGGAGGACGACGGCGACGGCCGCTCCGGAGATCTTTCCCCACATATTCGTTTGTTCCCCATATTCCTCGAAACCCGGGACCGGCCGAAGAAGTCATGGCCTTTGCGAACGCGCGGCCCCGGGAAAAAGAGCGTTCGGCTAAGTATCCACATGCGGGCAATTCGCGTCTACATTCCTCGCTGCGTGTCAGCCGCATTCCGCAGGTGCACGCAACGATTCAGCACGCGCACGGCGGGCGGGACACCGCGCGCCCGCGTCGCTACGCTGGGGCGTGTACGGCCGCGCGCCGCGGCAGGAGCCCAGGGGAAGGCGTCCCGTGACAGATCCCGACAGCACCGCCCAGCCCGAACCCACCGCCCAGCCCGACAGCACCGACCACCAGCCGGATCGGCACCGTTCCACAACACTGACCGACGCCGAGGTCGAGGACCTCGAGCGCTGGTGGCGCGCGGCGAACTACCTCTCGGTGGGCCAGATCTACCTCCGCGACAACCCTCTCCTGCGGGAACCCCTCGCGCCCGAGCACGTCAAGGCCCGCCTCCTCGGCCACTGGGGCACCACGCCGGGCTTGAACTTCGTCTACGCCCACCTCAACCGCGCCATCGTCGAGCGGGACCAGGCCATGCTCTTCGTCACGGGCCCCGGCCACGGCGGCCCGGCGAACGTGGCGAACGCCTATCTCGAGGGCACCTACTCAGAGGTCTACACGCGCTTCGGCGACAACGAGGACTCGCTCCGGCGCCTCTTCCGCCAGTTCTCGTACCCGGGCGGCGTCCCGAGCCATGCGGCGCCGGAGACACCGGGTTCCATCAGCGAGGGCGGCGAGCTCGGCTACTCCCTCGCGCACGCCTTCGGCGCCGCGTTCGACAACCCGGACGTCGTCGTCGCGTGCGTCGTGGGGGACGGCGAGGCGGAGACGGGCCCGCTCGCGGCGAGCTGGCAGTCCACCGCCTTCCTCGACCCGGTCCATGACGGCGCAGTGCTCCCCATCCTGCACCTCAACGGGTACAAGATCGCCAATCCCACCGTGCTGGCCCGCCGCCCGGAGTCCCAGCTCCGCGCGTACTTCGAGGGCATGGGCTGGGCACCGCGGTTCGTCGCGGCGGACGACGGCGAGGACCACGCCGCCGCGCACCGCGCCTTCGCGTCGGCGCTGGCAGAGTGCCTCGACGCCATCCGCGGCATCCAGGATCGCGCGCGGTCGGGGGAGGGCCGCGGGCCGGGCGACTCCGCGGAGCCGTGGCCGCTCATCGTGCTCCGCTCGCCGAAGGGCTGGACCGGCCCTCCCGAGGTGGACGGCGTCCCGGTCGAGGGCACCTGGCGTGCGCACCAGGTCCCGCTCTCCGGAATCCACGAGGAACCGGGGCACCTCGCGCAGCTCGAGGCGTGGCTGCGCTCGTACCGTCCCGAGGAGCTGTTCGCGCACGACGGCGGGCGCTCGCCGGAGCTCGTCCGCCTCGCCCCGCGCGGGGACCTCCGGATGAGCGCGAGCCCGCACGCGAACGGGGGCCGCCTCCTGCGCGACCTCACGCTGCCCGACGCCCGGGCGCACCTGCAGGCAGTGGAGGCGCCCGGCGTCGTGCGCGCAGGGGCGATGGGCGTCCTGGGCGAGTGGCTGCGGGAGGTGGTGCGCGCCAACCCGGAGACGTTCAGGCTGTTCGGGCCGGACGAGACCGCCTCGAACCGCCTGCAGGCCGTCTATGCGGCCACCGACAAGGTGTGGCAGGAGCGGATCGAGGGCGTCGACGAGCATCTGGCGCGGGCCGGCCGGGTCATGGAGGTGCTCAGCGAGCACCTGTGCCAGGGCTGGCTCGAGGGGTACCTGCTCTCGGGGCGGCACGGCGTGCTGAACTCCTACGAGGCGTTCGTGCACATCGTGGACTCGATGTTCAACCAGCACGCGAAGTGGCTCAAGGTGCACCGCGAGCTGCCGTGGCGCCTGCCGGTCGCCTCGCTCACGTACCTCCTCTCGAGCCATGTGTGGCAGCAGGACCACAACGGGTTCTCGCACCAGGACCCGGGGTTCATCGACCATGTGGTGAACAAGAAGGCCGAGGTGGTGCGGGTCTACCTGCCCGTGGACGCGAACACGCTCGTGTGCACGATGGACCACTGCCTGCGCAGCCGCGACTACGTCAACGTGGTGGTGGCGGGCAAGGCGCCGGCGCTGCAGTGGCTGGGCCCCCAGGAGGCGCGCGAGCACTGCGCGCGGGGGATCGGGGTGTGGGACTTCGCCGGCAGCGAGGTGGCGGGGGAGGAGCCGGACGTGGTGCTCGGATGTGCGGGGGACGTGCCGACCGGGGAGGCCGTGGCCGCCGCGCAGCTCCTGCGCCGTGACCTGCCGGGCCTCAGGGTGCGCGTCGTGAACGCGGTGGACCTGATGCGGCTCCAGGACCCGCGTGAGCATCCGCATGGCCTCCCGGACGCCGAGTTCGACGCGCTCTTCACGGTGGACCGGCCGATCGTGTTCGCGTACCACGGCTATCCGTGGCTCATCCACCGGCTCACCTACCGGCGCACCAACCACGGCAATCTCCATGTGCGCGGGTACATCGAGGAGGGCACGACGACGACGCCGTTCGACATGTGCCTGCGGAACCGGATCGACAGATACCACCTCGCGATGGACGTGATCGACCGCGTGCCCGGCCTCGGCCCGCGCCACGCCTCGCTGCGGCAGCGGTACGCCGACGCCGCGTTCAGAGCACGCGACTACACGCGCAGGCATGGCGAGGACCCGGCAGAGGTGAGCGGGTGGACGCTCGGCGACTGATTGGACGGGAGCCGCCTACCAGAGCGTAGGTGCCGAGATCAAGGGCAGGGATTGATTGGGAAAAGCCAATCGCGAGCCCGGAGCCGAGACCGCAGCCATCAGAACGTGAAAGATATGTTGCAGCTTCATAACGACGATGATCTGAAACGGAACTTTCGTAGCCACGGGGGCGGGGCCGCGTCTAGGCTGTCCAGCATGTGAGGCGCGCCACGTCTTCTCTCGGGGGAAGGGCCGTCTTGCCGGGGCAGTTCCCCGGCGCCATCACACATACGCAGATTAGGAGGCGGAATGCGTTTCGGGCGTATTTCCAAGGCGATCGGCGTCGCTGCGGCGGCTGCTCTCGCGCTCAGTGCCTGCGCGACCCAGGGGTCGGGGCAGGCCGGGGCGAGCGGCGAGGCGGATGCCAAGCAGGGCGGCACGGTCACCGTGGTCGAGGTGAACGCGTTCAACACGTTCAACCCCAACACGGCTGACGGCAACACCGACATCAACTCGAAGATCAGCTACCCGACGCACTCGGGCTTCTTCTACATCGACAACCAGCTCAACGTCGTCCACAACGAGAAGTTCGGCAAGTTCGAGAAGGTCTCCGAAGACCCGCTGACCGTCAAGTACACGATCAACGAGGGTGTCAAGTGGTCCGACGGCACGCCCGTCACGGCACACGACCTCTTCCTGCAGTGGGCCGTGTACTCGGGCTACTACGCCGACGCGGACGCCGAGGGCAAGAAGGGCAACGCCTACTTCTCGTACGCCGGTGACACGACCGGGCTCAACGCAACCGAGGTCCCGGAGCTGTCCGACGACGACCGCACCCTCACGGTCAAGTACACCAAGCCGTTCGCCGACTGGGAGATCGCCCTGGGCGGGCCCGGCATCGACATCCCGGCCCACGTCGTTGCGAAGAAGGCCGGGCTGGAGGATGCCAAGGCCCTCACGGACCTCATGAAGGGCATGAAGAAGGGCGACCCGGCCAAGCCGGCACCCGTCAACGAGACCCTCAAGAAGGCCGCTGACTTCTACAACACGGGCTTCGAGACCAAGACGCTGCCCTCGGACACGAGCCTGTTCCTCTCCAACGGCCCGTACATCGTCAAGGACATCGTCCCGGACCAGTCCATGACGCTCGTCAAGAACAAGGACTACACGTGGGGCCCCGAGGCGCACGTGGACGAGATCGTGGTCCGCTACATCGGTGCTGCCCCCGCCCAGGTCCAGGCCCTCAAGAACGGCGAGGCGGACATCATCGCCCCGCAGGCCTCCGCCGACACGGTGGAGCAGCTCAAGGCGATCCCCGGGGCCGAGGTGCTCCAGGGCAAGCAGCTCTCCTACGACCACCTCGACCTGAACTTCTCGGGCCCGTTCAAGGACAAGGACGTCCGCACGGCGTTCATGCTCACGGTCCCGCGCCAGGACATCGTGGACAAGCTCATCAAGAAGATCGACCCCGAGGCGAAGCCGCTCGACTCGCAGTTCTTCGTGCCGGACCAGGCTCCGTACGAGAACTCGGTGAAGAACAACGGCTCCTCCGCCTACCAGAAGGTGGACATCGCCAAGGCGAAGGAGCTCCTGGGCGGCAAGCAGCCCGAGATCCGCATCATGTACAACAAGGACAACCCGAACCGTGTCGACGCATTCTCGCTCATCCGCGAGTCGGCGCAGAAGGCCGGGTTCAAGATCGTCGACGGCGGGCTGGGCAAGTCGGACTGGGGCAAGGCGCTCGGCTCCGGCACCTACGACGCCACGATCTTCGGCTGGATCAACTCGGGCGTGGGCGTCTCCGGCGTCCCGCAGATCTTCAAGTCGGGCACCGACTCGAACTTCAACGGGTTCTCGAGCCCGGAGGCGGACAAGCTCATGGAGGAGCTGGTCGTCACCACCGAGAAGGAGAAGCAGGACGAGCTCATCACGCAGATCGACAAGCTCGTGTGGGAGTCCTCGTACGGCCTGCCGCTCTTCCAGTCGCCGGGCGTCGAGGCGCACAGCGACAAGGTCGAGGGCGTGAAGTACATGCCGAACCAGACCGGTGTCTGGTGGAACTTCTGGGACTGGTCGGTCAAGTAGCCGGTCCCGCGTTCTGACACACGGAAGCGCCGGGACCAAGCACCACGGTCCCGGCGCTTCCGGGCGTCCCGGCTCCCGACAACCGACTCACCACGAGGTACTTCACACCATGGTCACCTACGTCGTCCGGCGGCTCATCACAGCCGCCCTCATACTCCTCGGCGCGTCCTTCCTGGTCTACAACCTGACGGCGCTGTCGGGAGACCCCCTCGAGGAATTCCGTGCGAGCAGCGCCCCCAACGCCAAGCAGCTCATGGAGGCCAGGGCGCAGCTCCTGGACCTCGAGACGCCCGCGCCCATCCGCTACTTCAAGTGGCTCGCCGGTGCCGCGCAGTGCCTCATCCCCTTCGCGGGGCGGTGCGATCTCGGCACGAACCTCGCCGGGCAGCCCATCACCGAGGCGCTCGGCATCGCCCTCGTGCAGACGCTCACGCTTGTCACGGCAGCGACCGTCCTCGCCATCCTCATCGGCGTCTCCCTCGGCATCATCACGGCCCTCCGCCAGTACAGCTCGCTGGACTACGGCGTGACCTTCATGGCCTTCCTCTTCTTCTCCCTGCCGATCTTCTGGGTCGCCGTCCTGCTCAAGGAGTACGGCGCCATCGGCTTCAACAACTTCCTGCGCGAGCCGGAGATCCCCTGGTACGTGGCGGCGCTCATCGGCCTCGCCGCCGGCGCCGTGGCCGCGGCAGCAGTCGGCGGAGAGCCCAAGCGGCGGGCCGTGGTGGGCGGCAGCGTCTTCGCGTTCACCACCGTGGTCCTGGTCCTCGCCTCCGTGACGCGCTGGTTCCGCTTCCCGGGCCTCGGGCTCGCCGTGATCCTCATCGCCGGGGTGGGCATCGCCTTCGCGACCACGGTCCTCGTCTCCGGCCTGCAGAACAGGCGCGCCCTCTACGCCGGCCTCACCGCCGTCGGCGTGGGACTGGTCGCCTACTTCCCGGTCCAGGGGCTCCTCAACCTCGCCACTCCGCTCATGGTCATCATCCTCGCGGTCGTGACCGTCGGCGTCGGCGTCGGGCTCGGCTGGGCGTTCGGCGGCTACGACCGCGGCCAGAACATGCGCGTGGGCGGCATCACGGCCTTCCTCGTGGGCTTCGTGATCCTCCTGGACCGCTTCATGCAGGCCTGGCCGGCCTACTTCGACCACAGCAAGATCCGCGGCCGTCCCATCGCGACAATCGGCGCCGAGACCCCCAACCTCGCTGGGGACTTCTGGATCGAGGGCATCGACTCCTTCACGCACCTCATCCTGCCGACCATCGCGCTCATCCTCGTCTCGCTCGCGAGCTACACGCGCTTCACGCGCTCCTCGATGCTCGAGGTCATGAACATGGACTACATCCGGACGGCGCGTGCCAAGGGCGTGAGCGAGCGGGCCGTGGTGATGCGCCACGCGTTCCGCAACGCGCTCATCCCGATCGCCACGGTCGTTGCGTTCGACATCGGGGCGCTCATCGGCGGCGCCGTCATCACCGAGACCGTGTTCTCGGTGCGCGGCATGGGCTTCATGTTCATCGACGGGATCTTCCATGTCGATCCCAACCCGGTCATGGGCGTTTTCCTCATGGTGTCCATGACGGCCCTGGTGTTCAACCTCATCGCGGACCTCGTCTACTCCGCTCTCGACCCCCGCGTAAGGGTGAAGTGATATGTCCCAGCCAACCCAGCAGAACGAGCTCCTCGCCGAGCGGGAGGCACTCCCGCCCACACCGGCGGCCGGCGTCGAGGACGTCATCGAGGCCAAGGGCCTGAGCCAGGGGCAGATCGTCCGGAAGCGCTTCTTCGGCCACACCGGGGCGCTCGTGGGCCTCGTGGCCTTCTTCGCGATCCTGCTGCTCGCCTTCACCTCGGTCGGATGGGGTCCCATTCCGGGATGGTGGCGGTACAGCCACGTGGACGTCACCCCGCTCGTCAATGACGGCGCGCCCACCATGTCCCTCGCGCCCCTGCAGTTCGGCGAGCACCCGTTCGGCCAGGACAGGATCGGCCGCGACCTCTTCGCCATGACGATGCGCGGGGCGCAGCAGTCCATCACCGTCATGCTCATCATCGGCCTCATCGCCGGCCTGATCGGCGTGGTGGTCGGGTCCCTCGCAGGCTACTTCCGAGGATGGGTCGAGGCCGTGCTCATGCGCCTGACCGACGTCGTCATCATCATCCCCGCGCTCCTGCTCGCGGCGGTCATGTCCCAGCTGGCCGGCCGGCGCGACTCCGGGAGCTGGTTCGCCTCCTTCGCCGCGGACAACGGCGTGGTGGTGCTCGGCGTCTTCCTCGGCTTCGTGGTGTGGGTCGGCCTCGCGCGCCTCGTGCGCGGCGAGTTCCTCACGCTCCGCGAGCGCGAGTTCGTGGACGCCGCACGGATCTCGGGTGCGTCCAACCTGCGCATCATCTTCAAGCACATCCTGCCCAACGCCGTGGGCGTCGTGATCGTGAACGTCACGCTGACCATGAGCGCGGCCATCCTGCTCGAGACGGCGCTCTCCTACCTCGGCGTGGGCGTCAAGGCGCCGGACACCTCCCTGGGCCTGCTCATCTCGCAGAACCAGGAGGCGTTCTCCACGCGCCCGTGGCTGTTCTGGTGGCCGGGCCTGTTCATCGTCCTCATCTGCCTGAGCATCAACTTCATCGGCGACGGCCTGCGCGATGCGTTCGACCCGCGCCAGAAGAAGTTCAACGCCAAGAAGGCGAAGGCCCGTGTCAGCCGGCGGTGAGCGTCACCGCGCTCACGACGCCGAGCAGCACCGTGAGCGCGAGGGGCACCCAGGCGATCCGGCGCACGGCGTGCGCCTCCTCGGTGCGGCCGGCGACGGCCGCGCCCGAGTCCAGGGCGTCCGCCCAGCGCGTGCGGACCAGGGCCGCGGCCTGGCCGGAGTCGGTGTTGCGGAGGTCTCCCGGGCGCACCGATCGTGCGGGTCCGTAGGTGGTCTCGGGCAGCCCGTCCAGATGTTCCGGCGACGCGTGGCGGGCGCCCCAGATGCCGGGGGCCGGAGCTGCCCACGCCGTGAAGCGCTGCGAGCCGGTGGCGAGCGTGAGCGCGTACTTCGTGTCGACGTAGGCGAGGGCGTCCCAAGGGATCCCGATGCTGCGGAACGGGTTGCGCAGCTCCACGCCCGCGTCGCTCACCACGACCGCCGGTCGCCAGAACAGGACCCAGCCCGCCACGGCGAGCAGCGCGAGGGGTGCGGCGAAGCGCAGGCCGGCGAAGCCCGCCGTCGTGAGCGTCATGGCCACCCCGAACCCGGCGATGCCCCACACTGCCGCGGCGAGGACCCTGTTGCTGCGAGCGGTGAAGGTCTCGATGCGGCCGGTGTGCGTCAGGGCGTCCATGCCCCCATGATTCAGGATTCGCCCCGCGGCGGCCAAAGCGGCCGGGCGGGGATGTGCGGAAGGAAGCAGTGACCATGTCGGAGAACCTCGGGCGGGCAGGGAGCCCGCGCACTCAGGGCCAGGACACCGTTGGCACCACCCCGGGCGGGTCGGGGCTGACCAAGGGCGAGCCTGTGCTCGAGGTCCGCGGGCTCAGCGTGGACTTCGGGGTGGACAAGGAGTGGATCCCGGCCGCGATCGGCCTCGACTACGAGGTCCGCGCGGGCGAGGTCCTCGCCATCGTGGGGGAGTCGGGTTCGGGCAAGTCCGCGAGCTCCATGGCGCTCCTGGGCCTCCTGCCCAGCAACAGCCGGGTCTCGGGCAGCGTGAAGCTCTCGGGCCAGGAACTGCTCGGCAAGGACGTCAACCGCGTCCGGCAGGTGCGCGGCAAGGACGTCGCGGTCATCTTCCAGGAGCCCATGACGGCGCTCAACCCGGTCTACACGATCGGCAGCCAGATCGTGGAGACCATCCGCCTCCACAACCCGGTCTCGCCGGCGCAGGCGAAGGCGAAGGCGCTGAAGATGCTCGAGCTCGTCGAGCTGCCGGACCCCCAGAAGGCCTTCAGGTCCTATCCGCACCAGCTCTCGGGCGGCCAGCGGCAACGTGCGATGATCGCCCAGTCGCTCTCGTGCGACCCCAAGCTGCTCATCGCAGACGAGCCCACGACCGCGCTGGACGTCACGGTGCAGGCCGAGATCCTCGACCTCATGCGGCACCTCAAGGACAAGCTCAACTCCGCCGTCATCCTCATCACGCATGACATGGGCGTGGTCGCGGACCTCGCGGACCGCATCGCCGTCATGCGCAAAGGCCTCATCGTCGAGACGGGCACGGCCGAGCAGATCTTCGCCGCGCCCCAGCACCCCTACACGCAGGCGCTCCTCGCCGCGGTGCCGCACCTCGGCCAGGGCGGCGAGGGGGCCGGCGACGACGTCGACATCACCGCGGCGCTCGCCTCGGCCACGGGCGTGGAGCTCGAGGGCGTCGACTCGGCCGAGCTCGTTGCCCGGGAGCGGGCCAACGAGGCCGCGCTCGCGGCCGCGGAGACCGAGGGAGCCGGGCGGGGCACCGCCGTCCTCGAGCTGCGGGACGTGGCGATCGAGTATCCCAAGCAGGGCCGGGTGCCCGCGTTCCGCGCCGTGGAGGGGGCGAACCTGACCGTGTACCCCGGCCAGGTGGTGGGGCTCGTGGGGGAGTCCGGCTCGGGCAAGACGACGATCGGCCGGGCGGCCGTGGGGCTGCTGGACGTGGCCGAGGGGTCCCTCAAGGTGGTGGGCCGCGAGATCGCCGGGCTCAAGAAGAATTCGCGCGAGCTGCACGAGCTGCGCCGGAGCGTGGGCATGGTGTTCCAGGACCCCTCGTCATCGCTCAACCCGCGCCTTCCCATCGGGGAGTCCATCGGCGAGCCCATGCTTCTGGCCGGGGTCGCGAAGGGCGCGGACCTCCACAAGCGCGTGGAGACGCTCCTCGACCAGGTGGAGCTCCCGCGCTCCTACCGTAACCGCTACCCGCACGAGCTCTCGGGCGGGCAGAAGCAGCGCGTGGGAATCGCCCGCGCCCTCTCGCTCAAGCCCAAGCTCATGGTCGCGGACGAGCCGACGTCCGCGCTCGACGTCTCAGTCCAGGCCAAGGTGCTCGAGCTCTTCCAGTCGCTCCAGCGCGAGCTCGGGTTCGCGAGCCTCTTCGTCACGCACGACCTCGCGGTCGTCGATGTGCTGGCGGACTACATCTGCGTCATGCAGCGGGGCAGGATCGTGGAGCAGGGGACCCGGGACGCGATCCTGCGCAATCCGCAGGAGGCCTACACGCAGCGGCTCCTCGCGGCCGTGCCGCTGCCGGACCCGCAGAAGCAGCGCGAACGGCGCGAGCTGCGCGAGCTGCTGGCAGGCAGCGGGGTGGTCTGACCCGGACCGCGGCCCTGCGCATCGACGTGTTCTTCGTCACGGACCGCTCCCTGTTCCTTGGGGAGCGTCTCGGACGCAGCAGGGCCGACGGGGCGGAGCCGCGCCCGCCCTGTGGCGCCGACCGCTGCCAGTGCCGAGCGGGCAGCCGCGTGCGGGCGCGACCGGACCTGCAGCCGTGCGGGTAAAATAGGAGGGCTGGCCCTGAAGAGGGTCCGTTCAGCTGTGCCTCGCGGACGGTCCGTTCCGTTGCGCGTGAGGCCGCTGACCGCCGAACCCACTCGAATCGAGCCTCACTCGCATGACTGAAACCGTGTCCACCGCTTCACGCACCGACCTCCGCAACGTCGCCATCGTGGCGCACGTCGACCACGGCAAGACGACCCTCGTCGACGCCATGCTCAAGCAGACGAACTCGTTCGCCTCCCACGGCGAGGTCGAGGACCGGGTCATGGACTCGGGCGACCTCGAGCGTGAGAAGGGCATCACGATCCTCGCGAAGAACACGACCGTCCGCTACGCGGGTCCGGCCGCCGCTGAGGTCGGGGAGCCCGAGGGCATCACGATCAACGTCATCGACACCCCCGGCCACGCGGACTTCGGCGGCGAGGTCGAGCGCGGGCTCTCGATGGTGGACGGCGTCGTGCTCCTCGTGGACGCGTCCGAGGGCCCGCTCCCGCAGACCCGCTTCGTGCTCCGCAAGGCGCTCGCCGCGCACAAGCCCGTGATCCTCGTGGTCAACAAGACCGACCGCCCGGACGCCCGCATCGACGAGGTCGTCCACGAGACGATGGACCTCCTGCTCGGCCTCGCCTCCGACCTCGCGGACGAGGTCCCGGACCTCGACCTCGACACGGTCCTGGACGTCCCGGTCGTCTACGCAGCGGCACGTGCCGGCGCCTCGTCCCTCGAGCAGCCCGCGGACGGCTCGGTCCCGGCGAACGACAACCTCGAGCCGCTCTTCGAGACAATCCTCAAGCACATCCCTGCGCCGACGTACAACCCCGAGGGCGTCCTCCAGGCGCACGTGACCAACCTCGACGCCTCGCCGTTCCTCGGCCGCCTCGCCCTCCTGCGCATCTACAACGGCACGCTCCGCAAGGGCCAGCAGGTCGCCTGGGCCCGCCAGGACGGCACGCTCAAGACCGTCAAGATCACCGAGCTCCTCGCCACCAAGGCGCTCGACCGGGTCCCGGCCGAGTCCGCCGGCCCCGGCGAGATCGTCGCCGTCGCAGGCATCGAGGACATCACCATCGGCGAGACGCTCACCGACGTCGAGAACCCGCAGCCGCTGCCGCTCATCACGGTCGACGACCCCGCGATCTCGATGACCATCGGCATCAACACGTCCCCGCTCGCGGGCAAGGTCAAGGGCGCCAAGGTCACCGCGCGCCAGGTCAAGGACCGCCTCGACAAGGAGCTGATCGGCAACGTCTCGATCCGCGTCCTGCCGACCGAGCGCCCCGACGCTTGGGAGGTCCAGGGTCGCGGTGAGCTGGCCCTCGCCATCCTCGTCGAGCAGATGCGCCGCGAGGGCTTCGAGCTCACGGTCGGCAAGCCGCAGGTCGTGACGAGGAAGGTCGACGGCCAGGTGCACGAGCCGATGGAGCACATGACGATCGACGTCCCCGAGGAGTACCTCGGCGCGGTCACGCAGCTCCTCGCCGCCCGCAAGGGTCGCATGACCAACATGTCCAACCACGGCACCGGGTGGGTGCGCATGGAGTTCATGGTCCCCGCGCGCGGCCTCATCGGCTTCCGCACGCGGTTCCTCACGGACACCCGCGGCGCCGGCATCGCGTCCTCGATCTCCGAGGGCTACGAGCCGTGGGCCGGCGAGATCGAGTACCGCACCAACGGCTCGCTCATCGCCGACCGTGCAGGCGTTGCCACCCCGTTCGCGATGATCAACCTCCAGGAGCGCGGGACGTTCTTCGTCCAGCCGACCGCCGAGGTGTACGAGGGCATGATCGTGGGCGAGAACTCGCGCGCCGACGACATGGACGTCAACATCACCAAGGAGAAGAAGCTCACCAACATGCGCTCCTCCACGGCGGACTCCTTCGAGGGCCTCACCCCGCCGAAGACGCTCACGCTCGAGGAGTCCCTCGAGTTCGCCCGCGAGGACGAGTGCGTCGAGATCACCCCGGAGCACATCCGCATCCGCAAGGTCATCCTGGACTCGAACGAGCGCCTCAAGGCCGCGCGCAACCGCTCCCGCGCCTGACGTTTCGGGTACACATAAGGGGCTCAGAACCCCTTTTCGGGTACACATAGGGGACCCAAAATCCACCTTCGGGTACGGATAAGGGGCCCAGAAGCCCCCTTCGGGTACGACGACGGCCGGTGCCTTCC
>NZ_JBDFRB010000011.1:18652-105045 GCF_039615075.1 Sinomonas halotolerans | reverse complement strand
TGAACTGCTCCCGGGAAGTTGGACCGTGAAATTCCGTTCCGTCTTCTGGGGAGCAGTGCATGCGTGTGGAGAGTTCGTTGTCCGTGGGGCAGCGGTCGGCGGCTGTAGCTTTGTTCGAGCAGGGTCTCGCTGATCGTGCCGCGGCGACGCGGCTGGGGGTGTCCCGGTGGCCGGTGCAGCGGCTGTATCGGCGTTGGGTGATCCGTGGCAGAGGAGCGCTGGTGGCCAAGACGACGAAGCGGTCGTACTCGTTCGAGCTGAAGCTGGCGGTGGTGAAGGGCTACCTCGCGGGCGCGGGCTCTGCTGCGGCCTTGGCCAGGGAGCATGGCCTGTCCTCCGGGAAGCTGGTCGAGGCGTGGGCACGCGCGTTCCGGGACGGCGGTGAGGACGCGCTGCGGCCCCGGCCCAGGGGCCGTCCGGCCCGGGCCGGCGGCGCCGCCGCGGGCGAGCTGACCGAGCTGGAGCGGCTGCGGGCGGAGAACGAGCGGCTGCAGGCTGAGAACGCCTACCTGAAAAAATTGCGGGCCTTGAGGGCGCACGGACGGCAGTGAAGGCCCACGCTGTCGCCTCCCTCAAGGCCGAGCACCGCCTGCCGGTGCTGCTCGAGGTGGCCGGGCTTGCCCGGTCGACGTTCTTCTACCATCAGGCCAGGCTCGACCGGGCGGACCCCCGGGCCGGCCTCAAGGACGCGGTCCGGGCGGCGTTCGAGGCCGCGCGCGGACGCTACGGGCACCGCAGGGTGCACCGGGAGCTCGTCAAGGCCGGCTGGCAGGTGGCCAAGAAGACGGTGCTGGAGCTCATGCGCCAGCTCGGCCTGGCCTGCCACGTCCGCCGGAAACGCCGCTACGCCTCCTACCGGGGCGAGGCCGGCCCGGTCGCAGAGAACATCATGGACCGCCAGTTCAGCGCCGAGTCCCCGAACCAGAAGTGGGTCACCGACGTGACCGAGTTCCGGGTCGGCAACGACAAGCTCTACCTGTCCCCGGTCATGGACCTGTTCAACCGCGAGATCATCGCCTACTCCACCGGCCGATCACCGAACCTGCAGCTGGCCACCTCGTCACTGCGCCAGGCACTCACCGCCCTAGGGCCCGGGGAACATCCGGTCGTGCACTCCGACCAGGGGTTCCAGTACCAGCACCGCACCTGGCGGAAGCTGCTCGCCGACGCCGGCGCCACACAGTCGATGTCCCGCAAGGGCAACTGCTTCGACAACGCCGTGATCGAGAACTTCTTCGGCCACCTCAAGGAAGAGTGCTTCCACCACGTCCGCTACCTCAGCATCGAGGCACTCGAGCACGCCCTGCACGACTACATCCGCTGGTACAACAACGAACGCACCTCGCAACGGCTCCAGGGCCTGAGCCCGGTCGAATACCGCGCACAGGCCCTGCCCGCCTAGGATCTCAATAAACCAGTCCAACTATCGGGGACCAGTTCACATCCGACCGCCAGGGACCCCGCATCCGACCGCCAGGGACCCCGCAACGAGAGGCGTACCGTGAACCTCAGCCCCGTGCTCTCAGCGCTCGCCGCGGCACTCGCCGAGGAGGGCCCCGCGGTCGAGTTCGGCCCCGCGGTCCAGCCTGCGCCCCCGACCGGCACAGCGCCGGCCCCCTCGGACGACGCCGCGTGGCGGCTCTGGCGGCCCAGCGAGGCCGCCGCCTCGCTGCCGGAGGGGACGGCCGTCGTCGTGCGCACCTCGGGTTCCACGGGCGCGCCCAAGGCCACCGCGCTCACGGTCGACGCCCTCGCGGCGTCCTCCGCGGCCACCGCGACCGCGCTGCGCGGCGAGGGCCAGTGGCTGCTCGCCCTCCCGCTCGAGTACGTGGCAGGCGTGCAGGTGCTCGTGCGCTCGCTCTTCGCCGGCACGCGGCCGTGGGCGATGGACCTCTCGGACGGATTCACGCCCGGGGCGTTCGCGGACGCGGCAGAGCAGCTCACGGACCCGGTCCGCTTCACCTCGCTCGTGCCCACGCAGCTGCGCCGCCTCCTCGACGACGGCTCGGCCCGCGTCATGGCCGCGCTCGCCCGCTTCGACGCCGTCCTCGTGGGCGGCGCGCCCATGCCGCCGGGGCTGCTCGAGCGGGCGCGGGCCGCAGGGGTCACCGCCGTCGCCACCTACGGCTCGGCGGAGACGTGCGGCGGGTGCGTCTACGACGGCGAGCCCCTCCCCGGCGTCGAGGTGCGGCTCGTCGAGGGCCGCGTGTGGCTGGGCGGGGACGTGGTCGCGGCCGGGTACGTGGGCGATCCGGAGCGCACCGTCGAACACTTCTGCGCCGACGAGGACGGCCGCCGCTGGTACGTCAGCTCCGATGTGGGCGAGTGGGGCGAGGACGGCCGCCTGCACATCCTGGGCCGGGTGGACGACGTCGTCATCACGGGCGGCGTCAAGGCCTCCGCCGCGCGCGTCGCGGCCGAGATCGGATCCCTCCCGGGCGTGCGGGAGGCGTTCGTGGCCGGGGTGGACGACGCCGAGTGGGGCCAGGCGCTCGCCGTCGCCGTGGCGCTCGCCCCGGGGGCGACGGCGCAGGCCGTGGAGGCGGACGCCGTCGTGCGCCTGGGCCGCCTCACCCCGAAGGTGTGGGCCGTCCTCGAGTCGCTCCCGCACCTGCCCAACGGAAAGCCCGACCGCCTCGCGCTCATGGCGCTCCTCGAATCGCTCAGCGCCGACACGGCCAGCGGGAGCGGACGCGGAGCCGGCGGGAAAAGCCACAATGGGGGCCCTCAGGCACCATGAGGCACGCAACCGTCCCCGTCCCCATCACCGACCAGATACAGAGGATCGAACCTGTGGCAACGTTCGCACAGTGGATCTCCGGGTCCCGCCCGAGGACGCTCCCGATGGCGGTGGCGCCCGTGCTGATCGGCAGCGCTGCGGCCTACGGGCTCGGCTCCTTCAAGCCCGTCAACGCGCTGCTCGCCGCGGCCGTGGCGGTCCTGCTCCAGATCGGGGTCAACTACGCCAACGACTACTCGGACGGGATCCGCGGCACCGACGACGAAAGGGTGGGCCCGTTCCGCCTCACGGGATCCCGCGCCGCCGCCCCGGCGGCGGTCAAGCGCGCGGCCTTCCTTGCCTTCGGCGCCGCGATGGTGTGCGGGCTCGTGCTCGTGGTCCTCTCGCAGACGTGGTGGCTCCTGCTGGTCGGGGCCGGGTGCGTCATGGCCGCCTGGGGGTACACGGGCGGGAAGAACCCTTACGGGTACCTCGGGCTCGGGGACGTGTTCGTGTTCGTCTTCTTCGGGCTCGTGGCCACACTCGGCACCACGTACACGCAGGCGGGCACGCTGAGCCCCGAGGCCTGGGCGGGCGCCGTGGGAACGGGCCTCATCGCGGACGCCCTCCTCATGGCGAACAACGTCCGCGACATCCCCACCGACCGGACCTCGGGCAAGCGCACGCTTGCGGTGCGGCTCGGCGACTCGCGGGCGCGCAAGGCCTACGTGCTCATGCTCGCGGTCGCCATGATGACCGCGATCGTGATCGCCCCGTGGAACCCGTGGATGGTGATCGTGCTCCTGCTCGTGCCGGCTTGCCTCACCCCTGCATGGCTCATGCTCGGCGGCCGCCGCGGGAAGCGGCTCATACCCGTGCTGCAGCAGACCGGGTTCATCAACCTCGGCTACGCCGCGCTGTTCTCGCTCGGGATCGTGCTCGGGACGGCACTCTAGGGGCGGCCCTCTACGGGCGGCCCTGGTCCGCCTCAGGCTCCTCGCGCGGCGGCTGTGACGACTGCTCCGGAGAACGCGGCGCCTGCTCCTGGGCGCCCGGCGCCTCCTGGACCGGGTGCTGCGGGGCGCCTGCGGAGCGCTGCGCGTCGTCGAGCGCATCCTCGGCCTGGGCGTCCTCGACCTCGCGGCTCGTGCGCACCTGCTTGCGGCCGCCGAACACCTCCCCCACCTCCGCGGCGGCGCGGTCGCGCTCACGCCGCAGGAACAGGTAGCTCACCGCGAAGGCGATGGCCGCTGCGTACACCGCTGAGAGGATCACGCCGATCCCGAGGGCGAGGAAGACCCCGAAGGGGACCACGAAGAGCACGGTGCGGAGCAGGAAGTACTTGAGGGAATCCACTGGACGAGTTTACTAAAATGGATCTATGCTCCGCGTTCTGCCGTACATCATCGTCCTCGCCCTGTGGCTCTACGGGATGGTTGACTGCGCGCTCAGCGACCGCCGCGGCGTGCGCGGGGGACTGAGCAAGACCGTCTGGTTCCTCATCACCGTCCTGCCGGCCGTGGGCACGGCCCTGTGGTTCTTGTTCGGCCGGCCGCGCAGCTCCACTCCTCCGCCTCCCGCGGGCACGCAGAGGGGCCGCCGCCCGGTGGCACCGGACGACGACCCCGACTTCCTGCGCGGCCTCTGACTCCGCCTGCGCCCCGATCTGACTCGGCCTGCTCCCCGATGGGGTGACCGCTCTCGGGCGAGATGGCCGTTCTCCTGCGGGATGGTCCCTTTCGACGCGTCCAGAGGGACCATCTCGCAGCAAGAGGACCATCTCGGCGTACGGCCCGGCCCGGCCAGCCGATGCCCGGCCAGCCGACGCCCCGTCAGCCGACGGCCGGCCAGCCGACGCCCGCCCGGCTCAGAGCCCCGCGTACGAGTGCAGGCCCGAGAAGTACATGTTCACCACAGTGAAGTTGAAGATGAGGCACGCGTAGCCGACGATCGAGAGCCACGCCGCACGGGCACCGGTCCAGCCGCGCGTGGCCCGCGCGTGCAGGTACGCCGCGTAGACCACCCAGATCACGAAGCTCCACACTTCCTTCGTGTCCCAGCCCCAGAACCGGCCCCACGCCTTCTCGGCCCAGATCGCGCCGAACATGACCGTGAGGGTCCAGCCCACGAACGCGATCGTGTTGATCCGGTAGGCGAGCGTCTCGAGGGTCAGGGCACTGGGCACGAGCCGCATGAACCCGCCCCGGTCCGCCCCGCCCGCGGCGATGCGCGCCTCGCGGCGGCCTTGGATGAGCTGGAGCACTGCCATGGAGAACGTGAGCGTGAACAGCGCTGAGGAGAGCACGGCGATCGAGACGTGGATGATGAGCCAGTAGCTCTGCAGCGCCGGGACGAGGTGGCCCACCGGGGTCCAGAACGAGACAGCGGCCGCGACCATCATGACGGTCGCGAGCCCGAGCACGAACGTACCGAGGAAGCGCAGGTCCCGCTTGATGAGGACCACGAGGAACACCGCGACGACCAGTAGCGCGCCCGTCGTGCAGAACTCGTACATGTTGCCCCACGGGACCCGCCCCGCAGCGAGGCCGCGGGTGAGCACGCCCGCCGCGTGGATCGCGAGACCCAGCACGCTCAGCGCCACGCCGGTCCGGGCGGCCCTGCGCGTGCCCGTGTAGGCGAGCCCCGGGTCCGCCACGACCGCGCCCGCCCCCGGCACCGCGCCCTCACCTGCCGTGCCGTTCCCTGCCGTGCCGTTCCCTGCCGTGCCGGCGTCTGCGGACGACGCCGCCGCCCCCGTCCCGCTCCCGACCGCGGCCGCCGCGGCCGCCGGCTCGAGCGCACGCTCGGCCCACGCAGCAGAGGACGCGTCCCGGGCCCCGGGGGCGCGGCGCCCCTCGGACCGAGCAGCGTCTGCGCGGGCAGTCCTGCCGCCGCTCGTGGCCATGTCCCAGGCGAAGGCGAGGAATGCGACCGTGTAGGTCCCGGCGGCCAGGAGCATGAACAGCTCGCTGTACGCGGCGAAAGTCTCGTTGATCTGGAACATCATGTGTCCTTCTGGGTGGTGTTCGTGGTGCTGGACGGCGCGGCCCCGGCGGGAGCCGGACCAGCGGATTGCGCCGCCGGGCTGCCTGTGGTGCCCCACGCCTCAGCGAGGGCCTCGCGCACGGCCCTCCCCTCGGCGTCGAGCCCGTGGTCCTCGCCGCGGGCGAGCACGCCGTATTCGACCATGGTGCGGCCGTCCTCGTGGCGGCCCGCCCGGATCCAGAGCCGGCGACGGCTGAGGAAGAGCGAGACCACGAGGCCGGCGAGCGAGAAGAGGGCGAAGACGAGCGCGCCGACCTGACCGGGATTGTGGTGGATGTCGAGCGCAACGAAGCGCTTGAGCCCGTCGAAGCTGATCGAGCCCTGCCCGTCCGGGAGCTTGTACGTCTCGCCCGCACCGAGCACGATCCCGCCCGCGGGCTTGTCGCGCCCGTTGACCTGGGTGAGCTTCCCGACGTCCAGCGCGTAGACGTTCTGCGGGGTCCCGGCGTCGAGGCCGAGGTCGCCCACGTAGGAGTTGAGGTTGAGCTGGACGTTGAGGGGATCAGGGTCGGCGCTGTAGGACACGCCGTCCTGGCCCTCCACCGAGGTCGGCAGGAAGAAGCCCACGAACCCCAGCTGCTTGGGCCGGGCGTCCGGGGCCTTGATGACGACCGTCGAGGTGTACACGGCATCGGTCGGGATCGACGGCACGGGGCCCTGGAAGGCGATGCTGCCGTCGCCGCCGCGCACGGTGACCACCGGGGCGTAGCCGTTGCCCACGAGGTACACGCTCGTCCCGCCGATCGTCACCGGGTCGTTGACCTTGAGGATCCGCTGCCGGGCCTCGGCGTCCGGGCCGTCCTTCGTGGTGAGGTAGCCCGTGAAGTCGAGCGGCTGGCCGAACTGGCGCTCGGACTCGCGGTCGTAGCGGACCTCGAACTTGTCCAGCTGGAGCGAGTACGGCTCGAGCCAGCCCGAGTTGAAGTTCGTCCCGGGGGTGAAGGTGTCATAGCCCACGAGGGTGTTGACGAACGTCTCGCCCTCCACGAGCGTGCGCTGGCCGCTGTAGCCGAACAGCCCGCCCACGGCGACCGACACGAGCACGCCCACGAGCCCAGTGTGGAAGCAGAGGTTCCCGAGCTCCTTGAGGTATCCCTTCTCGGCACCCACCGACGGGAAGCCACGGGAGCCTGCCCCCGAGCCTGCCGCCTCCGCGCCGCCCTCCGCGGCGGGGCGGACGTCCACGCGGTAGCCGCGACGGGCGAGGACCGCGGCGGCCTCGCGCACGGCGTCCTCAGGGTCGAGCGCCTTCTCGGCCGGGACCACGAGCGTGCCGTACACCGGCAGGCGGGAGAGCCGCGCTGGGGTGCGCGGCGGCTTCGAGCGCCACGCCTTCCAGTGCGCCCGCGCGCGCGGGATGATGCAGCCGATCAACGAGATGAACAGGAGCAGGTAGACCGCGGAGAACCAGACGGACGAGTAGACGTCGAACATCTGGAGCGCGTCGAGGACCGGCCCGTAGTCGGGGTGGTCCTTGAGGTACTGGGTGACCACCGCCGGGTTGGCGGGCCGCTGCGGGAAGAGCGATCCCGGCACGGCAGCAACGGCGAGCAGGAGCAGGAGGAAGAGCGCGGTCTTCATGCTCGTCAGCTGGGTCCAGGCCCAGCGGAGCATGCCGAGCACGCCGAGGGAGGGGAGCACGACGCCGTCGCGCGCCTTCTCATCCTGGCCCGGCTCGCGCTGGAGGTTCTTCGGATCACTCATCAGACGGGCAGCTCCACGGTTCCGATCCAGATCTGCAGCTGGCTGATCCAATGGGTCCACACGCCGGAGACCATGAGGACGCCCACGAGGATCAGCATGCCGCCGCCGGAGGCCTGGAGGGCCCGGCGGTACTTCTTGAAGAACGCCAGGGCGCCCAGCCCGCGCCGCACACCGAGGGCGATCAGCACGAACGGGATGCCGAGGCCCAGGCAGTACACGAGCGTGAGGAACGCTCCCTTGTACGCGGTGGCGCCCTCGGAGAACGCGAGGAGCTGGACGGCGGCGAGTGTGGGGCCGATGCACGGTACCCAGCCGAGCCCGAATGTCATGCCCAGCAGCGGCGCACCCCACAGCCCGGCGGGCGGGCGGGCATGGACCCGGGCCTCGCGCTGGAAGATGCCGAGGCCTCCCATGAACACGATCCCCATGAGGACGACCACGATTCCGAGCACCTGGGTGAGCCAGCCGGCCGAGATCGCGAGCCAGGAGCCGAGCTGGCCGAACACCGCGCCGGTCGCGACGAAGACGGCGGTGAAGCCCAGGACGAACAGGCCGATCCCGAGCACCATGCGGCCGCGGCGCTGCTTCTCCAGGTCCACGCCGGTCAGGCCGGTCACGTACCCGAGGTAGCCGGGGACGAGCGGGAGCACGCAGGGGGAGAGGAAGGAGACGAGGCCCGCGAGGAGGGCCACGGGCAGGGCCGCCAGGAGCGATCCGTTGAGGACCGTGTCGCTGAACGCGTTCGCGGGGACCCCCACGCTACTCGGCCACCGCGGTGACGAGGAGCGCCTTGAGCGTGCTCCTGTCGAGCTGTCCGAGCACGCGTGCGGCGACGCGGCCCTCCTTGTCGAGCACGAGGGTGGTCGGCACGGCGCCCGGCGGCACCATGCCGGAGACGGCGAGGAGCACTTGGCCGTCCTTGTCGTTGAAGCTCGGGTACCCCACCCCGAACGTCGACTCGAACGCCTCGGCGGTGCCCTTCTCGTCGCGAAGGTTGACGCCGTAGAACTGGACGCCCTTCGGGGCGAACTCGGCATGGAGCGCCTCGAGGTCCGGAGCCTCGATCCGGCAGGGCGCGCAGGCGGCGAACCAGAAGTTCAGGACCGTGACCTTCCCGGCGAAGTCCGCCGAGCTGACCTTGGTGCCGTCGTAGAGGGTGCCCGTGAATGCGACAGGGGCCTTGCGCGTGCCCGCGGCGTACTCGGTGACAGAGCCGTCTCCGGCCACGTAGTTCTTGTTGTCCCCGGCGCGCGCCTGGGCAGCGAGGGGGTCATCGGCGGCGCAGCCGGCGAGGACGGCGGAGAGGCCGGCTGCCGCGAGGGCGCTGGCCGCCGAGAGGAGACGGCGCCGCGTGGGCTGGGGAGTCAGGGGGTTGGTCATGCGCGGTTCCTGGCCGTGGGGCCGTTCGGGGTCGGGGCCACTCAGGCCCCCGGGGTGGTCGAGGCGCCGGGCAGGAGCCGGGCAGCGGGCTCGGAGTATGCGACGGAGAGGACGGCGCCCGTCTCGGCGTCGACGGTGAGGGAGGTCAGGGAGGTCAGGGTGCACTCGCGGCGGCGGGGGTCGTGGGCCAGGCGGCGGCCCTCGGCCTTGAGGCGCGCGGCCCAGATGGGGAGCTGGTGCGCCACGAGGATGGCCTCCGCGCCGTCTCCCCCGCGGTCGACCGCAACGCGCGCCGCGTCTGCCACGGCTGCGAGGACGCGCGCGGCCTGCGCCTCGTATGCCTCGCCCCACGAGGGCCGCAGAGGGTTCGTGAAGTAGCGCCAGTGCCGCGGGTGGGCCAGCTCGCGCTTCGTGACCCGCAGGCCCTCGAAGTGGTTCTCCGCCTCGATGATGCGCGGCTCGGTCTCGACCTCGAGCCCAAGGGCGCGGGCTGTGGGGGCCGCCGTCTCCTGGGCACGGGTCAGCGGCGAGGCGGCGAGGTAGACGAAGCGCGCGCCGTCGTGCACACGTTTCGCGAAGTGCTCGGCGAGGCACCGCGCCATCTCCTGGCCGAGCTCCGAGAGGTGGAACTCGGGGAGCCGCCCGTAGAGCACCCCAGCGGGATTGTGGACCTCGCCGTGGCGCAGCAGATGGACGGTGGAGATGGGCATGGCATCCATTTTCTCAAACGTGACGGGCGGCGGCGAAATCGCGGGGAGTCCGGCGCCGAAAAACTTCTACCTGAAGTAGAACTACCACGCCCCGCCGGGAGTTCCCTGAAGGCCTCGGACGCAACGCCCCGCCGCAGCAGGCCCTGCGTGATCAGCTCTGGCGTGAAGTGCCCCACTCCCCCTTGCGGTCCATGCAAAGGCATGTTTCTATTGAAGGGCCAGATAGTTGACGCTTCAACGAACCTAGGAGTTCCCATGACTCTCCCCCACGGCCTGACCCCCGGAACCTGGACTCTCGACGGCTCGCACAGCGAGATCGGCTTCACCGTCCGCCACGCGGGCATCAGCAAGGTCCGCGGCCGCTTCGGCGAGGCGACCGGGACCGTCGAGGTGGGCCACAGCCTCGCCGAGACCAAGGCCACCGCCGTGGTGAAGACGGCGTCCTTCGACTCGGGCGACGCCAACCGCGACGCCCATGTGAAGGGCCCGGACTTCTTCGACGTCGAGGAGTTCCCGGAGATGACCTTCACCGCGACCTCGATCGCGGCCGACGGCGAGGAGTTCGACGTCACCGGCGACCTCACCATCAAGGGCGTTACCCGGCAGGTGACGATCGAGACCGAGTTCAACGGCGTGGCCGTGGACCCCTTCGGCGCCACCCGGGCCGGCATCTCCGGCGAGACGACGATCTCCCGCAAGGACTTCGGGCTCACCTGGAACGCGGTGCTCGAGGCAGGCGGCGTGCTCGTCTCGGACAAGGTCGTCATCTCCCTCGACCTCGCCTTCGTCGCGCAGCAGGCAGAGCAGGCAGAGCAGGCCTGACCGGGGGGACCGCCGCAGCCGCACCATCCCTAGTGGGACCCCACGGTGCGCTATAGGGTGAGCCCCATGAGCAGCCCCCAGCAGCCGCAGAGCGGCAACAGCCCGTACGGCCAGCAGCCCCAGGGCAGCAACGATCCCCACGGCCAGCAGCCCCAGGGCGGCAGCGGGCCCTACGGCCCCCAGCCGGGCCACGGGCAGCAGGCCCAGCCGGGCTACGGGCAGCAGGCCCAGCACGGTCAGCAGGCCCAGTACGGGGGCCAGCCGTACGGGCAGCAGCCGTACAGCCAGAAGGCCGACGCGAATGCCTACGGCCAGGGCACCGCTTCTCCCTTCCAGATGCCCGCCGATCGACCTCGGTCCTTCCAGGAGGCGATGCCGGTCGGCGGGCTGTCCGGGATCTTCAGCACCGGCGGGCTCCCCACAGAGCTCAAGGTCTCGTACTGGATCTGGCTCGTGGGCGGTGTCCTGGGTGTGCTCTTCGGCTTCTTCGGCCTTCTCGGCGGCATCGCCCTCGCGGCGCTCGCGGGGCCCGTGGGAGTGTTCATCATCGTGCTCGTGCTCATCGGGGTCGTCGTGGCGGCGGCGCAGATCGTGCTCGCGATGAAGATGAAGGAAGGGCGGCAGTGGGCCCGTCTGGGGCTCACTGTCCTCGCCGGCGTCTCCCTCCTCCTGGCGATCGTGGCCTCCGGCGGGGACGGGGGCGGCAACTGGTTCGGCTTCCTCGTCTCGGCCGTCGCGACGGTGCTCATGTGGGTGCCAAAGTCGCAGGCCTGGTTCCAGGCAGTGGCGCCCCGCGCCTGACCCATTCCCCGGCGTGCGCGGCCCCTGCGCCTCGGCACGGGCAGGAACTCGCCCGCCCCGGCAGCCCGCAAGGACTGCCGGGGCGGGCCTCTGAGGGATAGGGTGACCTCAATGCCCCGGGGACAGGCATCAGGTCCCCGGCACATGCCGACGAAAAGGACCATGATGAGCACCCCTCCCGTCCCGCCCTCAGGGGACCAGCCGAAGGATTCCGGGGCCCCGGACGAGGGACCAACGGGTCGTCCCGCACCGCGCTACGGGCAGTACGCGCCGGGTTCCGACGGGAGCCAGGCCCCCGAGCCCGGCCAGCAGCCGGGAGAGCACGGGCAGCAGCAGCCGGGAGAGCACGGGCAGCAGCAGCCGAACCAGTACGGCCAGCAGCCACCCCAGTACGGCCAAGCCCCCCAATACGGCCAGCAGCCGCCCCAGTACGGTCAAGCCCCCCAATACGGCCAGCAGCCGCAGTACGGGCAGCCGGCACAGTACGGGCAGCCGGCGCCGCAGTACGGCAAGTACGGCGAGCAGCCGACCCCGTACGGCCAGCCGCAGTACAACCAGTACTCGTCCGCGCCGTTCGGCGCTCAGCCGAGCGAGGCCGAGGAGCGCAGGGCAGTCCGCTCTGCGTCGCTCATGATGTACCTGACGGCCGCCGCGGAGGCCGTGATCGCGATCCTCGCGAGCATGGTCACGCTCTCCCTGCCGTCCGATGCGCTGCGGGATGTCTTCGAGCAGGCCGGCGGGCCCGCCTCGGGGTTCACCTTCGAGCAGTTCAGCGGGATGATCGGCGGCGTGGTGTGGTTCATCCTCGTGCTCGCCCTGGCCAACGCCGCCGTGATCGCCCTGTGCGCCGCGTTCCTCGGGAAGGGCCGCCGGTGGGCGCGCACCCTCGGCACGGTGTTCCTCTGCCTCGCTGTGGGCAGCCTCTTCGCAGGCGGGCTCTTCGCCGTGGTCACGATCGCACTCGCGGTCACCGCCATCGTGTTCCTCTTCCGCCCTGCGGTGACAGCGTTCCTCGCCCGCGAGAACCGCTTCCAGAATCCCTACGGCCCCGGCGGTCCGCGCCTGGGCAACCCCTACGGGCAGTAGCCCACAACGCAGCAGGGAGGGTGACCCCATGACCCAGCACTCCGACACTCCCGCCCCCCAGGTGCCGCCGCGCGAGCCCGGCTCCCATGGGCAGGCCTGGTCCGACACTTCCCAACCCGCCTCCGGAGGCGGGTTCGGAGGTCCGTGGCCCAGCCAGGTCCCGAGCGGCAGCTTCCCGGGCATGCCTGCGGTGGGCCTCGAGAGGCCGGGGAGCATCAAGGCCTCGTTCTGGCTCATGCTCGCGGCCGGTGTCCTCCCGCTCCTCGGCGTCCCGGCCCTCGTCTCCAGCTCGATCCAGACCCTCCGCGAGTCGTTCGCCGCGGCGGCCCTCCAGACCGGGTCGGACCTCCCGCCCGGAGCACTCGAGCAGGTCGAGGCCCTCATGGTCCCGCTCATCTGGGTGTCCTCGGTGGTCAGCGTGGGCATCTACGTGCTGATCGCCTTCGGCATCCGCGCCGGCATGAACTGGGTGCGGATTGTCGCGACGGTCTTCGCGGGCCTCGGCATCATGGCGACGGTGTTCTCGTTCGCCCTGTTCGCCATTGCGGGCATCCCGCTCGACGCCGCGTATGCGCTCTACCCCGCGGATCCGCTCTGGTACGCCTCCACCCTCGCGGGGTCCCTCGCCTTCTACGGCTCGGTCGTCGCTGCCTGGCTCCCGCCCTCCAACCGCTACGTCGCCGCCCGCCGCGCTGCAAAGCACGGCTATCGGTGACCTGCGCCTGAGCCTGACGGCCCCAGGGCCCTGGGCTCAGGCGGGATCGCCCGCCGGTTCGCCGCTCTGGCCGCCGGACTCGCCGCGCTGGGCATGATAGGCGAGGATCTGCAGCTCGGTGGCCATGTCCACCTTGCGCAGGGTGACGCCCTCGGGGACCTGGAGGATCGTGGGGGCAAAGCTCAGGATGCTGCGCACCCCGGCGGCGACCACCCGGTCGCAGGCGGCCTGGGCTGCCGAGGCCGGGAGCGCGAGCACGGCCATGTTGGTCCGTGTGCGGCGGAAGACGGCCTCGAGGTTCGCGGCGTCCCCGACCCGCAGCCAGCCCACCTCGTTGCCGATGATCTGCGGATCCGTGTCGAGCAGCGCCACGACGTCGAAGCCGCGCGTGCCGAAGCCGCCGTACCTGGCGAGCGCGCGGCCGAGGTTGCCCGCCCCGACGATTGCGACGCGCCAGTCACGGGTGAGGCCGAGTGCCTCGGAAAGGTGCTGGCGCAGGTTCTCGACCTCGTAGCCGACCCCGCGCGTGCCGTAGGAGCCTAGCTGTGAAAGGTCCTTTCGCAGGGTAGCGGAGCTCACCCCCGACACCTCCGCGAGGGCTTCTGAGGAGACGCGCTCCACTCCGTCCGCGAGGAATCCGCCGAGCGCGCGCAGGTAGACGGTGAGCCGTGCGACCACCGCCGGCGGCAGGCCGCGTTCCCCCGCACCAGTGGGTGCCGGGTCCGTGCCGCCTGCTCGTGCCACGCGTGTGCTCCTTGCCTTCGCCCGCCTGCCGCGGGCGGATCCACTCTAGGTCCGGGCCGGCGGGGGCGCCAAAAGCGCTGTCGCCGGCGGGCTGGGCCTCAGCCTCGGCGGGCCGCGGCGACGACCCTCGCGAGCCGGGCCTCGTCGATCTTCCAGAAGTCGCGCTGGATCCCGTCCACAAGGACCACGGGGACCTCCTCGGCGAAGCGGCGGTGGAGGTCGGCGTCGTCGTCGATCCTCCGCTCCGCCCAGGGCACGCCAGCAGCCGAGGCCACCCGGTCCACCGCCTCGCGGGCGGCCTCGCACAGGTGGCAGTCGGTCTTGGTGACGAGGACGATCTCCGGCGTGCGCATGGTCCCACGGTAGCGCGGGCCGGGGCAGTGCGGGTGCCGCCAGAGGCCTCGCTAGACTCGGACCATGCCCGAAGCCACGAAGGAGCAGCGCCCGGTTCGCGCCGCCCCGCCCGCGCGGCCCACCGAGGCGGCCTTCTTCGACGTCGACAACACCCTGATGAAGGGCGCGAGCCTGTTCCATGTGGGCCGCAAGATGCACCAGCGGGGCGCGTTCACGCTGCGCGAGGCCGCCGGCTTCGCCTGGAAGCAGCTCGCGTTCGTGTGGCGCGGCGAGAACCTCAAGGACGTCCACTCGATCCAGGCCTCGGCGCTCTCGCTCGCCGCCGGCCTCCTGAGCGATGACGTCCGGACCCTCGGCAACGAGGTGTACGACGAGTTCATCGAGTCGCGCATCTGGCCGGGCACGAAGGCCCTCGCCGAGCAGCACCTCCGGGTGGGCCGGAGGGTATGGCTCGTCACGGCGACGCCGATCGAGGTGGCCTCGGTCATTGCCGACCGGCTCGGCCTCACCGGCGCCCTCGGCACGGTTGGCGAGATCGAGGACGGCGCCTACACCGGAAGGCTCGTCGGCGAGATCCTGCACGGGAAGGCGAAGGCGGTAGCGGTCGCCGCGCTCGCCGAGCGCGAGGGCCTGGACCTGCGGAACTGCTGGGCCTACTCCGACTCCCACAACGACATCCCGCTCCTGAGCCTCGTGGGCCATCCGGTCGCGATCAATCCGGATGTGCGGCTGCGTGCCCACGCCCGCCTCCACAACTGGCCCGTGTACGACTTCCGCGCTGGCCGCCGGGCCGCGACGCTCGGGCTCAAGCTGGCCACGGTGGGCGGGGCCGTCTACGGGCTGTGGCGCGGGTTCGCCCGCTTCCGCCGCTGAGGCACCCGCCACCGGCCGGAACGCCGCACAGGCAACGCAAGAGGCCCGCCCCCCGGAGGGGACGGGCCTCTTGGCACCTGGCCTCGCGACGAGGCGGCCGCCTACTTCTTGTTGCGGCGCTGGTGACGGGTCTTGCGGAGCAGCTTGCGGTGCTTCTTCTTGGCCATGCGCTTGCGGCGCTTCTTGATAACCGAACCCACGTAAGTTCCTTACAGTAGTGCCCCGGGCCGCTGGCCGGGCGCACACACTGGGCGGCCTTCAACCAACTGCTGGTGACGTGACGTAAAACGTTCCTGAACAGGATACCCCACGCTTCAGGCGGTCTCGCTCCGCCCGTCGACGACGGCCTGCCTGAGGTACTGTTCGACGGCTGCCTCCGGCACGCGGTACGAGCGGCCGAACCGGACGGCGGGCATGTCGCCGGCATGCACGAGGCGGTACACAGTCATCTTCGAGACCCGCATCATCTCCGCCACCTCGGCCACGGTGAGGAAGCGCGAGGTGGAGAAATCGCCCATAGCAGCCATACAAGTAACTCTAGTGGCTGGAGTGGCTCTTGGGAACGCGGCGGCTGCGCGCTGCCGCGGCCAGCTGGCCCAGGACCTGCCCCGTGACCTCCCAGTCCATGCACTTGTCGGTGACGCTCTGCCCGTACGCGAGCTGGGTCCGCCCCGCGGCGTGCGCCTCGACGTCCAGGCTCTGCGCTCCGCCGAGGAGGAAGCTCTCGAGCATGACCCCCGCGATGAGCCCGCCCGACTCGCCGCCGGCGGCCAGCTGCGCGCCGATCTCGAGGGCCACTTCCGCCTGGCGGTGGTGGTCCTTGCCGGAGTTGGCGTGGCTCGCATCCACGATGAGCCGCGGGTTGAGGCCCTTGGCAGCGAGCTTGGCCGACGCGGCCAGCACGTGCTCGGCACCGTGGTTGGGCCCGTCGGCCCCGCCGCGCAGGATGACGTGCGTGTCAGGGTTGCCCGACGTGGCGACGAGTGCGGCCCTGCCCTCGCCGTCGATCCCGAGGAACGACTGGGGCGCAGCAGCGGCTCCGCAGGCGTCGATCGCGACCTGGAGCCCGCCATCGGTGCCGTTCTTGAACCCGACCGGCATGGACAGGCCCGAGACAAGCTGACGGTGGATCTGGCTCTCCGTGGTCCGCGCGCCGATCGCGCCCCAGGCGATGGCGTCCGCGGTGTACTGGGGGCTGATGGGCTCGAGGAACTCGGTGGCGGTGGGGAGCCCGAGCTCGAGCACTCCCAGGAGGAACTGGCGCGCGGCCCGCAGCCCGCCGGCGATGTCATGCGTCCCGTCCAGGTGCGGGTCGTTGATGAGCCCCTTCCAGCCCACGGTGGTGCGCGGCTTCTCGAAGTAGGTGCGCATCACCACGAGCAGGTCCTCCCGGTGGGCGCGGGCGACGACGGCGAGTCGCCTCGCGTAGTCCAGCCCGGCTTCCGGGTCGTGGATGGAGCATGGGCCCACGATCACGAGGAGTCGGTCGTCGAGGCCGTCCATCACGGCCCGCACCTCGTCCCGGCCGCGCTCGACCGTCCTCGCGGCGGAGTCGGCGAGCGGGAGCTCGGCGAGCAGCTGGCTCGGGGTGGGCAGCGGCATGAACTCCGCGACGCGGAGATTCGACGTGGTGGAGTTCTGCTCGGGGGCGAGTGCCTGGGGGTTCATGGGGTTCCTGTCTGGTGCTGTGACAGGCCCTCTGGACCAGAGCCTGCCGTGGAATGGCAAAGGGCAAGGACCGTGAGGTCCCTGCCCTGTTGGCTCTGGAGTCGGTACGCGCGCTCTACGCCTGGCCCTCCAGAGCCAACGCAAAATACGCATACCAACGATTGATCATGCCGCTACGGTAGACGGGCGGAAGAAGGCGCGCAAAGCGGTGTCCGCATCGTGGTCCTGAGAGCGCGTCCATCAATTTGACCAACACGGGCCACGGGGACAAGATGAAGCGCATGCCCCCTTGGTGCGGGGCATGCGCTCAGGAAACGGGCACCTGCAGCAGCACGCGGCCACCTGCCATGGCCGCGCCCAGAAGGAGCGCCCCCATGGCCGCCCGGCCCGACCCCCGCATGACCCACGACCTGTTCCACCTCCTGCTGTCGACGAACGACCTCGCGGAGCTCCTGGAGGGCCTCTCGCGTCGCAGCCACCGCACCCTCGCGTCCTTCGGCGACTACGCCTGCGGGTTCGTCCTCCGCCGCCGCAACCGGCCCGCCGTCGTCGCCGGCTGCACCGCCGCGTTCGGCGAGCGCCTTGCGGAGCGGCTCGAGAGCGGCGACGAGCACCTCGCCCGGCCGCTCCAGCACCGCCGCTCCTCCCTCGTCTCCCCCGCGCCCAGGGAATGGATGGCCGACGCCGGCCATGCCCTGCTCGCCGCACCCGTCGCGTCTGGTCCGGACGGCCACGCCGCGTTCGCCGTGATCGGTCCCCGCCCCCCGCATCCGGCCGAGCAGCGGCTCCTGCTGAGCACCGTGGGCCGGGTGCGCAATGAGAGCTCGTGGGCGCTGCGGCTCGCAGTCCGCTACACCGCGGAGCTCGAGCGCGCCGACCACCGCGCCCGTGCGATGCAGAACCGCACCGTGATCGACCTCGCGATGGGCATCATCATGGCCCAGAGCCGCTGCTCCGCCGACGAGGCCTTCGACGTGCTCCGACGCGCATCCAACCACCGGAACGTGAAGCTGCGTGACGTGGCCGCCGAACTCGTCCAGCGCATCCACCCCAAGCCGCCGGCCACGCTCTTCATCGACTGAGCTGCGCGAGCGCAGCCACGGCTGCCCCCACGCCGTCCTCGGCACGCGCCGCCTCGCCGAGCGCGGCCGCGCGTGCCCGGATGCCGGCGTCGTCCATCGCGTGCGCGAGGCGTGAGGCGAGCCCGTCCGCGGTGAGGCGGCGCTGCGGCAGGGGCCTGGCGGCGACACCGAGGGCATGCATGCGGCGCGCCCAGAACGGCTGGTCCGCGACGAACGGGCACAGGACCTGGGGCCGGCCGGCCCTCGCGGCCGCGGCCGTGGTGCCCGCGCCTCCGTGGTGCACCACGGCCGCGACCCGCGGGAAGAGCGGCGTGTGCGGCACGTGCTCCACGGCGAGGACCCGGCCCGAGTCCGGGACCTCCGAGAGCCCGCCCCAGCCCGTGGCGATGACCGCCCGGACGCCGGCCAGCTCGGCCGCCTCGAGGCATGCGCGCGTGGTGGCCTCCGGATCCGGGCCCGCCATGGAGCCGAAGCCGATGTACACGGGCGGTTCGCCGGCGTCGAGGAACGCCTCGACACGCTCGGGCAGCGCCGCGCCGTGGCTGGCCCGGTTGACCCAGCCGGGCATACCCCACGGGAGGTCGGCGCCCGGCCACGGGAAGGTCCCGGTGGGCACGTAGGAGAGCGCATCCGCGTCCGCGAGCAGGCCGTCGTCGAGCTCCTGGACGGCCAGCCCCGACTCGTGGGCCAGTCCGGCCAGGCGGCGCGGGACCGCAAGCACGGGGGTGTGGCCTTCGGCCGAGAGGCGTTCGCCGAGGGCCAGGAAGGGCTCGATGTCGCCACGCGTCCCGAATGCCGCGAGCAGTGCCTTCATGCCGGGCTCCTCCTGTGCGGTGGACGCCTGGGCTCCGCGGCCCCCTGCTCGCCGCCGCTCCTACCTGCGGCGCCCGAACTTGGGAAGGTTCGCCATGAGTTCCGTGGCCCTCGCGGCCGCGCGCTCCACCGTGCGCTCCACGGTCCGCTGGATCTGCGCAGGCCGGCCGCCTTCCGCGGGCCCCATCTCGCCGGCCGGCCCGGGCAGGACGGCGGCGGGCACTATGGCGCCCGGTGCCGCGGGCGGGGCGGGCACTGCGGGCGCGCCGGCGGGCACGACGGCGGACCCCGCCGGCTCCGCACCTTCCGCATCTTCCGCATGTTCCGCGGCAGCCTCCGGTACGGCCGGCGCCGGGGACACCGGCGCCGTGCGCAGTTCGGCGAGCCAGCCGCCCACCTCGGCCAGGGGCTCGGCGCGGAGCGCGTAGTAGCGCTTCTGGCCCTGGGCTCGCGTGGTCACGAGGCCGGCGTCGCGCAGGACCCGCAGGTGCTTGGACACGGTGGGCTGGCTCGCTTCCAAGGCGTCCACCAGCTCGCCGACCGCCTTGTCGCCCGTCCGCAGCGTGTCGAGGATGTCCCTGCGCGTCCGGTCCGCGATGACGGCGAAGATGTCTGTCCCCATGGGCCCAAGCCTACCGCGCAGCGCCTGGGCCCGACCGACGGCCGGGGCCGCGGGCACGGGCCCGGCCGTACGCCGGGTCCGGGGCGGGACCCGGGATCAGTCGAACCAGGGATCCAGGCCGTGGAAGGGGAAGACCTCCTTGCGCGTGGCCATGATCGCCCTGTCCACGGGGTCGTTCGGGTTGACGCCGATCTCCCACGAGCGCCACCACGTGTCTGCGCCCTCACCCATGAGGACCGGCGCCTGGCGGCCGTAGCGCTCCCGCACGTACTCACGCCACGGACCCGGAGTGGGGGCCGTGAGGGCCACCGGCCGGCCCGCCGCGATGCCCACGAGGTGCGCCCACGAGAGGGGCACGGCGTCGAACACCGCGTAGCCGCCGCCCCCGGTCGCGACCCAGCGGCCGGCGCAGTGCCGGCGGGCGAGCGAGGAGATGCTCAGGGCGGCCTCGCGCTGGGCGTCGATGGTCACGGCGAGGTTGGTGAGGGGGTCGAGGTGGTGGGAGTCGCAGCCGTGCTGGCTCACGATCACCTCGGGCCGGAAGGCCTCCACGAGCGGCGGGACCACGGCGTGGAATGCCCGTAGCCAGCCCGCGTCCCGCGTCCCGGCCGGGAGGGCCACGTTCACCGCAGTGCCGGGGGCGTGCGGCCCGCCGGTCTCGGCCGGGAACCCCGTGCCGGGGAACAGGGTCAGCCCGCTCTCGTGGACGGAGACGGTCAGGACACGGGGGTCGTCCCAGAAGATGCGCTCGGTCCCGTCGCCATGGTGCGCATCGATGTCTATGTAGGCCACGCGGGACACGCCCCGGTCGAGGAGCCGCTGGACGGCCGCGGCGGCGTCGTTGTAGATGCAGAAGCCGCTGCCGCGGTCCGCGGCCGCGTGGTGCATCCCGCCGGCGAAGTTCACGGCGTGGAGCGCAGTGCCGGCGAGCACGGCGTCGGCCGCCTCCAGCGACGCGCCCACGATCCTCGCGCTCGCCTCGTGCATTCCGGCGAACACCGGGTCGTCCTCCGTGCCGAGGCCGCTCTCGGGGGCGGGTTCGGCGGGGTTCTCGCTCACCCGGCGCACGACGGCGATGTAGTCCCTCGTGTGCACGGTGGCCAGTTCGTCGTCGGTCGCCACGTGCGGCGCCACGACGTCCACCCAGGGGAGGCCGAACAGGCCGAGGTCGCGGCACAGGCGCGCGGTGAGGTCGAGTCGGGCCGGGCTCATGGGGTGGTGCGGGCCGAAGTCGTACTCGAGCAGGTCCTCGTGCCACGCGACCTGGGTGGGGAATCCGTCCCGCGTGAGGGCGCCGGGACGGGGCTCCGCCTCCGGCTGCGCTGCGGGATCGGACATGCTGCAAGGCTACCGGACGGCACTGCCCCGCAGTCCGGGGCGCCGGTGGTTTACTGTGACGAGCAGGTCCGCAAGAATCCCGAGGCGCGGACACGATCGACGCGGACAGGACTGACGAGGTACACCCGCCGATGGCCGAGACGAAGCCGATGTGGACCCCCGCGCCGGAACGGGAGGGGCTCGGGCCGCTCACCGGCCCCCGCGACTTCCTCGACCGTGTCGCCGCCTCCTCCCCCGCACGCCTGGCCATGCTCGCGTTCGTCGTGGCCATCGCGCTCTTCACCGCCCTGCTCTCCCTGCCGATCGCCGCCGCGGACGGCCAGCGGACCCCCTTCCACGAGGCGCTCTTCACGGCCGTCTCGGCCGTGACGGTCACGGGCCTCGCGATCGTCTCGACTCCCGAGCACTGGACCCTCTTCGGGCAGGCGTGCATCCTCCTGGGGATCTTCACGGGCGGCCTCGGGACCCTGACCCTCGCCTCGCTCCTGTCCCTCATGGTGAGCCGCCGCCTCGGCCTGCGCGGGCGGCTCATCGCCCAGGAGGCCCTGAACAACTCGAGCCGACTCGGCGAGGTCGGCGAGCTCCTGAGGATCGTCATCGGCACCTCCGTGGTGATCCAGGGCGCCCTCGGGCTCGTCATGGCCGGGCGCCTCACGATCCGGGGCGAGCATCCCTTGGTGGCGGCATGGCACGGCGTCTTCTACGGCATCTCCTCCTTCAACAATGCCGGGTTCGTGCTGCACGAGGCAGGCGCCGCCGAGTTCGCCGGAGACCTGTGGATGCTCGGGCCGATCGGCCTCGGCGTCTTCCTCGGCAGCCTCGGCTTCCCGGTGGTCCTCGGGATCCTCCAGGGCGGCCTGCGCCCGAGCAGGTGGAACCTGCACGTGAAGCTCACCATCACGGTCTCGGTGGTCCTGCTCGTGGCCGGCGCTGTGCTGTGGGGATGGATGGAGTGGGACAACCCGCGCACGCTGGCCGGGATGCCGCCCTGGGAGAAGGCCGTCAATGCGGTCTTCGCGTCCATCAACACGCGCTCGGGCGGGTTCAACGTGGTGGACCAGAACGCGATGGAGGGCACCACGCTGCTGCTCTCGGACGCCCTCATGTTCGCCGGCGGAGGCTCGGTGTCCACGGCGGGCGGCATCAAGGTCACGACCCTCGCCGTCATGTTCCTCGCGATCGTGGCCGAGGCCCGCGGCGTGGACCGCGTGGAGGCGTTCGGCCGCACCATCCCCGAGGGGACGATGCGGGTCGCGGTCGCGGTCATCATGGCGGCCGCGACCTGGATCCTCGTGGGCTGCTTCCTCATGCTCGCGTTCACGGACCTCGCCATGGACCGAGTACTCTTCGAGGTGATCTCCGCCTTCGCCACGGTGGGCCTGAGCACCGGGGTGAGCGCGGAGAGCGGCCCGGCGGGCGCCTACATCCTCACGGTGCTCATGTTCACGGGCCGCATCGGGACGATCACCCTCGCCTCGGCGCTCGCCGTGCGGCAGCGCATCCAGCTCTACCACTACCCCGAAGAGAGGCCGATCATTGGCTAGCACGATCACCCCCACCGGCTCGGCATCCGTGGCCCGACGGCCCAACCCGAACGCCCCGGTCCTCGTCATCGGGCTGGGCCGGTTCGGGTCGGCGACCGCCGAGCAGCTCGTCAAGCAGGGCCGCGAGGTCCTCGCGATCGAGCGGGACACGGACCTGGTCCAGAAGTGGTCGAGCGCCCTCACCCACGTGGTCCAGGCGGATGCGACCAACATCGATGCCCTGCGGCAGCTCGGCGCCCACGAGTTCCAGTCCGCGGTGGTGGGCGTCGGCACGTCCATCGAGTCCTCGGTGCTCATCACCGCGAACCTTGTGGACCTCGGGGTGGAGCACCTGTGGGTCAAGGCGATCACGCCCTCGCACGGCAAGATCCTCTCCCGCATCGGCGCGAACCACATCATCTACCCCGAGGCGGACGCGGGCGTCCGGGCAGCCCACCTCGTGAGCGGCCGCATGCTGGACTTCATCGAGTTCGACGACGACTTCGCGATCGTCAAGATGTACCCGCCCAAGGAGACCCAGGGCTTCACCCTCGCAGAGTCCCAGGTGCGCTCGAAGTACGGCGTGACGATTGTCGGGGTCAAGAGCCCGGGCGAGGACTTCACCTACGCGCAGCCGCACACCAAGGTCAGCAGCCGGGACATGCTGATCGTCTCCGGCCACGTGGACCTGCTCGAGCGGTTCGCCGCTCGGCCGTAGGACGCGCGGCACGGCACAGCCGGCCGTGACCTGCCTGTGGGACCGCCGGTCCAGTTCTCAGAAGCACGGCCGCATGCTTCAGGAGCTGCCGCGCCCCGAACGCGGGTCAGCCGAGCTCGCGCGTGATCTCCCGGGCGCGGGCGGTGGCCGCGGCAGCGCCGTCGGCGATGATGCCCGGGAGGCCCCGCTCGTCGAAGACCGCGATGGCGCGCTCCGTGGTGCCGTTCGGGCTCGTCACCCCGCGTCGCAGCTGGGCGGGGTCCGCGCCCGGCTCGGCGAGCATGAGCCCGGCACCGACCACGGTCTCGCGGGCGAGGACGAGCGAGAGCTCGCGGTCGAGGCCGAGCGACTCCCCGGCCGCAGCCATGGCCTCCGTGAGGTAGAACGCGTACGCGGGGCCGGACCCGCTCACGGCGGAGACGGCGTCGATCTGCTCCTCCGGGACCTCGACGACGACCCCCACCGCGGAGAACAGGTCCACCGTGCGCTTGACGTCCTCGTCAGAGGCGTGGGTGCCGCCCGAGACCGCAATCACGCCGCGGCCCACCCGGGCAGGCGTGTTGGGCATGGAGCGCACCACGGGCTGCCCATCCGGGAGCGCCCTCTCGAGCTGGGCGATCGAGACGGCGGCGGCCACGCTGACCACGACCGCCGAGGGCGAGAGCACAGGCGCGAGCGACGCCGCGAGGTCCGCGATGCCCACCGGCTTGACCCCGAGGACCACGACTGCGGCGCCGCGCACCGCCTCGAGGTTCGCCGCCTCCTCCTCACCGGTCGCGATGACGGTGACACCGTGCCTCTCGGCGAGCTCCGAGGCGCGGCTCGCCCGGCGCACGGTGGCGACGATGTCCCGTGCGGGGACGCCGGAGGCGAGGAGTCCGGCCATGATGGCCTCGTTCATGGAGCCGCAGCCGAGGAACGCGATCTTGTTGGTCATGGTCCCCATCCTGCCAGTCCCGCCCCCGCGTGCACATTCACAGTGATCTCCCAGCGGAATCCTTGGTTCCGTCAAGCAGCCGACGCGTACAGTTGAACCACTCATTAGGTGCGAGTGATGGGGCCGGCGGTTCTCCGGCGGTCCCCGGCGCCGGGGCGGTGCAGGAGATTTCCCCCCAATGTCTCCCGCAGGACCGCCCCGGCGTTTCGCGTTCCGGGCAGTTCTGGCCCAGCCCGCCTCGCTCCGGCTAGTCCACCGCTACGGTCTGGCCCAGATGCGTCCGCGCGAAGGCGAGCGTCTGCGCCAGGAGCCGCTCCCGGTCTCCGGCCCCCCGGGCCTTGCGCGTGCTGATCTCGGCCACGATGGCGCCCTCGAATCCGTTGCCGGCCAGATGCTGCAGGCACTCTGCCACGCGCTGGGTGCCCTGGCCCGGCACGAGGTGCTCGTCACGGAACGTGCGCCCGGACCCGTCGGTCAGGTGGACGTGGCGCACGGCGTCCCCGAGCGCCTTGAGGGCCTCGAGGCTGTCCTCCCGCGCGGTCGCGGCGTGCGAGAAGTCCCACGTGACGTCCCGATAGCCCTGTCCGACCGGGTCCCAGTGCGGGAGGTAGGCCAGGGTCTCGCGCCCGCGCACGCGCCACGGGTACATGTTCTCCACCGCGATCCGCACCCCGAAGGCGTCCGCGAGGTCCCTCACGCCGTGCGCGAACGTCTCGGCGTAGTTGCCCTGCCACCGGAAGGGCGGGTGGACCACCACGGTGTCGCACCCGACATCGAGCGCCATCCTGCAGGACTGGCTGATCTTGTTCCATGCCGAGCCCCACACCTGCTGGGTGAGCAGGAGCGTGGGCGCATGGATCGAGACGATCGGCTGCGAGTAGCGCTCCGCGAGATGGATGAGCTCATCCGCCTTCTGGCTCGTGGCGTTGTTGGTCACCATGACCTCCACGCCGTCGAAGCCCAGGTCCGAGGCCACCGCGAAGGCGTCGTGGACGCTCAGCGGGTAGACCGATGCGCTCGAGAGCGCTACGGGGATGTGGCGGTCGGTCTCGGTGGGCTCCATGGGCGCTCCCTGTCCTGTCGTTCCGCGTGCGGTCTCGCCTGCCGTCTCGCCGGGGCCCTGGCGGGGGCCCGCGTCGTCCGGCTGCACCGGACCGTCATCCGGCACACTGTTCATGCCCGCGACCTCGCAGGATGAACCCTCGCGGAGCGGAGGCGCTCGCTCTGGATCGGTCCGATGTGGGCGGGCGGCTCGAGGGGGCCCTCGAACACGAGCTGGTCGAGGCGGCGCAGGATCAGGCCCTCGCGCAGCGCCCACGGGCAGATCTCCACCTCGTCGATCTCGAAGAGCTCCATCGCGGCCTCGGCGGCGAGAGCGCCGGCCAGCACCTGACGCGCCCTGGCCTCCGACACTCCAGGGAGGTGCATCCGGTCCGAGGCGGCCATGGCCGAGATCCGCTGGGTCCACAGGCCCAGGTCCGTGCGTGTGAGGACCCGGCGCACGTACGGGCCGGCTGCGGACGGCGCGGCGCCCGCGATCCTGGCGAGGGAGCGGAAGGTCTTCGAGGTGCCGGCCACGAGGTGGGGGCGGCCCAGCGGCGCGAACTGCCTGGCCACGGGTCGGAGCGTCTCGCGCACATAGCGGCGCAGGTCCTTGACGCTCTTGGCGCTCGGGGGGTCCTCGGGAAGCCAGTCGCGGGTGAGCCGCTGGGCGCCCAGGGGCACGGACGTGGCGACCGACGGGAGGGAGTCGTTCCCCATTGCGAGCTCGAACGATCCGCCGCCGATGTCGAGGTCGAGGATCATCCCCGCGCCCCAGCCGTACCAGCGCCGCACGGCGAAGAACGTCATCGCGGCCTCTTCGCGGCCCGTGAGCTCCTGGAGGACCACGCCCGTCTCGGCCCTCACCCGTTCGAGGACGTCCTCGCCGTTGGCTGCCTCCCGGATCGCCGAGGTGCAGAACGCGAGGAGGTCCTCGGCGTCGTGCCTTCCCGCGAAGGCCCACGCTTCCCGGACGAACCCGACGAGCTCGGCCTGGCCCTGCTCGCTGATGCGGCCGCCGTCCTCGAGGTGCTTCACGAGGGAGAGGGGCCGCTTGTGCGAGGCGTAGGCGACCGGCTGCGCGCCCGGATGGGCGTCCACGAGGAGCAGGTGAACGGTGTTCGAGCCGATGTCGAGGACGCCTAGACGCATGAGCCCATTATTCCCGTCAGCGGTCCCCGCCGGACCCGCCCTGTGCGCCGGGGCCCTGATCGGCCTCCTCGGCGTCCGCGGGCCGGAAGTCGCGCAGGACGGCGGCCACGTGCTCCGTGCTCAGCTCGAACCCGAATGCGGCGCCCGGATTGAGCACGAGCCCGAGCTCCGTCCCGAGGTTCTGCAGCAGGAGGGCGCCCTGCGTCTCCACCACCATGGGCGCATGCTCGATGAAGTCCGGGCGCACCCGCTGCCGATGCGTGAAGGCCGCCACCACCGGCTGGCCGTCGCCGTTCGTGAGGACGAGAGGCTCCACGTACTCGGTCTCGCCGGGCACCGGCTCCGGCACGAGGAGGCACACGATGCTGTTGAGGAAGGCGAGGATCGGGGCGGTCTCGGTGTTCTCGCCCGTGGAGCCGTCCGCCACCTCGAGGGCCGCGGCGAGCGCCTCCTCGAGCTCGTTCAGCGGGGCGGGATCGAGGTGAGGCTCGCCGCCTCCCTGCTCCGCGCCTCCTCCGGGTCCCGTCCCGATGCTGTTGCCGTCTTCTGTGCTCACTTCGCTCCTGCCCGCGCGCGGCCGCCAGCCGCGCGCCCGCGCGATGCCGGCCGCTTGGCCGGGCCCTTCGCGCGCTTCTCGGCGAGCAGCTCGATGGCGCGTTCGCGCGTGAGCTCCTCGATGGCTGTGGCCCGTGGGACCGTGATGTTGGTGACGCCGTCCGTGACGTACGGGCCGAACCGGCCCTCCTTGACGACGATCGGCTTGCCCGACGTCGGGTCCTCGCCGAACTCGGCCAGCGGCGCCGCGGCGGTCCGCCCGCCGCGCTGCTTGGGCTGCGAGTAGACCTCGAGCGCCTGCTCGAGGGTGATCGTGAAGATCTCCTCCTCGCTGCCGATCGAGCGCGAGTCGGTCCCCTTCTTCAGGTACGGGCCGAATCGGCCGTTCTGGACCGTGATCGCGTTGCCCTCCGCGTCCTCGCCGAGCCGCCGTGGGAGGGTGAGCAGCTGGAGCGCCTCGTCCAGGGTGACCGTGTCCACAGTCATCGACTTGAAGAGGCTCGCCGTGCGCGGCTTGACCTTGGTGGGCTTCTTGGGCGGCTTGGGCTTGCCGTTCTTGTAGTACTCGACCGGCTGGGCCGCGAGCTGCTCCTCGGTCGGCTCCTCGATGACCTCCGTGACGTACGGGCCGTAGCGGCCGTTCTTCGCCACGATCGTGTGCCCCGTGTGCGGGTCGGCGCCGAGGACCCGCTCCTCGGGGCCCGCGCTCTCCATGAGCTCGCGCGCCTTGTCCGCGGTGAGCTCGTCGGGGGCGAGGTCGTCCGGGACGTTGGCCCGCTCCGGGGCGGTCCCCTCGGGGGCGTCGGCGGGCAGCGGCTTCTCGAGGTACGGGCCGTACTTGCCCACGCGCAGCACGATCCCGGGCGCGATCTCGACCGAGTTGACCTCGCGCGCGTCGATCTCGCCGAGGCCGCTGACGATCCTCGTCAGGCCCGGCGTGTGCTCGTCGCCGAAGTAGAAGTGGCTCAGCCAGTCGGCGCCGGCCTGCTCGCCGGCCGCGATCCGGTCGAGGTCCTCCTCCATCTCCGCCGTGAAGTCGTAGTCCACATAGTCGTGGAAGTGCTCCTCGAGCAGGCGCACCACGGAGAACGCGATCCAGCTCGGCACGAGGGCCGTGCCGCGGGTGCGCACGTAGCCGCGGTCGATGATGGTCGAGATGGTCGCGGCGTACGTGGACGGGCGGCCGATCCCCCGCTCCTCGAGCGTCTTGACGAGCGAGGCCTCCGTGTAGCGCGGCGGGGGCGAGGTCTGGTGCCCGCCCGGGGTGAGCTCCACGGCGTCGAGCCCCTGGCCCTTCGCAAGCGCGGGCAGGCGCCCGCCCTCCCCTGCCGAGGACGGGTTCTCGCTGTCCTCGCGGACCTCGTCGCGGCCCTCCTCGTAGGCGGCGAGGAAGCCGCGGAACGTGATGACGGTGCCGGAGGCGGCGAACTCGGCGTCCCGGCCGGCGGCGGCACCGGAGGCGGTGGCGCCGAGGCGTACGGTCGCGGTGGAGCCCTTGGCGTCCTCCATCTGAGAGGCGACGGTGCGCTTCCAGATGAGCTCGTAGAGCCGGAACTCGTCCTTCGAGAGCTGCTGGGACACCTGGGCCGGAGTGCGGAACGAGTCGCCCGCGGGGCGGATGGCCTCGTGGGCCTCCTGCGCGTTCTTGGACTTCGAGGCGTACACGCGGGGACGGGTCGGGACGTACTCGGTGCCGTAGAGCTCCGAGGCCTGGCGACGGGCGGCCGTGACCGCCTGGTCGGACAGCGCGGTCGAGTCCGTACGCATGTACGTGATGTAGCCGTTCTCGTACAGCCGCTGGGCGAGCTGCATCGTCACCCGGGCCGAGAAGCGCAGCTTGCGGGCCGACTCCTGCTGCAGGGTCGAGGTGGTGAACGGTGCCGCCGGACGCCGGGTGTACGGCTTCTCCTCGACCGAGCGGACCGTGAAGGCGGCCGCGGCGAGTCCCTCGGCGAGGGCGCGGGCGGCCGCCTCGTCGAGCAGTTCCGCGTTCTTCGCCGTCAGGCGGCCCCGGTCGTCGAAGTCCCGGCCCGTGGCCACCTTCCTGCCGTCCACGGCGGCGAGGCGGGCCGAGAAGCTCCGTGCCCCGCCGGCGTCGTCCGCCCCGTCCTGCAAGGCGAAGGTGCCCACCACGTCCCAGTAGTCCGCAGTGCGGAACGCCATGCGCTCGCGCTCGCGCTCGACGACGAGGCGGGTCGCGACGGACTGGACGCGGCCCGCGGACAGGCCGCCCGCGACCTTGCGCCACAGGACCGGGGAGATCTCGTAGCCGTAGAGCCGGTCAAGGACGCGGCGGGTCTCCTGGGCGTCCACGAGCGAGGCGTCCACGTCCCGCAGCTCGGCCATCGCGCGCTGGATGGCCTCCTTGGTGATCTCGGGGAACGTCAGCCGGTGCACGGGCACCTTGGGCTTGAGGACCTCGAGCAGGTGCCACGCGATGGCCTCTCCCTCGCGGTCACCATCGGTGGCGAGGTAGAGCTCGTCGGCGTCCTTGAGCTTGGCCTTGAGCTCCGCGACCTTCTTCTTCTTGTCCGGGGACACGACGTAGTAGGGCTCGAAGCCGTTCTCGATGTCCACGGCGAACTTGCCCATGGACGTCTTCTTGAGCTCGGCCGGGAGGTCCGAGGGCTGCGGGAGGTCGCGGATGTGGCCCATCGAGGCGTCCACCTCGAATCCCTCGCCCAGGTACTGGGCGATGGTCTTGCTCTTGGCCGGCGACTCCACGATCACGAGCTTCTTGCCGGTTCTAGCCTTCGTGGCCACGCTACTCCTGTCGGAAACTGCACGTGCTGCAGGAACTGCCGTCTGGGCGCGGCGAGGCCGCGCAAGTCCCTAGTTCACCATACGACGGCGGGAGGCGCGCAAGCGTGGCACCCTGCATGTGGACGGCCGCGCCTGGCGCGGCGGGCGTCGCGCGGCCGCGCAGCACGGATGGGCCCCCGGCCGTGCGGGCCCGTCAGGAACCGCCGGCGGCTGGGCTGGGGACGTCCTTGGCGGTGCCCCGGCGGGCAGGCTTCGCGGCAACGGCACGCCCTGCGTCCCGCAGCTCGGGGAGCATGGACCACAGGACGTACATGCGCTCGGCCTCCTCCGCCTCGGGCACGTCGGCGGCCTCCTGCTCGAACTCCTCGAGGAGTTCGAGCATGCGCTTCTTGAAGCGGGCGCGCTGCTCGAGCGTGAGCTTGATCGTGTTGCCCGAGACGACCATGACGGGCGACTCGTCCGGCTCGCCGCGGCGCCGGGCCGCGTCACGGAGCTTCGCATGCGTGGAGATGCGGTTGCGCAGGGACTCGAGCTCGAGGTCCACGATCGCGAGGCCGGGGGTCTGCCCGATCGCGGCCGTGTCCAGGTTCAGGTCCGTGCCGGCCGCCTTCCAGCGGCGTTCGCGCCCGTCCCCGTCACTCGGCGCATCGACGACGATGCCCCACTTCTTGAGGGCCCGCAGGTGGTAGCTCATCGCACTGGGCGTGAGCCCCGTGAACGCCGCCAGCTCCGTGGCGGTGCGGCTCTGCTGGCTCGAGTAGAGCTCGTTGATGGCCTCGAGCCGCGCGGCGTGCGCGAGGGCCCGGATGGCCTTGGGGTCGGTGATCCGCACGGGATTCTCGGTGCGGGGACTGCGCTTCTTGTCGGTCATGCTGCTTTTTCGTCGTCGTGATGTTGGAGTGTAATAAACGGCACAGCCCTTGGAATGTCAAGCTTTCTCTTCAGGTTCTGCGGGTGTTGCGGGCAGGAGGAAGCCCTCGAGGATGAGGGTCGCCGCCTCGTCGAGGAGCCGGTCCCGGAAGCCGTCGTCGTCCCGCCCGAGGAGCCCCGCGAGCGCCGCCGCGATCTGCCCCGCCGTGAGGTCGCCGTCGCACGCCGAGACGAAGCCCGCGAGCTCCGTGCTCAGGAGGGACGTGCGGCGGAAGCCCGCGCCCTGGCGCACGAGGATCACGCCGGGGTGCTCCGCGCCGGGGCGCTGGTGGCGCTCCTCCGTGACGTCGTCCGCGACCACCAGGCGCTCGCCCGCGATCGCCGCGCCGCGCCCCGGGCCAGGCTCGACCGCGCCCCGCGCCGCGAGCCAGTCCGCGCGCTCCACCGCCGCGGCCCAGTGGGGGCCGATCGGCTGCTCGAGCGGGTGGGTGAGCGCCTCGAAGCGTCCGAGCCGGGCCTGGCCCGGGCCCGGCCGGCGCAGCCAGACCATGCCGAAGCCGATCCCCGTGGTCCCGCGCGAGGCGAAGTCGTCCAGGTACGCGGCGTACGCAGCCTCGTACGCGCCGGGGTCCCGCTGCTGGGACGCGTCCGCGAGCCACGTCTCCGCGTACTGCTCGGGGCTCGCCTCCTCGCGCTCGAGCACCCACGCGTCCAGCCCCTCCGGGACCCAGCCGCGCACGCGCTCGTCCCACGGCGATCCCTCGGGGATCTCCCAGTTGGCCAGCATCTGCGCGGTGCCGCCCTCGGCGAGGACCGCGCCGACCCCCGCGACGAGCCCGGCCACGAGCTCATCGCCGGGCAGCCCGCCGTCGCGGTACGTGAACTGGTCCTCGGCCTGCTCGTCCCGCGCGCGGGGCGTGATGACGAACGGCGGGTTGGACACCACGAGGTCGAACCGCTCCCCCGCGACCGGCTCGAGGAGCGAGCCGCGGCGCAGCTCGAACCGCTCCTCGGGCCTGTCCGGGTCGATCCCGAGCGCCCCGGCGTTGAGGAGCAGGTTGAAGCGCGCGAACGCGAGGGCGCGCTCGGAGACGTCGGTCGCCACGACGTGGCCGGCATGCTCGAGCAGGTGGAAGGCCTGGATCCCGCACCCCGTGCCGAGGTCGAGGGCCCGCGCGACCGGTCGTCGCGCCGTCGCCTGGACCAGCGTCGCCGAGGCCTGGCCGATCCCGAGGACGTGGTCCGTGCGCAGCACGCCCGGCCGCTGATGGGCCGCGAGGTCGGAGGCGACCCACATCCGCGTCGCGCCCGCCGCGCCGTCCCACTCGTACGGGCGGAGGTCCGCCGCGGCGGCGAGCAGGCCGGCGTCGTCCGCCTCCTCGGCGAGGCGGAGCCGGAGCAGGCCCTCCGCGCCGAGGGCGGGCAGGGCGGCGTCGAGGGCCGCGCGCCCCAGCGGCCGGGCGAGGAGGAAGAAGCGCACGACGGCGGCGAGCGCCGCGCGCGCCGGGTCCCCGCCGTCCGCCGCTGCCCGCGTGGCGAGAAGAGCGGGCACCGTCTGGTCGCGCGAGAGCGCCTCGTGCGCCGCGGGCCCGAGGAGCTCGGCGACAGCGCCGACTGTGTAGTCCAGAGCGGTGAGGTCCACCGCGAGGGCGGCGAGGAGGTCGGGCCGGTCGGAGGCGGGGGCGTGCGGGTGCTCATGGCTCACGCTGGTCACCTGAGGAAGTCTAGGCGCCCTGCGTCCCGCAGCAGGCATGGCCGGGCGGCACCCCGTGCGCGCACAATGTGGACATGCCCCTGCCGAGCCGCCCTCGCGGGATCGGCCGCCGTTTCCGGGCGGCCGCTCTGGCTGCCCTTCCCGCTGCCGCCGTCCTGCTCGCGGGCTGCTCGTATGCATATGACGACGGCCTGCCGCCCCTGGGCGGGCGCGCGGCCTCTGCGTCGGCGTCGGCGTCGGCGGCGGCAGCAGCGTCCGCAGCGGCCCAGGAAGCCTCCCGGCGTGCGCAGGGCAGGGCGTGGCACGCCCAGAACCAGCAGCCGGGAATCCTCGAGCCTCCGGGCGACTATGGCTGGGCCTCGTGGATCCTGCCGGACCAGAGCGGGCAGTCCTTGGAGTTCCGGGTGGACACCGTCTGGCCAGGCCGCGCGCCGCGGACCCTCGAGACCGACGTGCCCGCGGGCACTGTCACGGTTCGCTTCGCGTGCCGGGGCAGCGACACCGCGCGGCTCACGGTGACGACCGAGGCGGACGGGCGGCGTTCAGAGCCGATCGCCCTGGACTTCGAGTGCAGGATCCCGCACGCGCGGACGATCGAGGTGCCCAGGGCCATGGCCCTCGGTGTGACCATGGCCGCGGTCGGCTCGCCCGCCAACGTGGCGTTCCGCATCAGCCGGCCCTAGGCGGGGTGGGCCGGCAGCCTAGCCGGAGCGGGCCGGCAGCCCTGCGCGGGGATGCGCGCCCTCCGCGCTGCAGCCGGCAGGGCACACGAGCGGTTCCCCTGAACCCACGCAGTCGCTGCAGAAGAGCGTGAGCTCACGGCACGCGAGGTTCGCGCAGTTGTGGAAGTCGGAGGTGGGGGCCTCGCACCGGGCGCACCGTCCGATCGTGGTGGCAGTCTCGCTGAACTCGAGCCGCATACGGCGGTCGAACACGTACAGCGAGCCCTCCCACAGGCCCTCGTCCCCGTACTTCTCGCCGTAGCGCACGATCCCGCCGTCGAGCTGGTACACCTCGCGGAAGCCCCTCTTGCGGAGGTGCGCGGTGAGGACCTCACAGCGGACCCCGCCGGTGCAGTAGGTGACGAGGGGCTGGTCCTTGAGGGCGTCGTACTTCCCGGAGTCGAGCTCGGCCAGGAAGTCGTGGGTTGTGGAGGTGTCCGGCACCACTGCTCCGCGGAACCGGCCGATCTGGGCCTCGAAGGCGTTGCGGCCATCGAAGAAGACCACCTCGCGGCCCTCCTCGCGGCGCTCGTCCACCAGCCTGTGGAGCGCCTCAGGGGTGAGCCGCTCGCCGCCGCCCTGGACCCCGTGCTCGTCCACCGTGAGCTCTCCGGGCGCGCCGAAGGACACGAGCTCGGGCCGGACCTTGACCGAGAGCCGGGGGAAGTCAGCGGCGCCGCCCTCACTCCACTTGACGTCGATGCCCTTGAAGCCGGGGTACTCCTTGGTGCTGCGCACGTACCGCTTGACCGCGTCGAGCTCGCCGCCGACGGTAGCGTTGATCCCGTCCTTGGAGACGATGATGCGGCCCGTGAGGCCGAGCCCCTCGCAGAGGGTGCGCTGCCACAGCCTGACCGCCTCGGGGTCGGGCACGGGGGTGAAGCAGTAGAAGAGGACGATCCGGTGCAGAGCCACCCATCAAGGGTACGCGCGTCCGCATCGGTGCCGCGGCCTTCGTGCCCGGTGTCAGTTGAGTTACGGACCTTATCAGGCACCGCGGCTGCCGGTATCGTCGAGCTATGGCTGAGGCATCGCTGACCGAACTTCTGGACATCTGGGTCGAAGGCTGGGCCTCCACGCGTGGATACGACCTGCGGGACGTCGGCTCGTTCAAGGCCGCTCTCCTCACCGACAGGTCCGGGGACTGGGAAGCGTTCGCGGCCAACCCCAGCGACGAGGAGTTCGGCGCCCTCGCCTCGTTCGTCGCCGAGACCCCCGCCCGCATCCTGACGGTGCTGACGGAGGACCACGTCGCGTACCGTGCCCTGGCCGAGAAGCATGGCCTCCAGGTCCTCAGCGCAGAGCAGGAGCTCATGGTCATGGACTTCGCGGACAAGGACGTCGAGGACCCGTGGCTCAATGACGACGAGCTCAAGCACACCACGGACATCCAGGACCACAGCGCCGCAGTCACCGTCACAGGCGAGGGCGGTGCGCTCGCAGCGAGTGGACACGTCGCAGTCGTGCGGGGCTACGCCGTCTTCGACCGGATCGTCACCGAGCCCGCGTTCCGCCGCCGCGGGCTGGGGAGCTTCGTGATGCGCGCCCTGACTGCCGCCGTGAGCGAGCACGGCCTGGACCAAGGACTCCTGATCGCCTCGACCGACGGACAGCACCTCTACCACCACCTGGGCTGGAGCGACGTCTCCGGCGTGCTCGTGCTCGGCAATCCCGGCACGAGCGCGGGCTCCTCGCTCAGCGACTGACACCCTTCTCCCGCAGAGCGGCCCGGCTGGCAGAATGCTCCCGTGGCTGCTCATGATTCGCTCGTCCCGCTGCTCGGCCGTTCGGCCGAGCCCGCGGAGCTGCGCCACGTCCGCACTCTCCCCGCCCGCGCGGCGCAGCACGCCCCGTGGCCGGAGTGGGTGCACCCGGACCTCGTCGCGGCGTACGCCCGTCTGGGGATCGGCATGCCCTACACGCATCAGGCGGAGGCGGCCTCCCTCGCACACGCGGGCTCCCACGTGGTCCTCGCAACCGGGACGGCCTCGGGCAAGTCGCTTGCCTACCAGCTTCCGGCGCTGGACGCGGTGCACCGCTCTGAGCTCAGGGTCGCGGCGGAACCGGGGCGCATCCATGACGATGGCGCCGCAGTCCTCTACCTCTCGCCGACCAAGGCGCTGGCCGCGGACCAGCTCGCGGCGCTCCGCTCGCTGAGACTGCCGACTCTGCGCGCGGAGACCTATGACGGGGACACGGACACGTCCGCGAGACGGTGGATCCGCGACCACGCCAACGTGATCCTCGCGAATCCGGACATGCTGCACTTCGGCATCCTCCCCAACCACGCCTGGTGGGCGGGGTTCTTCCGCCGGCTGCGCTACGTGGTCGTGGACGAGGCCCATTCCTACCGGGGTGTCTTCGGATCCCACGTGGCCAACCTCCTGCGGCGCCTGCGGCGGGTGTGCTCCCACTACGGCTCCTCCCCCGTGTTCATCGCCGCGTCGGCAACCTCTGGTGATCCGGAGTCGTCGGTCGGGCGGCTCATCGGCTCCCCGGTCGTGGCCGTCACCCAGGACGGATCGCCCCACGGAGCCACTGAGGTCGCCTTCTGGGAGCCGGCGCTCACCGAGGCACACGGCGAGAACGGCGCGCCGCAGCGCCGGACGGCGATCGCTGAAGTCTCCGACCTCCTGGCCAGCCTCGTCGCGGCCAGGGTCCGCACCATTGCCTTCATCAAGTCCCGGCGAGGGGCCGAAGCCATCGCCTCGATCACCCAACGGCATCTGGACGAGGTGGATCCCAGCCTGCCGTCGCGGGTCGCCGCGTACCGCTCCGGCTACCTGCCCGAGGAACGCCGCGAGCTCGAGCGCCGGCTCCGGTCCGGCGAGCTCCTCGGAGTGGCGAGCACCTCGGCCCTCGAGCTCGGGATCGACGTGGCGGGCCTCGACGCCGTGCTCGTTGCGGGCTGGCCGGGGACCCGGGCATCGCTGTTCCAGCAGATCGGGCGGGCCGGCCGGGCGGGCCAGGAGGCGCTCGCTGCCTTCGTGGCAAGCGACGACCCCCTCGACACCTATCTGGTCAACCATCCGGAGGCGATCTTCGACGTCTCGATAGAGGCGACGGTCCTCGACCCGTCGAATCCCTACGTGCTCGGCCCGCACCTGTGCGCCGCGGCAGCGGAGAAGCCGCTGACAACCGCTGACCTTGCCCTGTTCGGCCCCACCACGGAGTCGCTGCTGGGCCAGCTCGAGGCCCAGGGCTACCTGCGCCGGCGCCCGTCCGGCTGGTTCTGGACCCATTCCGAGAGCGCCGCGGGCATGGTGAACCTCCGGGCGGACGGAGGCGGTCCCGTGAGCATCATCGAAGCGGAGACCGGCCTCCTCCTGGGCTCGATGGATTCGCCCCAGACCCACTACCAGGCGCATGAGGGCGCGATCTACGTGCACCAGGGCGCGAGCTATCTCGTGGAAGAGCTCAATGAGGCCGATCGCTGCGTGGTGGTGCGCAGGGTCAACCCGGACTACTACACGACTGCACGGGACCTCACGACCGTGGACGTCCTGAGCACGCAGCGCAGCGAGCAGTGGGGTCCGGTGGGAGTGCACTTCGGGGAGGTGAAGGTCACGACGCAGGTCGTCTCCTTCCAGCGCAAGGCCCTCGTCTCGAACGAAGTCCTCGGTGAGGAGCCCCTCGAACTCGGCGCACGGGAACTGTTCACGAAGTCCGTCTGGCTCACCATCCCGGAGCCGACGCTCGCAGGTGCCGGGCTCATCGCGGCCCAGTTCCCAGGGGCCCTGCACGCTGCGGAGCATGCTGCGATCGGGCTCCTGCCGCTTGTCGCGTCAAGTGACCGGTGGGACGTGGGCGGCGTGTCGACCGCCCTCCATGCCGACACCGAGGAGCCGACCGTCTTCGTGTACGACGGGCACCCAGGGGGAGCCGGCTTCGCGGAGCGTGGTTTCGACCGGATGCGCGACTGGCTGGCGGCGACGCTCGCGGCCATCGAGGCGTGCGAGTGCGAGACGGGCTGCCCCTCGTGCGTCCAGAGCCCGAAGTGCGGCAACAAGAACAATCCGCTCGACAAGTCGGGCGCCTCGGCCCTCCTCGCCACGGTGCTCGCCCACTCCCGAGGCGCGGGCGAGGACCCGGCCGGTCACGCTCGGCTCAGGGAGGCGGCCCAGCCCGTGCCCGGCCGCGCACCGGATCCCACGGTGCACCCGTCTCGATCTGGACGATGACCCGCACTGCGCTCCTGGGGGCCTCGACCTCGCAGACGACGAGTTCTGCGCCGTTCGCCTGAGCCACGCGTTGCGCGGCACCGCAGGCGGGCCCCGATGTGAGTCCCCGTTCGGCGTCCGCCGCCGCGAGGGCCGCGAGGTCGGCTGCCCCCGCGGCCCTCGCCGAGGCAGCGAGAGCCTGCCCGAACAGGGCTACGGCACCGCATCCGAGGACAAGGAGCAGCCCGAGCCCGAGTGCGAGGATCGTCCCCGCACCCCGTTCCCGTTCCGTTCGCGGTGCGACCGTCCGAGGGGAGGGCATGTCAGGGCGTCCCTTCGTGGCTGAGTGTCGCCGCAGCGATGGCGCGGAGTCCCGCGGCGCTCCCCCACGCACCCGGCACCGGAACCGTCACGGTCACCGTGACGAGTGTGCCTGAGGAACTGACGTGATGGACGGCGTCGGCACCGGCCACCCGGGACACTTCCCGGGCGACCTCCGCAGGCGGCTCGCCTCTCGCCATTCCCCGCGCCGCTGCCCTTGCGGCCTCTTCGGCACGGATCTGGCTCACTCCGGCCAAGGCGCTGCCCACGAGGACAGCGACGAGGGCGATCACTGCCGGGAGTGCGACTGCGAACTCCGCGGTCACGGCACCCTCCGACTCCTCCCGCGCCGCCGCCCTCGGCGTAGGGTGAACGGGACCTCGCAGGCTCGGGCTCCCCGCGCCCCGCAGAGCCTGGAGCCGTACACTCCTCGCCGCCCGGCGCCCAGCACCCCGCGGGGCCGCGGCACCCGTGCCCGGGCCCCGAGCCCCGCGGACACACCTCATGGGAGCGCCAGAGCCGCTCGGATGATGTTGAGCAGGAACCCTCGCACTTCATCACTGCGCATGATGACGACGAGAAGGCCCGCGAAGGCTACGGCGGCGATCGTCGCGATGGCGTATTCCGCGGTGGCCATCCCCTGCTCGCCGACCATCCTCCGGCCGAGCCAGAGACGCAGGAGCTCCCGCTGGACTGCCATCCGGCGCCGGATGCGGCGGACGGCTCGGAGCACGGAGGGCCTCCGAGCGGCGGGGGTCCGGGAACCGAAGGCAGCGCGGGCCACTGCGGCGCTCGTGCCCAACGGGACCTCGATTCCCCTACCGAGACCGTCTCCCGGTCCTCCAGAGCCAGCCCAGCCTCGCGCGGGAGCGCCGGCCGCGGCGCCGGGGAACAGTTCGATCACGCGCGCACCGCCGTGACGGTCAGAGGGAACGGGCTGCCCGGGTGTTCGGCGCTCAGGGTCTTGGCCCTGCGGATCCGGGCGTCGCGCCTCTGGGCGCCCGGCCCCTCGGCTTTCCGGATCTGGGTGCCCGGCCCCTCGGCTTTCCGGAACTGGGTGCCCGGCCCCTCGGCTGGTGCTCTGTGGATCCGTGCTCTCCGGGTTGGGAGCTTCGGAGCCCACATGCGCGAGGCTTGGGACCGCTGCCCCCGGGCGTCGCGGATCTCCAGTGGTGCTCGGCACGGTCCCGGTGGGACACGCGCCCGCTCCCGCGGCGGATACTGCTGCGGTCATGGTTCCTCCTCTGCTCTGCCGCCTCCAGAAGGCGACCGTGGTGGTGGCCCGCGCTGCGGGTCTGGACCCCTGCCGGGGCCGACCTGCCGGAATGGTCCGACAGGAACTTGGTGCGGCCGTCCGCGCCGCGTAACCCGGACGCCCGTTCAGCCGCTGGGAAACATCGCCAGGAACACCGGAACGACCCCCAGACACAGGAAGGCCGGCAGTGAGCACGCGCCGAGCGGAACCACGAGGCGCACGCCCAGGGCCGCAGCCCGACGCTCGAGCTCGCGATGGCGGCGGCGCCGCAGCTGGCGGGCCCGGGCGAAGAGGAGCCCGGCCGAAGGCGCTCCCGTTGCCGCCGCGAACCGGAGGGCTTCCCTGACCTCCGCGACGGCCTCCACCCGGTCGCCCGCAGGCCAGGCGCTCTGCCAGTCGACGCCCAGCCCAAGCGCCGCCGCCGCCCGCGCGAGAACAGGCGATGATGGGCCAGGACAGGCCCGCGACACGACCTCGAGTGCGCGCGGCAGCGCCAGCCCGCTCTGGAGCATGGCGCCCACGAGCTCGAGCATGAGGGCCGAGTCGAGGTCCGCAGAAGCAGCGCCGGGAGCGTGTGCCCCCGGGATGACCGTGCTGGCAGCACTGTGACAGGGGGAACCCGTTCCCACGATGTGATGGAGACGGAGCCGCGGGCTGCCCATGGCGAGAAGGGTCGCACCGAGTGCGGCGACGATGGAGAGGACCACGGTGCTCACCGTTCCTCCGATGCGCTCCGGACAAGGCGGGCGGACCACGCCCGGCCGAGGAGGGCCAGGGCGATCCCCGTCCCCAGGCAGGCCATCCCCAGTGGTGTCGAGAGCAGCAGGCCCAGCGGATCCACGCCCATCAGCATCCCGATCCCCAGACCGGCCAGAGGCAGGAGCCCCAAGACCTTGGCGGTTGCCTGGGGACCGGCCAGAGCCACAGCTCGGGCCGCAGCGGCGTCTGCGTCCGATTCGAGCTGGACTGCCAGGCGGTCGAGGACAGCCGCGAGCGGTGCGCCCGAGGACTCCGCCGTCTCAACACAGGCTGCGACGCTGAGCCACACAGCGGTGTCCAAGGCACCGTGCCCCCCGCGCCCCGCACCGGGGGCGGAACGGCCCAGACCGGGACGCTGCGCACCGGGCCCCGGTGCCTTCGAGGCTGCCTGATTCCTGCCAGATGTCCTCGCGGCGGCGGCCGTCCTGATGGCTTCGCTGACGGGACGCCCGAGCGCAGCAGCCCGGGCTGCCGCCTTCAAGACGTCGACCGCCCCCTCCTCGGGGCCGGCGGCACCCGGCCGGATGCCGTGTGGCGAGCCGGTGTGCTGCTCGTTCCCACCCGCACCACCGGTCCGCTCGAGGGCGGCCACGGCCTGCCCCCACATCTGGTCCGGAGAGCGTCCCGCCCGCAGCAGCGCCGAAAGCTGGCCCATGAGTGCGGCCAGGGCATGGAGATGGTCACCGCTCCGGTGGCGGGGCCCCGGCCTCCGGAGCGCGGTCCAGGGGTTCCCGCTGCTCCACTGCGGAACCGCTGTTCCTCGCGCGCGTCCCGGCCCGGCCCCTGCCCCGCCCCGGAGGACGTCGAGGATCCGGGCAGCCCGCAGTTGCGGCCAGCCGAGCAGGACCGTCCAGAAGAGCGCCGCAGCCACGAGTGCCGGGCCGGCGGGGAAGGCGCTCACGACGCCGCCTCGGGGACCGGGCCGTCAACGGAGGGCAGTCCAAGGAGGCGTGCGAGCGCGGGCCATCCCGGTCCGCGGCGGCATCTGCCCCGCTCGGGTGCCCCGGCCCAGGCTCCGGCGCGTACTAGCGCATCCGTCACCGTGAGCCGGCCCCCCTGCTCACCCACCACGGCGATTGCAGCCACCTTGCGGCCCTCGGGCGTCCGCTCGAGATGGATGACCGCTTCCAGAGCAGTCGCCGCCTGCAATGCCGTCGCGTCGGGACTCATGCCGGCGAGGGCACCGAGAGCGGCGATCCTGGCGGCCACGGATCCCGCGGTGTTGGCGTGAACGGTGCCTGCCCCGCTGTGTCCCGTGTTGAGCGCCGAGAGGAGCTCGCGCACCTCGGCGCCGCGGCATTCACCCACCACCAGCCAGTCGGGCCGCATGCGCAATGCCTGGCGGACAAGCTCGGCCAGGCCCACGCCGCCCGCGCCCTCGACGTTGCCGTGGCGCGCCTCGAGGGTCACCGTGTGAGGGTGTTCGGGGGCGAGCTCAGCAGCATCCTCGACGAGCACAACACGCTGCTCGTCCGGAACAAGGGACAGGAGTGTGGTCAGCAGCGTCGTCTTGCCCGATCCGGTGGCGCCGCTGACGAGGAAGCTCCTTCCCTGGCGTACAAGGGCCTCGAGCACCCCGCGCTGGTCGGCCAGGAGCGCTCCCGAGGCCTCGAGCTCGTCCAAGGTGACCGAATGCTCCCTCCGGATGCGCACGGAGAGGAGCGTCCCGGAGGTCGAGACTGGCGGAAGGACGGCGTGCACGCGGTAGCCTCCGCTCAGGCGCACGTCCACGCACGGACTGCTGTCATCAAGCCGCCGTCCGCCTGCAGCCACGAGCCTGACTGCCAGCGCCCGGACCGCGTCTTCAGTGGGAAAGGCGATCCCGCTGGCCTCGAGGCCGCGGCCGCGGTCGATCCATACCTGGTCTGGACTGTTGACGAAGATGTCAGTCACCTCCGGGTCGTCGGCAACGCACTGGAGGGGACCGAGGCCCCTCAGCTCGGCCGAGATGAGCTCCACCGCGGCCAGCGTGCCAGCCGTTCCGAGGAGGCGGCCGGTGCCGCGCACGGCGGCGGCGATCCCTGCTGCCGTCACAGGCCCGGGCTCCGCGAGCACCGCACGGCGCACCTCGTCGAGCAGGCCGTCGTCGACCCGCCGCTGGCCCCTCACCGGCCGTCCCTCCGGACCCGTCCGACCGAGGGCGCCGCCGCAGGCTCGTCCGGTCGCTCTGGAAAGGCCTCGAGGACCTGGGCTGCGAAGCTCCGTACACGGCGAAGGCGCGCGAGCGAGAGCAGGGTGCCTGCCTCGGCGGCGGCGCCAGCTCCTCGCAGCCGTGGGAGCCGGGCCGCAAGGGGGCAGCCGACTGCCTCCGAGATCTGCTCGGCGTCGATCCCCTCGGCGAACGGTCCGCGGACCACCGCTCCGAGCGGGACCGGCGGGAGCTCGTGGATGAGCTGTGCAGCCGAAAGCACAGCCCCCAGACGGCCAGGGACAACCATCAGGAGCCTGTCGCTCGACCACGCGAAGTCCTCCAGGGATTCCCGGCCCCGGCCGATGTCGACGACGACCAGGTCATAGGCCGATCGCGCGGCGTCCAGGACCCCGGACACGACGGAGGCGGGGACGCGGGCGGCGCGCTGCGCTCCCGCGGGCCACGAGAGCATTGACAGTCCCCCCAGCTGTGGCACGGAACCGCTGAGCTGCCCAGGATTGATCTGACCGCTCGCACCGACCAGGTCCGGCCAGTGCAGCCCCGAGGGAGGGTGCTCGCTCAGGGCAGCCTCGAGCCCTCCTGCGAGCCTGTCGCCGTCGACCAGCAGGGTGGAGGATCCCGCGAGGGCGCATGCACCTGCGAGCAGGGCGGCCGCGGTCGAGGCTCCGGCTCCGCCGCACCCTCCCAGCACGCCGAGGACCGCGCCCGCAGGCCCGTCCGCCCGGCGGCGGCCCAGGAACTCCACGAGCCAGCCCGCGGCGTCGGGCAGCTCTGCGACGTGCTCGACCCCGAGCGCGGCGGCACGCTGCCACAGCTGTGCCCGGTCCGCCCCCCGGGCCACGAGCACCGTCGAGCTGCGCCGCTGGGGCGGCACCTCGTGCACGTCCGCCCCGAGCAGCACGATGTCGCTGCGGGACCACAGGCCCTCGGCCTGCTCCGCTGTCGGGGCTGCCTCGAACGGGACGCCCGCGACAGCGGCCGCGCGGGCACACTCCTCGAGGAGCGCCTGGTCCGCGGTGACGCAGCACACGGCTGTGCCGTCCGGGGGGAGCCAGGGCCCGGCCGGGCCTCCGGCTGACTGTTCGATCGCCATGGACCTCACCCTTCCGGGGATGCGCAGGGCAACGGAACGGGGCCCGCGCGATATGTGGACAACACGCCGACACGTGCACCTGTGGAGGAGGAATGGCCGTTGATCTGGCCCGGCTCGGGCGCCCGTGGCGTTCAGGGAGAATGAGGCCCATGTACCGACTCGTCGCCAGTTCCGCGGACGGCGGCGCCGTGCTCCAGCGGCTCGATGCGGCCGGCACGCCGGCCGATTCCCCCGAGGAAGTCTCCGCCCAGGACTTCGCCACGGCGGTGCGGCGCATCGAGACCGCGGAGCGCCCCCGCTGGGCCTGGCTGCGCACTGCCGAGACCTACCCCGCGCTCCTCGCCGCAGGAGCGGACGTCGGACGCTGCCACGACCTCTCGCTGTGCGCGGCGATCCTGCGCAATTCTGCCCGGGTCACGGACTACACGCCGCTCGACGGGATCACCACGGACGGCGTGCCGACAGCGCCCGGCAGCCTCCCGCCGTCGGCCGTCTCGCAGCTCCAAGGGTCCCTCTTCGAGCCGGGACCCCCTCCCGGGCCGAGCCCTGGGCACCTGCGCGCCGAGCTGGCCGCCCAGCTCGCTGCCGTCGGCCGCTCGCCTGCGCGGGCGAGGCTCGCGCTCCTGCTCGCCGCGGAGTCTGCGGGCTCCCTCATCGCAACCGAGATCCAGCACGCCGGAGTGCCGTGGGACACCGGCGTGCACGACGCCCTGCTCCGCGAGCGGCTGGGCCCGCGCCCGTCGAACGGAGCCCGGCCCGCACTCCTGGAGGCGAAGGCCGCAGAGCTGCGAGCCCTCCTCAACGCGCCACAGCTCAACCCGGACTCGCCCCAGGAGCTCATGCGCGCACTCCACCGCGCAGGCATCGATGCCCGGACCACCCGGGCCTGGGAGCTGCGGGAGTTCACCCACCCCGCGATCGGGCCGCTGCTCGAGTACCGCAAGATGGCACGGCTGCTCTCGGCAAACGGGTGGGCGTGGCTCGACGCCTGGGTCAGCGACGGGAGGTTCCGGCCCGAGTACGTGGTGGGCGGGGTCGTGACGGGGAGATGGTCATCCCGGGGCGGCGGTGCGATGCAGATCCCGGGGGACGTGCGCTCCGCGGCCCGTGCACTGCCCGGCCACCGGCTCATCGTCGCGGACGCGTCCCAGCTCGAGCCGCGGGTCCTCGCAGCCCTCGCCGGGGACGAGCCGATGGCTGCGGCAGCGCGCGGCCGGGACCTCTACGCGGGGATCGCCGAGGCCGGCTTCGGCGGGGACCGGGCGCAGGCCAAGGTCGCCCTCCTGGGCGCGATCTACGGCGCGACGACCGGGGAATCGGGCCGGCTGATGCCGCAGCTCACCCGGCTGTACCCGCGCGCCGTCCGCTTCGTGGAGCAGGCGGCGCGCGACGGCGAACGCGGCCTCACGGTTTCGACGCACCTCGGGCGGAGCACGCCCGCGCCCTCCGAGAGGTGGGTGCGCTCCCAGCGCACGGCGTCCGCGGACGAGCAGCGCAGGGCCGACGCCCTGGCCCGCGACCGGGGACGGTTCACCCGCAACTTCGTCGTCCAGGGAACGGCGGCCGAGTGGGCCGAATGCTGGATGGCCGAGCTGAGGGTCCGTCTCCGCAGGATCGCGCAACGCGGCCTCACGGCCGAACTCGTGTACTTCCTGCACGACGAGGTCATGGTCCACGCCGAGGACGCCGCGGTGGCCGAGTGCGCCAAGGCCGTCGAGGAGGCGGCGGGGGCGGCCGGGCGGCTCCTGTTCCCGGGAGCTCCAGTCGAGTTCCCGTTGAGCGTGGCCGTGGTGGAGTCCTACGACCAGGCCAAGTAGCACTTGTCCTCCACAGGCGGGCGGAAAGAGCCCGGTTGTCCACATCCGGGTCTTCACTGGCGCGGTCGGCCGCGACCTCGTCCTAGCGTGGTCACGTCACAGCAGGCGGGGGAAGGGCAAGGATGACGGTCATCGCAGTCGATCCGCAGAGGATTGCCGAGGGGGCAGAGCACACCGCCTCCGCCCAAGAGCAGGTCCACCGGGCGGTCGAGGCGCTCGCGACGGGGCTTGCGGCCAGTGGAGGGATGGCCGGCTTCGATCCGGCCGGGTCCGACTGGGCAGCCGCGTACGATCCTGCCGCGTCCCGCTTCCTGGGCCTCACTGCGGAGCTCGCGGACCATCTGGGCGGCCACGTCCACGCCCTCAACGAGGCGGCTGCCGGCTACCATGCGAGCGAACACTGGTTCGGCGACGCGCCCGTCCCGGGACCCGCCCCGATGGCATCGCACGGGACAGCGCCGCGGCCCACGGTGCCCCAGGCCGCGGGCGGCCTCCCGTTCGCCCACCCGGACCCGATCACCTCCGTACTCGTCCAGGCAACCGGTGTCGTCTGGCCGAACGGCGACGCCGGTGCCCTGCGGCGGGCATCCGCCCAGTGGTCCTGCCTCGCAGGGGCGCTCGCCGCCACCCGGGCGTCGTCGATGGCAGCCGCGCGGGGGATCCTCGACCGGATGGCGGGACCGATGGCGGCCGCCGCAGTGAGCCGTTCACGCGACCTCGAAGACGGCCTCAGCGGCCTGGGCAGAGGCGCCGAAGAGCTCGCCAGCTCGTGCGCAGAGCTCGCAGAGCACATCGAGACGACTCACCGTGAGCTGCAGAACGAGATCCTCGAGCTCGCCCGGGACACCGCCATCAGCGCCGTGGTCGGGGCCGCGGTCTCCGCACTCACGTTCGGCGTGGGCGCACTGGCCGCCGGGACGGCAGCTGCCGCGCGGATCGGGACCACGGCATGGAGGCTCAAGGTCCTCTTCGAGAAGCTGGCCACGCTGGCCCGGACGATCGCGGACAAGGTCAAGCGGGTCAAGGACGCCTTGGAAGCACTCGCGGGCCGGATGTCCACATGGGCGACCGGCCGGTTCCCCGGCACGACCCGGCGCGTCTGGGCCGCCGCGGACTGGGCAGGCAGGGCGACCGACAGCTGGGCCTTCTCCTTCCTCACCCAAGGACCCGTCGCCGCCCTCGCCAAGCTGCTCGACAAGTCCATGGCCGCTCTCGCCGGGCGCGCAGGTGAAGCCGCAGCGCAGCGCGCCCTCGTCCTGGGCTGGCGGAGGGACGTGCCCGGCGTCCGCCGGGCCCTTGCCCACGCGGCGGCCCTCCCGGGCCCGGTCGGGGCGGGCGGGCGGTCCGGGCCCGTGGCCGGCACGCCAGCGCAGATCGTGGCCCGCGCGGCCGAGCGCGGCAGGGACACGCCGGCGGCGCGGCTGGCTGAGCAGTCGAAGGAACCTCTCACGCGCATCGCCAAGCAGATCGTCCCGCCGGCAGTCGAAGGGTCCGCGGAAGCCACCGGCGAAGGGCCTCGTGCCGGGGAGTCCGGCTCACGTGAGGATACGACCCTGCAGCTCGGGGGCGGACTCTCCGTGGACCTCAAGGCCGCGACCGTGAGCGGGGTCTTCGGCACCGGGGCCCAGATCCGCCTCCCGGGCCGGCTCGGGGACACGGTGGAACGAGCCGGCAAGGTCGCCGAAGCCGCCGACCTCGACGAGAACTACTGGGTGGACCGCGTCGAGAATGCGGCGGTCTTCGGGCCGAAGCCTCCAGCGAGGCCGCTGGTGCCGGCGGCATGAGCTCGGGCCGGCCGCCCGGGCGTCAAATCTGGGGCTCGACAGGCTGTTCGCGCGTCCGGTCCCAGGGAACCGCCCACCCGAGGGCTTCGAAGAGCGAGTCCAGCACCATGGCCGTGAAGCCCCAGACGAGCACCCCGTTGACGGTGAAGGCCGGGCTCGCGAACCGGGACCCCCGTCGGTTGAGAACAGCCATGACCCGGTTGTCCGGGTCGAGGAGGTCGCGGACCGGGCTCCGGAACACCTGAGCAGACTCTCCGAAGTCGACGACGTCCACCGGCGACGGCGACGCCCACCAGCCGACGACCGGCGAGACCAGGAAGCCGGTGTAGGCCATGCCGAGCGGCGGGAGCTCCCCGAGGATGTGGACCCCGGAGGGGTCGAGGCCGGTCTCCTCCTCCGCCTCGCGGAGGGCGCACTCCACGAGCGAGGCGTCCTCAGGGTCCAGGCTGCCCCCGGGGAAGGCCACCTGGCCCGGGTGGGAACCGAGCGTCGCGGCGCGTTCAAGGAGGAGGACATCCAGCTCCGCTGGCGCGATCGGACGGGCGGACGCTGCCAGCACGTCGTCGAGCGCCCCGAAGAGCACGAGGACGGCGGCCCGCCGGAAGTCCCCCGTGAGGGTGCGGGGATGCCAGCGGCGGTCGAACGGGTCCGTCCGGCCAGCCTGGATGTCGGCGACGATCCTTTCGAGGTCGGCACGGGCGTCCACCGCCCCGGAGCTCACTGCGCGACCTCCCTGTCTCCGGTGCCGCCGGTCCCCGGGCCGCCGTTCGTGAGGCCTCGGTTCCCGGAGGGGCCGCTTCCGGGGCCGCCTGCGGGTTCACCGCCGACAGGCCCGGCCGCAGCGGCAGACGCTGCGGCCTCAGTCCGCTGGCGGATCGAGGCCGCGCTCGCAGCATTGGCGACCATCTCGGCGTGGAGCCCCTCGCGGCCCGGAGCGAGCTCGAAGCGCAGAAGCTTCCTTGCCTTCCCGGGATCGGTCTCGCCGATGCCGAAGGACGGGCAGAGCGGGGCGACCGGACAGGCGCCGCAGGCGGGGTTGCGGGAGAGGCACACCCGCCGGCCATGGAACACCACACGGTGCGAGAGCATCGTCCAGTCGCGGCGCTCGAAGAGCTCCATGACGTCCCGCTCGACGACGATCGGATCCTCCGACCCCGTCCACCCGAAGCGCCGGGCGAGCCGTCCGAAGTGCGTGTCCACGGTGATGCCCGGGACACCGAAGGCATTGCCCAGGACGACGTTCGCCGTCTTCCGTCCCACGCCCGGCAGTGTGACGAGCTGCTCGAGCCTTCCGGGGACGGCGCCGTCGAACTCGTCGACGATCTTCTGCGAGAGGTGGTGGACACTGCGCGCCTTCGCCCGGAAGAACCCCGTGGGGCGGATGATCTCCTCGATGTCCGCGAGCTCGGCCTCGTGCATGGCCCGTGGGTCCGGGTACTTGCGGAACAGCTCGGGCGTGACCTGGTTGACCCGGACGTCCGTGGTCTGCGCGCTCAGGACCGTGGCGACGAGCAGTTCGAAGGGGTTGCGGAAGTCCAGCTCGGCGTGGGCGTACGGGTACGCCTCAGCGAGGACACGGTGGATCTTCCGTGCCCTGCGCTTCAGTGCGAGGGGGGACTCGGCGGTGGCCCCACGGCCGCCACCTGCCCGGGCCGCGCTCAGCCCCGCTCGATTCCGGACAGCTCGCGCAGGACGCCGATCCGCCCGTCCGTGTTCTGCACGACGAACTCGTGGCCACGGTCCTGGAGAGCGAGGATCCATTGTCCGGGCTCGAGGACGAAGAGGGGGTCGCCGGTCATGGGGTCGACGGCGGTGCGCGGGTGGTTGACCGCGAACCAGAACGCCTCGAACTGCTGGTGGGGCTCGTCGGCACCTCCCGCCACGCCCTCGCCCGGCCCGGCACCGGCCACGGGGAAGGCCGCGGTGGCGGGCGCCTCGGGGGCTGGGGAACCGTACGCTTCGCCATCCGCCAGGCCGAAGGAGCTCTCCTCGGGCGCGGCGTCCAGAGGCCCGGCGTCCACGGGTGCAGGTCCCTCAGGCTCGTCCGCCGTGGACTCCGAAGGAGCCTGCGTTCCGCCCGCAGGCTCTGCGCCGAGGCGTTCTGCACCAAGGGGTTCTTCACCAGCGGGGCCCGGACCCACCGGTCGAGCAGTCGAGAGTTCGTCGCCGAGTGCCGGGGCGGCCGCGGTCTCGGCGCTCGCAGCCTCCTCGGACGGGTGCTCCCCTCTTGCTGGTGCAGCGCCAACAGGTGCAGCGCCAACAGGTCCAGCGCCGACAGGCTCGACGGGGAAGGCCCCGGAGCCCGCGGCCATGGGGTCGGCCCCGTGGCCGGCCCATGGCGCGGCCGCCGTGCCGGCTGGGACGGCGGCCATCTGGCCCGTGTGCCGGTGGACGGGGGCGACGGCGTCGCGGGCCACGATGTGCGCGGGAGTGGCAGCACGGCCGTCGAAGTCACCGGCGAACGGCGGGATGAGCCGGGCCGCAGTGGTGGCGGCGACGAGCGCAGCGGCGCCCAGGAGCCCGACGACCGCGCCCGGCGTGAGTGTTGTGACGGTGAAGACGAAGTAGTACGAGCAGCACAGCACCGCGGAGACGGACGCGAACTGGTCCACGGACAGGGACCCGACCCGCAGCGACCGGCGGGGTTCGAGGCGGCGCCACACGAACAGAGCCGCTGCGGCAGCGGGGACGAGGAAGCCGACCGCGAGGAAGAACAGGTTCTGCGCGTTCCACAGGTTCAGCAGGGCGTTGCGCTGGATGAGTGGCAGGAGCGATCCGATGAACGTTATGAGCACGCCGCCCAGAAGGGTCACGTCGCGCAGGGTGAACGGCCCGAGCACGGCCTCGTTCCGATGCTCCGCTGCAGGGGTCTGGCTGGGGTCGGTCATGAGTCTCTCCTTCTCCTCATCCTGCGATTCAGCCTAGCCAACCCGAGCACACCCACCTAGACGAGCGGCGAGCGGGAGGCGCCGCTCGGCGTCGGGCGCCTACCGCCCACCGCAGGAATGCGCCCGCCCGCCGCCTGAGTGTGACGCATGCAACTCTCCCGCTGCCTTCCGAGGACTAGGGTGTACACAGGCAGAGATGTGCGCCCCCTCACGTCCGGATGCGAGCCTATGCGGCCCGCAGCGGCGTGCGGGCGCCGTCGCTGGACGTTGCGAAGAACGAGCCGAAAGGACGCCCATGTCCCAGGAAACCGTCAAGGGAGACGCCTTCGAGAACCTGCTCCACGAGGAGCGTCAGTTCCCGCCGTCGGCCGAGTTCGCGGCCGCGGCGAACCTCGGCCCGGAGATCTACGCCGAGGCCGACGCCGACCGTCAGGCGTTCTGGGCCGCGCAGGCGCGCAGCCTCCTCACCTGGTCGAAGGACTTCGAGCAGACCCTCGACTGGTCCGAGCCGCCGTTCGCAAAGTGGTTCGTGGGCGGGGAGGTCAACGCCGCGTACAACGCCCTTGACCGGCACGTCGAGAACGGCCTCGGCGACCGCGTGGCAATCCACTTCGAGGGCGAGCCCGGCGACACGGAGACGATCACCTATGCCGAGCTGACCGAGCGGGTCAAGCGGGCCGCGAACGCCTTCGAGGCCCTCGGCGTGGCCAAGGGCGACCGGGTCGCGGTGTACCTGCCGATGATCCCCGAGGCCGTCGTGACCATGCTCGCGTGCGCCCGCATCGGCGCGGTCCACTCCGTCGTATTCGGCGGCTTCTCCGCGGATGCGCTCCGCTCCCGGATCGACGACGCGGAGGCCAAGCTCGTCGTGACCGCGGACGGCACGTTCCGCCGCGGCAAGCCGTCCTCGCTCAAGCCCGCCGTGGACGCAGCGCTCGAGGCGCCGGGGCACACGGTGCAGAACGTCGTCGTCGTGCGCCGCAACGGCGAGGACGTCGCCTGGACCGAGGGCCGTGACCTGCACTGGTCCGAGCTGCTCGAGGCCGCCTCCCCCGAGCACACCGCCGTGGGGCACGACGCCGAGCACCCGCTGTTCATCCTCTACACCTCGGGCACCACCGGGAAGCCCAAGGGCATCCTCCACACCACCGGCGGCTACCTGACCCAGACGGCGTTCACCCACTCCGCAGTGTTCGACCTCAAGCCCGAGACGGACGTGTACTGGTGCACAGCCGACGTCGGCTGGGTCACCGGGCACTCCTACGTGGCCTACGCGCCCCTGGTCAACGGCGCGACCCAGGTCATGTACGAGGGCACCCCGGACGCCCCGCACCAGGGCCGCTGGTGGGAGATCGTGCAGAAGTACAAGGTCTCCATCCTCTACACGGCGCCCACCGCGATCCGGACCTTCATGAAATGGGGCCGCGAGATCCCGGACGGCTTCGACCTCTCCTCCCTCCGGGTCCTCGGCTCGGTCGGCGAGCCGATCAACCCCGAGGCGTGGATGTGGTACCGGGACGTGATCGGTGGCGGCGAGGCCCCGATCGTGGACACGTGGTGGCAGACCGAGACAGGCGCCATCATGATCGCCCCGCTCCCCGGCATCACCGCTACCAAGCCCGGCTCGGCGCAGGTCCCGCTCCCCGGGATCGCCGTGGACGTGGTGGACGAGAACGGCCAGTCGGTGCCGGACGGGCACGGCGGCTTCCTCGTGGTCCGCGAGCCCTGGCCGTCCATGCTCCGCACCATCTGGGGCGATCCGGAACGGTTCAAGGACACCTACTGGTCCCGCTTCGAGGGCATGTACTTCGCCGGCGACGGCGCGAAGAAGGACGAAGACGGCGACGTCTGGCTCCTCGGGCGCGTCGACGACGTCATGAACGTCTCCGGCCACCGCCTCTCGACCACCGAGATCGAGTCCGCACTGGTCTCCCACCCGTGGGTCGCGGAGGCCGCTGTGGTGGGCGCCGCGGACGAGACGACCGGCCAGGCAGTGGTGGCGTTCGTCATCCTCCGCTCGGACGCGCAGGCCGGAAGCGGGGACGAGGCCGCCGCGGAGCTGCGCAACCACGTGGGCAAGGAGATCGGCCCGATCGCCAAGCCCAAGCACGTCCTCATCGTCCCCGAGCTGCCCAAGACCCGCTCGGGCAAGATCATGCGCCGGCTCCTCAAGGACGTCGCCGAGGGCCGCGACCCGGGCGACGCCACCACGCTCGCGGACCCGGGCGTCATGCAGCAGATCGCGGCGGACCTCCGCAAGTAGGTCTCGCCGCTCCAGGGCACGCACGACGACGGCGCCCCACCCCCGGGCGGGCCACAGAGGCGAGGGGCCCGGAGCACGCGAAGCGTGTTCCGGGCGCCGCTGGGGAGGGGCGCCGTCGTCGTCCGTCGCCTCGCACCGGACTGACGGCCGCTTCCCTCAGGGGCAGCCGCAGGACGACCGGGGCACGAGTTCGGCCGGGAAGATCCGGCTCTGCGTGGGCACCCCTACCTCGGCGTCGATGAGGGCGTCCACGGCGGCGCGGGCCATCGCCTCGATCGGCTGCGCAACGGTGCTCAGCGGGGGCCAGCTGTACTCCGCCTCGGCCGAGCCGTCGAAGGAGAAGATCGCGAGGTCCTGGGGGATCTTCAGCCCAGCCTCGTGGACCGCCCGCAGGAGCCCGACCGCCTGGAGGTCTGAGCTGACGAAGACGGCCGCGGGACGGTCCACACCCGCAATGAGGTCCCGGCCGGCACGGTAGCCGCCCTCACGGGTGAAGGGCACACGCAGCACCGGCCCTTCAGGGAGGCCTGCCTCCCGCACACCCTGCCGCCAGCCGACTTCGCGCGCATCGAGGTCCCCGCCGGTGTTGGTGCCCATCACGAGGCCGATGCTGCGGTGGCCGTGCCCCACGAGGTGCTCGACGGCGGCCCGGGCGCCGTCCTGGAAGGCGACCCCCACGGAGTTGAACCCGGGGGCCTCGGAGCTGTGGTTGAGCAGGACCGCAGGGATCTCGGCCTGCTCGAGGTCGGTCAGGTCAGGATCGAACAGCACGCTGCAGAGGAAGACGCCGTCGACCCGCCGGCTCACGAGGTTCTCGACGAGGCGCCGCTCGGTGCGGAGCGAGCCGTCAGAGTCGGCGAGCAGCATGGCATATCCGCGCTCGGCGGCGGCGACCTCCACGGCCCGCGCGAGCGAGGCGAAGAACGGGTTGGTCGCATCCGGCACCACCATTCCGAGCATCTCCGAGGAGCCGAGCTTGAGGGCGCGGGCCGCGGCATTGGGGCGGTAGCCCAAGGCGGTGATCGCCTTGCGCACCTTGGCCTCGGTAGTCGGTGAGACGCGCTTGGGCCCGCCGTTCATGACATAGCTGACGACGGCGGTGCTCACGCCGGCGAGGCGGGCGACGTCCTTGCGGGTGACGGCCGGCTTGGCAGGCGCAGGCTGATGGGGCATGGCGACCATGCTAGTGGCGCCCGTCCAGCAGCCCGCGCGGCCCCCGCCGCTCGAGCGCGATCGGCGCGTCCCCGAAGTCGGGCACCGGGAGGCGCTCGCCGCCGCGCAGCGCGGACTCGTGCGCCACGATGCCGGGGAGCGTGTAGCGGGCAGCCTCCCACGCGTTGACGGTCGGGAGGGTTCCACGGCTGACGGCCGTGGCGAAGTCGTCGACGAGGAAGTGGTGGCTTCCCTCGTGGCCGTTGGGCAGGCCGCGCAGTTCGGCGGGGAGCCGCCCGGAGTCGTGCACCGGGGCGAGCCCCGAGACGAAGGCCTCGCGCAGCGCCGGGGCGACGTCGGCCAGCGAGGGGTCGTCGAGGTCGACCGTCCGGTGGGCCCGGAGCTGGGCTGTGACGTCTTCAAAGCCCTCCTTGTCCTGCCACACCGCGGCCTCGACGAGCTGCTCGAAGCTTCCCTCGGTGCCGAAGAAGCGGAACCGGCTCTCGCGGAGGTGGGAGGGGTAGCCGACCCGGCGGAACTCGTTGATGCGCATGGATCCGCCCCCGGCGAGCTCGAACAGGGCCGTGGCGTTGGAGAAGTCGTTGCCGAACATGCTCACGTCCCGGTCGAAGACGCCGTCCCCGCGCTCGTCCCGCACGCCGATGCAGCTCACGCTCACGGCATGGCCGCCGATCGCGCCGAGGACGCCGCCGACGGAGTGGGTCGGGTACAGCATGGGCGGGTAGCTCGCGGTCCGCTTCCAATCGGCGCCGCCGGAGTACTGGTAGGCCTCGTAGAAGCCCAGGTCCATGTCGTGTACGTAGTCGCCCTCGGCGTAGAAGATGCGCCCGAAGGCACCCTCCTCGCGGCGGCCACGGGCGTAGACGGTCGCGGGGTTGTAGTAGCTCGTCTCGCCCATCATGTAGGTCAGCCCGGTCTCGCGGACCGCCTCGATGATCTCGGCGATCTCGCCCTCGCTGATCGCCATGGGCACGGCCGAGTAGACGTGCTTGCCCGCGCGCAGTGCATCCAGGACGAGGGGGCCGTGCGTCCAGCGCTGGGTGAAGATCGCGACGGCATCGAGCCCGCCGTCGTCGAGCATCGCCTCGAACGTCGGATGGGTGCCGTCGAGGCCGAGTCGCTGCACCAGCGCCTCCGCTCGCTCCGGCAGCACGTCCGTGACGTGGACCGAGGAGATCTCCGGGTGCGCAGCGAAGAGCTTTGCGAACTGGCCGGCGAACTGGCCTGCGCCGACGATGCCGAGGCGGAAAGTCATGCCCCGAGTGTCGCAGCGCCGGTTACTCGAGTCAATATCTGCCAGACTCCTTTCACGTCTCGCCCCGGAATTCCACAATCGCCTCTTGCCAGTTATTGAGTTACTCGTGTAGATTCCTTCCAGCTGTTACCCACGTCACATCGGAGGATCGACGATGACCACCACCACCGCCTCAGGAGCACCCCCGGCCCGCCGGGACTCCGGACGCATGCCGCGGCGGGCGGGCACCGCCGCCTCCACCCCGCGGGGCAGCGGACTGTTCGGCGGAGACTTCAAGGTCGCACTGCTCTTCATCGCTCCCGCGATGATCGGCTTCATCGCCTTCTTCCTCGTCCCGACCATCCGCGGCGTCTACCTGAGCTTCACGGAGTACAGCATCCTCGGGGATCCCGAGTGGATCGGGGGCAAGAACTACGCGGCGCTGGCCAAGGACCCGCTGTTCTGGAACGCCCTGGGGGTCACGGCCCAGTACGTCGTGATCAACATCGCGCTCCAGACGGTCCTCGCCCTCGGGATCGCCCTGCTCATGGACCGCGTGGCCAAGTCCACCCTGATCCGGGGAACGCTCCTGCTCCCGTACCTCATGTCGAACGTCATCGCGGCGCTCCTCTGGTTCTGGATGCTCGACTACCAGATCGGGATCGTCAACCAGCTCATCGATGGCCTGGGACTGCCCCGAGTGGCGTTCTTCGGGAGCGAGGAATGGGCCATCCCGACCCAGGCGCTCATCAACACGTGGCGGCACATGGGCTACACGGCGCTCCTGATCTTCGCGGGCCTGCAGGCCATCCCACGGCACCTCTACGAGGTGGCTGACCTGGACGGCGCCTCCCCGGTCCAGACCTTCACGCGGATCACCCTCCCGCTCCTGCGGCCCGTGCTCGTCCTGGTCCTCGTCGTCACGGTCATCGGCTCGTTCCAGGTGTTCGACACCGTCGCGGTGACGACGGCGGGCGGTCCGGTCAACGCGACCCGTGTGATCCAGTACTACATCGTGCAGAAGGCGTTCACGGAGTCCGACTTCGGCTACGCGTCGGCCATCGCCGTCATCCTCTTCCTCATCCTCGCGCTCGTGGCCTTCATCCAGATGAAGTTCCTGCGCGGCAACGAGTCGGACCTGGACTAAGGAGTCCCGCCATGACCACCGCACTCATCCCCCAGACCGAAGGCCGCGCCGCGGGAGCACGCCGTCGTCCCCTCAACTGGCGGCGCATCGGGGCTTGGGCGCTCCTTGTCCTCGCGATCGCCGTCACCGTCGCCCCCTTCTACTGGGTCCTCCGGACGGCCCTCTCGACCAACGGCGCGCTGGCCGCCAATTCGGGCAGCCTGCTGCCCACCGAGTTCAGCCTGGGCGCGTTCAAGCGCGTCTTCGGCCTGCAGACAGCCCAGGAGGCCATCGCAGAGGGCGGTTCGGGCGCAGCGATCGACTTCTGGGTGTACCTGCGCAACTCGGTCCTGTTCGCCTCGATCACCACCGCCGGCGCCGTCTTCTTCAGCGCCATGGCCGCGTACGCCTTCGCCCGGCTGCGCTGGAAGGGTCGCGACGCAGTCTTCAGCCTCTTCCTGGGCACCATGCTCGTCCCGCCGATCTTCACGGCGCTGCCGAACTTCCTGCTCATCAAGAACCTCGGCCTGCTCAACACGATGCTCGGGCTCGTGCTGCCGTACGTGTTCATGACCCCGTTCGCGATCTTCTTCCTGCGGCAGTTCTTCCTGAACATGTCCCGCGAGGTCGAGGAGGCCGCGATGCTCGACGGCGCCAAGCACCTGCGGATCTTCTTCCAGATCGTGCTGCCCAACGCCGCGGCCCCGATCGCAACGCTGGCCCTCCTGACGTTCATCGGCCAGTGGAACGAGTACTTCTGGCCGCTCCTGGTCGCCTCGGAGCCGGACGTCCGCGTCCTCCAGGTGGGCCTGGGCGTGTTCAAGTCCCAGTCCCCCCAGGGCGCACCGGACTGGTCAGGCCTCATGGCCGCCACGCTCGTCTCTGCCCTCCCGGTCCTGATCCTCTTCGCCGCCTTCGGCAAGAAGATCGTCAACTCGATCGGATTCTCGGGCATCAAGTAGGCCCGATCCACAGACCCTCTCCCCCGACAGATCCGTCACACCCATGTCCGAAGAAAGGACACCCAGAAAGATGAAGAAAGCACTCGCTCACAAGGCGTGGGGCGCCGTCGCCCTCGCGGCCGCCGCAGGACTGGCGCTCACTGCCTGCGGAGGCGGCAGCTCCGAGGGCGGAGAGTCCGCCAAGGGTGAGATCAGCTACTGGCTCTGGGACGCCAACCAGCTCCCCGCCTACCAGCAGTGCGCCGACGACTTCACGAAGGCCAACCCGGAGATCACGGTCAAGATCACCCAGCGCGGCTGGGACGACTACTGGTCCACGCTCACCAACGGCTTCGTGGCCGGCACGGCCCCGGACGTCTTCACCGACCATCTCGCCAAGTACCCGGAGTACGCGGGCAAGAAGCAGCTCCTGGCCCTCGACGACGCCGTCTCCAAGGACAACGTGGACCTCAGCCAGTACAACGAGGGCCTCGCCGACCTCTGGGTGGGCCAGGACGGCAAGCGCTACGGTCTCCCGAAGGACTGGGACACCGTGGCCCTCTTCTACAACAAGAAGATGCTTGCCGATGCGGGCATCTCCGAAGAGGAGATGAAGAACCTCACGTGGAACCCGCAGGACGGCGGATCCTACGAGAAGGTCATCGCCCACCTCACGGTGGACAAGAACGGCGTCCGCGGCGATGAGCCCGGCTTCGACAAGAACAGCGTCGCTGTCTACGGCCTCGGCCTCGCGGGCTCGGGCTCTGGCCAGGGCCAGACCGAGTGGAGCTACCTCACGGGCACCACCGGCTGGACGCACACGGACAAGAACCCCTGGGGCACCAAGTTCCAGTACGACGACGCGCGGTTCCAGGAGAGCATCGACTGGTTCGCCGGACTCACCGAGAAGGGCTACATGCCCAAGCTCGAGACCACCGTGGGGGCGAGCATGCCCGACACGTTCGCGGCCGGCAAGTCCGCCATCAACGCCAACGGCTCGTGGATGATCGGCCAGTACACCGGCTACAAGGGCGTCGAGGTCGGGATCGCACCGACCCCCGAGGGCCCGGAGGGCAAGCGTGCCTCGATGTTCAACGGCCTCGCCGACTCGATCTGGGCGGGCACGAAGAAGAAGGACGCCGCGGTCAAGTGGGTCGAGTACCTCGGCTCCGCCGCGTGCCAGGACGTCGTCGCCTCCAAGGCGGTCGTGTTCCCGGCCGTGAAGTCCTCCTCGGAGAAGGCAGCCGAGGCCTTCAAGGCCAAGGGCGTTGACGTCTCCGCCTTCACCCAGCACGTCGAGGACAAGACGACGTTCCTCTTCCCGATCGCGGACAACGCGGCGAAGGTGGACGGCATCATGAAGCCGGCCATGGACGCGGTCGTCTCCCGCAAGGCCCCGGCGAGCTCGCTGACGCAGGCCAACGAGCAGGTCAACGCCCTCTTCAAGTAGGCCGCGGCCAGCCCTGATCCGCGGGGCCCGGCGCACGCCGCGCCGGGCCCCGCACCGAACGCAGTCCACGCACCGAGCGCACCTGCGCAAGCACCCCTGAAAGCGAAGCCATGCACCCCATGACACCTCTGCACCTCCAGGCAGCCGGCACGAGTCTCGTGCTCGCCTTCGACTCCGGCGAGGCCCAGATCGTCCACTGGGGCGCCGCGCTCGGCGACTCCCTCCCTGACCTCGGGCTCCTCACGCCCCCGGTCGCCCACTCGGCGCTGGACATTCCTGTGGTTGCAGGGCTCGTCCCCCAGGCGTCCTCGGGGTGGATCGGGCGGCCCGGCCTGCGCGGACACCGCAGGGACGACGCCGGCGTCTCCGGCTTCGGTTTCTCTCCCGCGCTGCGGGTCGTCGCCGCCGAGGCGAGCACCGACCCGGGCGACGGGCCGGCGGGGGCGAGCACCGCCGTCGTGCGCCAGAGCGATGCCGAGGCCGGACTCGAGGTGACCACCTCACTCCGGCTCCACCCGGGCGGGCTCCTCGAGCTCACCCACACCCTGGCCAACACGGGCGAGACCCCGTACGCCCTCGAGGAGCTCGGCGCCGTGCTCCCGGTGCCGGGGGACGCCGCGGAGCTCCTCGACCTCACCGGCCGCTGGTGCCGCGAGAACCACCCCCAGAGGCACGCGATCGCGCAGGGCACGTGGGTCCGCTCGGGCCGCCACGGCCGCACCGGCCACGACTCCTCGCTCCTCGTCGCCGCCGGCACCGCGGGCTTCTCGAACCGTTCGGGCAAGGTCTGGGCCGTGCACTTCGGCTGGTCCGGGAACCATGAGCAGTACCTCGACTCGCTCGCGGACGGCCGCCGCATGCTCGGCGCGGCAGAGCTGCTCGGCTCGGGCGAGGTCGTCCTCTCGCCCGGCGAGTCGTACACGACGCCGGCACTGTACGCCGCCTACTCCGACCGCGGTCTCGACGGCGTCACGGAGCGCTTCTACGAGTGGTTCCGTGCGCGCCCGCACCACGTGGGCACCCAGGGCGAGGCCGGCGGCTCGGGAAGGGCGCGGCCGGTGGTGCTCAACACATGGGAGGCCGTCTACTTCGACCACCGGCTCGAGCCCCTCATCGAGCTGGCCGAGTCCGCGGCGGAGCTCGGCGTGGAGCGCTTCGTGCTCGACGACGGGTGGTTCCGCGGGCGCCGCGACGACACTGCTGGGCTCGGCGACTGGTACGTCGACGGTGAGCTGTGGCCCGAGGGCCTCACGCCGCTCATCGACGCCGTGCGCGGCCACGGCATGGAGTTCGGCCTGTGGGTCGAGCCCGAGATGGTCAATCTGGACTCCGATGTGGCGCGCGAGCACCCGGACTGGATCGTGGGACCCGCCGCGGCCTCGCACAAGGACGGCGGCCGCCTCGCGCACGAGTGGCGGCACCAGCACGTCCTCGACCTCGTCAACCCCGAGGCGTGGCAGTACATCTACGATCGCCTGGACGCCCTCCTGTCCGGGAACCGGATCAGCTACCTCAAGTGGGACCAGAACCGGGACCTCGCCGAGCACGGCAGCGGCGGCAGGCCGTCGGTGCACGAGCAGACCCTCGCCGCGTACCGGCTCTTCGACGCGCTCAGGGCCGCCCACCCGCACGTCGAGATCGAGTCCTGCTCCTCGGGCGGGGCCCGCGTGGACCTCGGCATCCTCGAGCGGACCGACCGGGTCTGGGCCTCGGACTGCAACGACGCCCTCGAGCGCCAGACCATCCAGCGCTGGACCCAGGCCGTCCTCCCGCCCGAGCTCGTGGGCGCCCATGTGGGGCCGACGCACTCGCACACCACCGGACGCGTCCACAGCATCTCGTTCCGCGCCGCGACGGCCCTGTTCGGGCACTTCGGGATGGAGTGGGACATCCGCCAGGCGACCCCCGCCGAGCGCGGGACGCTCCGCCGCGCCATCGCCCTCTACAAGCAGCACCGCGGCCTCCTCCACTCGGGCCGGCGGGTCAACGCGGACCTCGCGGAGGCCAACCTGCGGCTGCACGGCGTGGTCTCGCACGACGGCGAGGAGGGCCTGTTCTCGGCCGTCGCCCTGGGCACGCTGGCGGCAGAGATGCCGGGGCGCGCGGGCATCCCGGGGCTCGATCCGGCGCGGACGTACCGCGTGACGCCCGTGCTCCCGACGCCCGACGACGCCGACTGGCGTGACGCGTTCACGCAGATCGCCCCGCCTGCGTGGCTGTCCGAGGGCGCGGAGGCCACGGGCCGCTTCCTCTCGGAGGTGGGGCTGCCGCTGCCGATCCTGCGGCCCGAGCACGCCCTCGTCCTCCGGGTCGAGGCGACGGCCGGCTGATCCCGGCACCCAGAAGTGCGGCGGCGCATCCACGCGGTGCGCCGCCCCACGTGCGCCTAGAGTGGGGCACATGATGGAAGAGACGCCCCGCGGCACGATCCTCGTCCTGAACGGACCCAACCTGAACCTGCTCGGGACCCGTGAGCCCGAGAAGTACGGCACCGCGACCCTCGCGGACGTCGAGCGCCTGTGCGCCGAGGCGGCAGCCCAGCACGGGCTCGAGGTCCGCTGCGTGCAGTCCAACCACGAGGGCGAGCTGCTCGACGCGATCCACGCGGCCCGCACCACGGCGCTGGGGATCGTGGTCAACGCGGGCGCGTACACGCACACCTCGGTCGCGATCCGCGACGCGATCTCGGCGGTCCAGCTCCCGGCTGTCGAGGTCCACATCACGAACGTCCACGCCCGCGAGGAGTTCCGCCACCACTCGTACCTGAGCGATGTCTGCCACGCGGTCATCGCCGGGGCCGGGACCCTCGGCTACCGCTTCGGCATCGACTACCTCGCAGACCTCACCGCTCCCCGCCAGCTCTCCCGGGCCTAGGCTGCTCGGCTCGTCCAGGGCCTGGGCCTGCTCGGTCGTCCAGCCCGGCGCGCGCCCTACTTCCGGGTGCACACCCCGGGCTGGACCGGCTGGGCGAGCGAGGGGGCGCGCTCCACGACCGGCGCGATCTCCTCCATCGTGATCGCGTAGCCGACCCCGGCCGTGGACTCGCTCTTGGCGAAGATGGCGCCTGTGATCCGGCCCTCCTTGGTCAGGAGCGGTCCTCCGGAGTTGCCCTGCTGGACGTTGCCCGAGAGCTGGTAGACCCGCTTGGCCTCCTCATTGCCTCCGTAGATGTCGGGGGCGAGAACCGTCGTCGTGCCCTGGATGACCGCCGGGCGCATCTGGAAGGGACCGCCCAGCGGGTAGCCGGCGAAGGCGGCCGCGGTGCCAGCCGGGCTGGTCCTGGTGAGGGGCAGCTGCGGGACCTGGAGCCCCTCGACCGCGATGACGGCGATGTCCTGGGCGGCGTCGAAGTACACGACCCGCCCGGTCCGTGCCCCGCCGCCGTCCTGGAGCTCGACGACGGGCTCCGCAACGCCCGCAACGACGTGGGCGTTGGTCATGACCCGGTCCGGCGCCACGACGAAGCCGCTGCCCGTCTGGTTCTGCCCACACTGGTACGCGGTCCCGGTGATGCGGAGCACGGACTGTGCCGCAGCCCGCAGCTCGGGGGTGTCCGCCGCCGCGTCGGGGACGGGCACGGGCTCGGCCGGCCCTCCGATCCCCTCGATGACCTTCGGGAGGCCGTCCGCGAACACGAAGGCCCTCAGCGCAGCGGCCTGCTCCTTGACGGGGCCGGGCGTGAGGTCGTCGATCGCCCTGATCACCTTGGAGCCGGCGATCTGCTGCGAGACCCAGGGGATGCCGATGCTCGAGACCGTGAAGGCCGTCATGGAGATGATGAGCGCGGTGGCGATGAGGCTCACGAGCCCGCCGAGCACGCGGTCGACGCCGCCGGCCCCCTTGGAGCGGATGCCCCGCCGCACGCGGTGCCCGAGCGCCGAGCCCGCGCCGTTGCCGACCGCCATGAGCAGCACTGCCGTGATGACGACGCCGGCCGCCCGCCAGCCGCTGTCCGCGAGCGCCTGGCTGACAAGCGGCACCGCGAAGAAAGCCACCGCCCCGCCGGCGAGGAAGCCGAGGATGCCCCCGAGGCTCACGACGAAGCCCGCACGGGCGCCGTTGGCCAGATAGCCGATCAGCACGAGCACGAGGACCACGTCGAGGAAGGTCACACCGAAGAGCACCATCGGAGTCTATCGGCGGGGGCTGACAGTCCCTGCCACACGCGCCCCGGTGCCAAGTTCGTCACAAAGGTCCGCAGGATCTGAAACAATGAGCGGAGCGCGTGACCACGTATTGACTTTGAGGAGACTGAATTGGACATCGAAGTGCTGCGCCGGGCCCCCCTCTTCGCCACACTCGACGACGATGCGTTCCGACTGCTGATGGACGAGCTCACCGAGGTAGACCTCTCCCGAGGCGCCTCAGTGTTCCGCGAGGGCGACCAGGGCGACCAGCTCTACTTCATCGTGTCCGGCAAGGTCAAGCTCGGCCGCACGTCGCCGGACGGCCGCGAGTCACTGCTCGCGATCCTCGGCCCGGGCGAGCTGTTCGGCGAGATGGCGCTGTTCGATCCGGCCCCGCGCAACGCGACCGCGACCGCCGTCTCCGAGACCCGCCTCGCGGGCCTCAAGAACGAGGCGCTCAACACCCTGCTCCGCAGCCGCCCAGAGGTCTCGGCGCAGCTGCTCCAGGCGCTCGCCCGCCGCCTGCGCCGCACGAACGACTCGCTCTCGGACCTCGTCTTCTCGGACGTCCCGGGCCGCGTCGCGAAGGCCCTCCTGGACCTTGCCGACCGGTTCGGCCGACCCGCCACGGACGGCGTCCTCGTGGCGCACGAGCTGACGCAGGAGGAGCTCGCCCAGCTCGTGGGAGCCTCGCGGGAGACGGTGAACAAGGCCCTCGCCGAGTTCGTCCAGCGCGGCTGGATCCGCCTCGAGGCGCGCGCGGTCGTGATCCTCGACATGCAGCGCCTCCGCCAGCGCTCGCGCTGAGCCTGACGCCGGCGCCGCCGGCGAGAAGTGCGAAGGAGCCGGACCCGAGGGTCCGGCTCCTTCGTCATCCAGCCGTCAGCGCCGGGAGAGTGCACTGGGGGCCGCGGGTGCCGAGGCGGCGGCTCAGCCCGCCTCAGGGCGGGGCACAACGTGAAGCGCCTCGGTCGGCGGGGCGACGGCGGCTCCGGGAGCCTCGACCTCGAGGAACAGCTGGCCGCCCTCCTCCACGAGCTCGGCCTGGTACGTGTGCGTGGTGCGCTTGATGCTGAGGTAGGCAATGCAGCCTTTTGCCTTGCCCATCTTCGCGAGCATGATCTCGAGGGCCGGCACGAGGAGCTCGGAGAGGGTCTGGCCGCGTGTGTCCGGCTGGCCGATCCTGTCGCCGAGGTTCGTGGTGTCCCGCTCGGCGATGACCGCTGCGGCGGGCACCCATTCGCCCCACACGCCCCTGCTGGGCAGGAGAGCGGGCGTCTGGCCGGCCGGCGCCGTCGCGGCGAAGTAGCGGGTGTCGAAGCGGCGGTGGGCGAAGTCCGGGCTCACCCAGTGGACGAGCGGGCGCAGGAGGTCCGTGCGCAGCCCGAGCCCGCGCTTGGAGAGCAGCTCGGCGAACCCGACCTCATGGTCTGCGAGCGCCTCACGGGCACGGATCCAGTCGCCCGTCCCCGTGCTCTCGACCACGCTCGAGTCGTCAGAGCCGGCGAGGAGGACCCCGGTCTCCTCGAAGAGTTCCCGGATTGCCGCCACCACGTGCACGCGGGCCGTCGAGTAGTCCGGTGTGCCGAGGATCTCGGACCACTGGCCTACGGAGGGGCCGTACCAGTCGAACGAGTCCTCGTCGGCGTTCTCAACCGAGCCGCCCGGGAAGGCGACGATCCCGAGCGGGGACTCGCTTCCGCGGTAGGCGAGCCACGTCTCGGTCCCCGTCGGGCAGTCGCGCACGAGGGCCACCGAGGAGGCGAGCCGCGGAGTGCGCGGCGTCCTGTCCTCCTCGGCGAGCCAGCTGCGTGCGGCGCCCTGGAGCCGCTTGGGCAGTAGGAAACGACGCTTATGCGAAGTCGGCAATCAGCTCAACCTCTACGGGGGCGTCCAGCGGAAGGACCGCAACACCGACGGCGGAGCGGGCGTGGGTGCCGGCCTCGCCGAAGACCTTGCCGAGGAGCTCGGAGGCACCGTTGATGACCCCCGGCTGGCCCGTGAATGCCGGGTCAGAGGCGACGAAGCCCACGACCTTGACGATGCGCGTGATCCGGTCGAGGTCCCCGATCTGGGCCTTGACCGCAGCCAGCGCGTTGATGATGCAGAGCTCGGCGTACTTCTTCGCGTCCTCGGCGGTGACGTCCGCGCCGACCTTGCCGGTCGCGGGCAGCTGGCCCGAGATGAACGGCAGCTGGCCGGACGTGTACACGGTCGAGCCGGTGGCGACCGCGGGGACGTACGCGGCCACGGGGGCAGCCACCTCGGGCAGCGCGAGACCGAGGTCTGCGAGGCGGCGTTCGACGGCGCTCGTCACCTCGGTGGAGCCGGCCGTCTGGGGGGTTGAATCGGTCACGCCTGCTTCTCCCTCTTCATGTACGCCACCAGGCCGTTCCCGCCCGGTCCCTGGACCACCTGGACGAGCTCCCACCCGTCCTCGCCCCACTGGTCGAGGATCTGTTTGGTGGCGTGGACGATGAGCGGCACAGTGGCGTATTCCCAGGCGGTCATGAGGCCAGCGTAGCCGCTCCCGTAGACTCGTACACATGGCTTCTGGCAAGAACCCCGTCTTCGACACGGCCACAACACTGGGCAAGATCCTCGCGTTCCTGGGCGTGAGCGCGATCGGCGGAGTGCTGGTCGCGGGCCTCATGGTGCCCGCGGCGGCTGTCACCGGGAACGCGGCGAACGGCTCGGTGCAGTTCTTCGACAGCCTTCCGAGCGAGCTCACCGTGGAGACCCCGGGCCAGGTCACGAGGGTCCTCGCCGCGGACGGCTCGGAGATCGCCTCGCTCTTCGCGGAGAACCGCACCTACGTCCCGCTCAAGTCGGTCAGCCCGAACATGGTGGACGCGCTCATCGCGATCGAGGACTCGCGCTTCTACGAGCACGGCGGGGTGGACACCACCGGCATCCTGCGCGCCGTCGCCGCCAACCTCCGCGGCAGCCGCCAGGGCGCCTCGACGATCACCCAGCAGTACGTCACGAACGTCATCAATGACGCGCTCATCGCCCAGGGCAAGGACAGCGATGTCGTGCTCAACGGCCAGAAGGGCGTGGGTGACAAGCTCCGCGAGATGAAGCTCGCGATCGCGCTCGAGAAGAAGTACTCGAAGGAGGAGATCCTCGAGGGCTACCTCAACATCGTCTTCTTCAACCGCAACGCCTACGGCGTCCAGGCCGCGAGCCAGTACTTCTTCTCCGTGGACGCGAAGAAGCTCTCCATCCCGCAGGCGGCGCTCCTCGCGGGCCTCGTGAACAGCCCCACGCTCTACAACCCGGAGACCAACCCGGAGCAGGCGCTCGAGCGCCGCAACCTCGTGATCGACGCCATGCTCCAGCACGGCAAGATCACCCAGGAGGAGCACGACAAGGCGATCGCGACCCCCATCAGCCTCAAGATCAAGGCCCCGCGCCAGGGCTGCGCGTATGCCAAGCAGGCACAGTACTTCTGCGACTACGTGCTCCACACGGTCCTCAATGACCCCGCGTTCGGCGAGACCCCCGAGGACCGCGAGAAGAAGGTGTTCCGCGGCGGGCTGACCATCAAGACCACGCTCGACCCCCGCCTCCAGGGCCCGGCCCAGGAGCAGGTGGACCGCACCGCCGGGGCCAACCCCGACAAGTGGGGCGCTTCCCTCGTCTCAGTCCAGCCGGGGACGGGCAAGGTGGTCGCCATGGCGCAGAACACCCGAATGCTAGAGAAGCAGGGCCTCCGGTTCACCACGACCTACAACTTCAACGTGGACCGCAAGGACGCCAGCGGCAACGAGCTCGGCGGCGCGGCGGGCTTCCAGCCCGGCTCGACCATGAAGCCCTTCACCTTCGCAGCGTGGCTCAACGAGGGGAAGACTGCCACGCAGACCGTGGACGGCTCGCGGCGCGTCTACCCGCTCAACTATCCGTGGAAGACCACCTGCAAGCCGGTCACGGGCGCGTACAACGACGCCGAGGAGGGCCTCGGCGCGGCACCGACCCTCCAGAACGCCGAAGAGGGCTGGTACCGGCCCCTCGCGGTCAACGAGGGCCTCTACAACTCGATCAACACGGCCACCTACGCCTCGGCGGCCGGGCTCGAGGACTTCTGCGACATCCAGCGGATCGTGGACGCCGCCGGCATGCACGACGGCGAGGGGCAGGACAAGAAGCTGGACATGTCCACGCTCTCGAGCCTGCTCGGACCGTTCAACGTCTCGCCGCTCACCATGGCCAGCGCGTTCGCGGTCTTCGCCTCGAACGGCACCTACTGCGCGCCGATGGCCGTGACCGACGTGCTCGACGGCCAGGGCAAGCGGATCGGCGGCCAGGCGCCGAACTGCAAGAAGGACGTGGTCAAGCCGGACGTGGCCAAGGGCGTGAACTGGGTGCTCCAGGACGTGCTCAAGAAGGGCTCGGGCTCGTGGAACTACATCCCCAAGCCGAGCGTGCCCGCCGCTGCCAAGACCGGCACGAACAACAACAACTCCCAGACGTGGATGGTCGGCTACACGACCGGGCTCTCCACCGCCTCGTTCTTCGGCGAGGCACTCAACGACTTCTCGGCCCGTGACGGCCGGAACGTCACGGTGAACGGGCAGTTCTACGAGCAGATCGACGGCGCCTACATCGCCGGCCCGCAGTGGGGCGGCTACATGCAGCGCGTTGCGGGCCTGTACCCGGGCGGGGAGTTCGAGAACCCGCCGCAGTCCATGATCGGCAACCCGCAGCCCACGCCGCGGCCCACGGCAACGGTGGCCCCGACTGCCCCGGCGGGCGGCGGCTCGGACACGCCGACGCAGCCGAGCGCGCCGGCCCCCGAGCCGACGAAGCCGGGCAGGGACAAGTAGCCCGGCCCCGATGAGCGGACAGGACCTGATGGCGGCCGCCCCGGCGGGACCAGTCCCACGCGGCGCCGCCCAGCGGCTGGGCGCCGCCGTGGCCCGCGGTGCGCGGCGGACCGCGATCGTCGCGGGCCTCGGCGCGAGCGCGGGCCTCGCGGCCGCCGCGTACGGCTGGTGGGAGAAGGACCAGTTCGGCCTCCGCGAGGAGACCGTCCCTGTGCTCCCCCCGGGCGCGCGGCCGGTCCGCGTCCTGCACCTGAGCGACATCCACTTCGTGCCCGGCCAGGACAGGAAGGCGCGCTGGCTCGCCGGACTGGCGGACCTCGAGCCTGACCTCGTGGTGAACACGGGGGACAACCTCAGCCACACCGACGCGGTCCGCCCGCTCCTGTCCGCTCTGGGCCCGCTGCTGCGGATCCCGGGCGTGTTCGTCCCGGGGTCGAACGACTACTACGCCCCGATCCTGCGCAATCCCGCCGCCTACTTCCTCGGTCCCTCCAGCCGCACGCCCCTCCCCCGGCGGGTCGAGCTCGACTGGCGCGCGCTGTTCGCGGGCTTCGGCGCCTCCGGCTGGGTCAACCTCACCAACCGTGCGCAGTCGCTCCAGTTCAACGGGGTCCGCTTCGACTTCTCCGGCGTGGACGATCCGCATCTCGGCCGCGAACGCTACGCCGACTGGCCCCGCGGCGCCTCAGGCCATGAGGCCAAGCCGCACGTGAAGGTGGCCGTGGCCCACGCGCCCTACCAGCGCGTGCTGGACCATTTCACGGACGCCGGCGCGCACCTCATCCTCGCGGGGCACACGCACGGCGGGCAGCTGTGCATCCCCGGGTACGGCGCGCTCGTCTCCAACTGCGACCTCCCCACGTGGAGGGCCAGAGGCCTCACGGAGTGGCAGAACGGCTTGCGCACGACGCCGCTCAACGTCTCCGGCGGCATCGGCACGTCGCGCTTCGCACCGGTCCGCATCGCGTGCCGGCCCGAGGCCGTCCTGCTGACGCTCATCGGCCGCTGAGGCGAGGGGACCGCCGATCCGGATTTCGTCCTGCGCAGGCGATCGGGTACTCTAGTGGAGTTGCTTCGGGGACTGCCCGGGCAGCGGATCGGGATGTAGCGCAGCTTGGTAGCGCGCTTCGTTCGGGACGAAGAGGTCGCAGGTTCAAATCCTGTCATCCCGACCATGCAGGGCCCCGTGGCGCCAGACGCTGCGGGGCCCTTCTGCATGCACGGACCCCTCGACGCTGCCGGAGGTCCTTCTCGCGCGGACATCGAGAGGGGGGGGGGGGGGGGCGCCCCCCCCCCCCCCCCCCGCGCCCCCCCGCCCCACCACCCCACCCGCGCCGGGTGGTCTGCCGCGCGCTCCCATCGCGGGGCCCCCCGGGCAGCCGCCGGGGGCGCCTCTCGCGCAGGCAGCATGCTCAGCCTCAGAGCGCTGCCTGCCTGCACAGGACTGCGACCATGGCCGCCGCAGCCTGGACCGTCATGGGATCGCGGCTACACGCCGTCGGCAGGCTCCGACATCGGATCCGGCCAATTGCCGATCGCCGTCGGGGCGGACATAGGATCCGGCCAATTGCCGATGGCCGTCGGGGCCACCGCCACACCGGAGAGGGCCAGCGAGCCGCCGAGCGCAAGCGCGGCGATAATCTTCTTGAGCATGATCGTGTCCTCGGATGATTTCAGTCCCGAAGACTTTTCGGGACGGGTGCGTCGTGTCGGGCAGGGCGTGCTTTGTCATGGTTGACATTCAAAGTAAAATGTTTTCTACATTGGCTGTCAAGCAATCGGCACTTAAGCACGGGCTTCGAACGGTTCAGAAGAAGGACATTGAGACACATCGGCAGGGAATGCCGTCAGGGCCAGGAGGTCACCGTGGGGAGTGGATTCGGCGAGAAGCTGAGGGCCGAGCGCCTCGAGCGCGGGCTCACGCAGGCCGAGCTCGGGAAGAACCTCTATTCGCCGAGCTATATCTCGCTGCTCGAGACCGGCCGCCGCGAACCCACCGCCGAGGTCATCCAGGAACTCGCACGGCGCCTCCAGCTCGCGCCCAAGGCCCTCGAGGCCTGGAGCCAGCCGGTGAGCGCGAATGATGCCGAATACGTCCTGGCCGGGCTCTATGCCCGTCAGGCGTGGGACCTCCGTGACTATGCGCAGGCAGCCACCCACGCCGCGACCGCCGCGCAGTTCGCCTTGGACGGGAAGAACAACAGCGCATGGTGGAACATGACGTACATGCAGGCGGAATGCCTCATGAAGCAGGGCGAACTCGCCGAATGCCAGCGCATTGTGCAGCACCTTCTCGAGCACCCGATTGTGGCGGAGTCCAAGGGCCTCGCGGTGCGGGCCCGCCAGATGCTCGCCGCGGTGTGCCACGGCCTCGGACAGCTCAGCACGGCGATCGAGCACGCCCGCGAGGCGGTCCGTCTCGGCTCCGAGCTCCCGGACGGCTCCACGATCTACGTGGGCGCGCTGCGGGCCCTCATCGGCGCCCTGGCCGAGAGCGGGCGGCTCGAGGAGGCCTGGGAGCACTGCCTCGTGCTCGGCACGCTCGTGGACGGGGAGGCCATGGGCCAGCTCGCGGGCGAGGTCGAGTGGGTGATCGGCAACGTGGCGTTCATGCGCGCGGACTACGAGGAAGGGGTCAGGCACCACGAGCGCGCGGCCCATCTCCTCTCCCCCGCGAACGACATCGAGCTCTGGGCCCGGTTCAACAAGGCCTCGGCAGCGGTGCGCCTCTCGGGCGGGATCATCGAGCCCAGCACGCTGGCCGCGATCGAGCGGGCCGAGCTCGCGCTGAGCATCGTCGGCGGCTCGCGCACGGAGGAGCTCGAGGTCAGCTTCATCCGCGCCCGCTGGCTGTACCTCAATGGGGACATCGCCCAGGCGATCGAACTCCTGCGCACCATCCACGCGGAGAAGTCCGTGCTCGGGCGCCATACCGCCGGGGAGGTGGCGCTCCTGCTGGGCCGCGCCCTCAAGGCGATGGGCGAGCCGGAGGAGGCACTGGAGATGCTCAAGGACGCCCGTGAGCAGTTCAGCTACGCGGGCGCCTCGGACAAGGTCCAGCAGACCATGGACGCCATCCTCGAGATCCGCCTCGCCGCCCAGCGCGCCGAGCAGGCGGCCCAGACTCGCTGAGCAGCCTGCCGGCCGGACCGCCCGGACTCTCAGGCGAAGGCGCGGCCCGTGAGGCGCTCGTAGGCCTCGACGTAGCGGGCCCGGGTGCGCTCGACGACGTCGGCCGGCAGAGCGGGCGGCTCGTCGCCCGAGGACCGGTCCCACCCGGACTCGGCGGAGGTCAGCCAGTCGCGCACGTACTGCTTGTCGAACGAGGGCTGTGCGCGGCCCGGCTCCCACGTGGAGGCGTCCCAGAAGCGGGACGAGTCCGGGGTGAGCACCTCGTCGCCGAGCGTGATCTCGCCCGTCACGGGGTCGAGCCCGAACTCCACCTTCGTGTCCGCCAGGATGATCCCCCGCTCGCGGGCGATCCCCTCGGCCTCCCGGTAGATCGCGAGGGTGAGGTCGCGCAGACGGGCGGCGGCGTCGTCGCCCACCATCCCGGTCACGTCCTCGTAGGTGATGTTCTCGTCGTGCTCGCCCACCTCTGCCTTGGCGGACGGCGTGAAGACCGCCTCGGGCAGGCGCGAGCCGTCCTCGAGGCCCTCGGGGAGGCGGATCGCACAGACGGTGCCGTGCTCGCGGTACTCCGCGAGGCCGGAGCCGGTGAGGTAGCCGCGCGCGATGCACTCCACCGGGTACATCTCGAGACGGCGGCAGACCATGGCGCGGCCCACCACCTCGGCGGGGACCCCGTCCTCGACGGTCGTGCCGAGCACGTGGTTCGGCACGGAGAGCTGCTCGAACCACCACAGGCTCAGCTGCGTGAGCACGCGGCCCTTGTCCGGGATGGTGCTCGAGAGCACGTGGTCGTACGCGGAGATGCGGTCGCTGGCCACCACGAGGACGGCGTCCGGGAACGCCTGCTCGTCCTGTGGCTCGTAGAGGTCGCGCACCTTGCCCGAATAGACATGGGTCCAGCCCTCGAGCACCGGCGCCTGTGCGGCGAAGCCCTTCGACGCGTCGAATGCCGCCATCACTGCGCTCCTGCCGTGCGTGCCGCGTGCCGGCCTGCCGGCCCGGGGACCGTCACCTCGCCGCGCTCGGCGCGGGCGCCGATGTCCCGGCGGAACTGCCCGCCGTCGAGCGTGATGAGGTCCATGCCCGCGTAGGCGCGCTGCCGCGCCTGGGCGAGCCCGTCGCCGAGCCCGACGACGGCGAGCACGCGCCCGCCGGCGGAGACGACCTTCCCGTCCTCGGCGAGCCTGGTGCCCGCGTGGAGCACGTGCACGCCCTCGACGGCGGCGGCCTTCTTGAGGCCCCTGATGCGGTCCCCCGTGCGCGGGGTGTCCGGGTAGTCCTTCGACGCGAGCACGACGGCGACGGCGGTCTCGGGCGACCAGCGCAGCTCCTCGGCGCGGTCCAGCCGCCCGGTCGCGGCCGCGAGCAGCAGCGCGCCGAGCGGGGTCCTGAGGCGGGCGAGGACCGCCTGGGTCTCCGGGTCGCCGAAGCGCGCGTTGAACTCGATGACGCGCGTCCCGCGGGAGGTGAGGGCGAGGCCGCAGTAGAGGACGCCGACGAACGGCGTGCCGCGCTGGGCCATCTCGTCCACGGTGGGCTGGGCCACCCGCTCGATGACCTCCTCGACGAGGGTCTCGGGCGCCCACTCGAGGGGCGAGTACGCGCCCATGCCGCCGGTGTTGGGCCCCTGGTCGTCCTCGCCGATGCGCTTGAAGTCCTGGGCCGGCTCGAGCGGGACCACGGTCTTGCCGTCGGAGATGACGAAGAGGGAGACCTCGGGGCCGTTGAGGTACTCCTCGATGACCACGGAGCCGCCGGCATCGAAGCACGCCTGGGCGTGGGCGATGGCTGCCTCGCGGTCCTCCGTGACGACGACGCCCTTGCCTGCGGCGAGCCCGTCGTCCTTGACCACGTAGGGCGCGCCGAACGCGTCGAGGGCGTCCGCGGCCTCCTCGGCGGTGGTGGCGACCCGGGCCATCGCGGTGGGGACCCCGGCCTCGGCCATGACCTGCTTCGCGAACGCCTTGGAGGCCTCGAGCTGCGCGGCCGCCCGGCTGGGGCCGAAGACCGGGATCCCGGCCTCGCGCACGGCGTCCGAGACGCCTGCGGCGAGCGGCGCCTCGGGCCCGACCACCACGAGGTCCACGCCGAGCTCCTGCGCGAGGGCGGTCACGGCCTCGGGGCTGTTGGCGTCGATCGCATGGGTCGGGACGACCTGCGCGATCCCGGCGTTGCCGGGCGCTGCATGGACCTCAGTGACACCGGGATCGGCCAGCAGGGAGCGGACAATGGCGTGTTCGCGGCCGCCGGGGCCGATGACGAGAACCTTCACGTGCCAAGGGTATCCGCCGGGCCCTGCGCGGCGCACTCTGCCCGGTTCACAGATGCGCACTGCAGAAGCCGCGACAGAACGGGCCGCTGCGCGCCCTGTCTCCCGGGCCTGCGCCCCGTGCCTGCTTACACTTCAGGCATGGCCCCCCACGCAACCTTCTCGGCGGATGCAGCCGTCGAGCTCGCCGTCATCGAGCGCAGCGGCTTCATCGAGTCCCGCCACATCGGCTCAGCGATCGTGCTCGCCGGAGACGGCACCGTGGTGACGGAGCTCGGGGACGTGCGCACCCCTGTGTTCGCCCGCTCCACCCTGAAGCCCTTCCAGGCACTCGCCTCGATGCGGGCCGGGGTCCCGCTGCGCGGCGCCCAGGTGGCGCTCGCATGCGCGTCCCACGTGGGCTCCATGGACCACATGGACGTGGTGGAGGGCATGCTCACGGCGGCCGGACTGCGCGAGGAGGACCTCCAGTGCCCCGCTGACTGGCCCTCGGACGAGAACGCCCGGACGTGGCTCGTGCGCTCGGGCCGGGGCCGCAGCCGGCTGGCCTTCAACTGCTCGGGCAAGCATGCCGCCTTCCTTTGGGCGTGCACGGTCAACAGCTGGGACCGCGGCAGCTACCTCGAGCCCAACCACCCTCTGCAGCAGCGCGTGCGCTCCGCGATCGAGGAGTATGCCGAGGAGCGGGTCGCGCACCTCGGGATCGACGGCTGCGGGGCACCCGTCGCGGCGCTCTCCCTCGCGGGCCTCGCACGTGCTTACTCGCAGCTCGCGACCTCGCCCGGCAACCCGTTCGCGGACGCCCGCGCGGCCACGATCGCGACGTCCATGCTGGACTACCCGTGGGCCGTGCAGGGTGTGGGGCGCGAGAACACGGTGGTGATGGACGAGCTCGGGATCATCGCCAAGCTCGGCGCCGAGGGCCTGCTCGTGCTCTCTACCCCGCAGGGCGCGACCGCCGCCGTCAAGATGCTCGACGGCAACGTCCGCGCCACGACCCTTGTGGGCCTCACCATGCTCGCGGCCGCCGACGCCGTGGACATCCCGGATGTCGCGCGCGTCCTCGAGAGCGTCGTCACGCCTGTGCTCGGGGGCGGGCGCCCGGTGGGCCGGATCCGCCTCGGCGGGGCCGTCGCCGCCCTGCTCGACTAGCTCCCGCAGCCCACAGGAGGTATCGCATGGCGTCACGCCGGAAGATCACGCACGACGCCGGCCGGGCGGCCCTCGCACAGTGGCTCGCCGCACGCTCCGGCGAGGCCGGCGCGACGGAGACGCGCGCGGCCGAGGCGGGTGACGGCGTCGTGCGCCCTCCGCTGGTGCTGCCGCGCACAGCGCTCGCGACCGCCGTCCGCTACACGCTCGAGGAGCTCGCGGCGCGCGCCCCGGGGAACTCGGTCGAGGTGCGGGTGCCGCCGTTCGGCGTCGCGCAGTGCGTCGAGGGGCCCCGGCACACGCGCGGCACGCCGCCGAACGTCGTCGAGACGGACGCCGAGACCTGGCTGGCACTCGCGACTGGCGAGCAGGCCTGGGCCGCGGCCGTCGGCTCGGGCAGGCTCAGCGCCTCCGGCACGCGGACGGACCTGAGCGAGTTCCTCCCGCTCGCGTAGGGCACGCCCGTCGCGCCGGGCCCCCTCAGCCCCGGCCGACGAACGGCATGCCCGCGGCCGTGATGAGGAGGTTGCCCACGGTCGCCTCGCGGGGCAGCGACGCCATGAACGCGACGGCGGCCGCGGCCTCCTCGACGGGGAAGGTGGGCTCCACGCGGCGCGTGCCGTCGGCCTGGAGGGCGCCCTCGCCGACCCCGAGCGCAGTCATGATCTCGGTCTGGGTGTTGCCGATGTCGATCTGCCCGCACGTGATCCCGTAGGGGCGCCCGTCGAGCTCGATGCTCTTGGTCAGGCCCGTGATGGCGTGCTTGGTGGTCGTGTAGGCGGCCGAGCGGGGCCGCGGGCTGTGGGCGGAGATCGAGCCGTTGTTGATGATCCGCCCGCCGGCCGGCTCCTGCGCCTTCATCGCGCGGAACGCGGCGGCGGCGCACAGGAAGCTCCCTGTCAGGTTCACGGCGACCGTGGACTCCCAGCCCTCGAGGCCGATCTCGCCCACGTCGCCTGCGGGGCCGAAGGTGCCGGCGTTGTTGAAGAGCACGTCCACGCGCCCGTAGGCCCGCACGGCCTCGGCGAAGAGGCGCTCGACGTCGGCTGGCCGGGTCACGTCGCACGGCACCACGAGAGCGGGGCCGGGCTGCGCGGCCGCCGTTTCCCGGAGCGCGCCCTCGCGCCGGCCCGCAAGGACGACGTTCCAGCCGTCCGCGAGCAGCCTCCGCGCCACCGCGCGGCCGATCCCGCTCCCCGCGCCCGTCACGACCGCAACGCGCGGCGCTTCTTCACTGGCGTTCATCGAGCCTCCGTAACTTGACGAGCGTCACTCGAGACGGGACGCTTGTTCTCACATCGTAGTATTCAATTTCCGAAATATGGAAGTTATCGAATGGGCGCGTGCGACCCGCGCGCAGGAACGAGGTTGACGTGTTGATTGGAGAGCCTACCCAGACGCTCGGCGGCTCGGCCCCGGCTCCTGCCCTGGACCGGGACCCGGAGGAGACGGCCGAGTGGATCGAGTCCTTCGACTCGCTCGTGGCGGAGCAGGGCACGGAGCGCGCCCAGTTCATGGTCAAGAACATCCTGCAGCGCGCGGGCGCGCAGAGCGTGGGCGTGCCGATGGTGCACACCACGGACTACGTGAACACCATCCCCGCGGACCAAGAGCCCGCCTACCCGGGCGACGAGGAGACCGAGCGCCGCTACCGCGCATGGATGCGCTGGAACGCTGCCGTAATGGTGCACCGCGCGCAGCGCCCGGGCATCGGGGTCGGCGGCCACATCTCCACCTACGCCGGCGCGGCCACCCTCTACGAGGTCGGCTTCAACCACTTCTTCCGCGGCAAGGACCACCCCGGCGGCGGCGACCAGGTCTTCTTCCAGGGCCACGCCTCCCCCGGCATGTACGCCCGCGCGTTCATGGAGGGCCGCCTGAGCGAGGAGGACCTCGACGGCTTCCGCCAGGAGAAGTCCCGCGAGGGCCACGCGCTCTCCTCCTACCCGCACCCGCGCCTCATGCCCTCCTTCTGGGAGTTCCCCACGGTGTCCATGGGCATCGGTCCCATGAACGCGATCTACCAGGCCCAGTCCAACAAGTACCTGCACAACCGCGGCATCAAGGACACCGCGGACCAGCACGTGTGGGCGTTCCTCGGCGACGGGGAGATGGACGAGCCCGAGAGCCGCGGCCTGCTCCAGCTCGCCGCCAACGAGGGGCTGGACAACCTCACCTTCGTGGTGAACTGCAACCTGCAGCGCCTCGACGGGCCGGTGCGCGGCAACGGCAAGGTCGTGCAGGAGCTCGAGGCCTTCTTCCGCGGCGCCGGCTGGAACGTCATCAAGGTCGTCTGGGGCCGCGAGTGGGACTCCCTCCTGTCCAAGGACCGAGAGGGCCACCTCGTCCGGCTCATGAACGAGACCCCGGACGGTGACTACCAGACCTTCAAGGCCGAGTCCGGCGGGTTCGTGCGCGAGCACTTCTTCGGCCGGACCCCCGAGACCAAGGAGCTCGTCGCGGACCTGGGCGACGAGGACATCTGGAACCTCAAGCGCGGCGGCCACGACTACTGGAAGGTGTACGCCGCCTACAAGGCGGCCACCGAGTTCAAGGGCAAGCCCACGGTCATCCTGGCCAAGACGGTCAAGGGCTACGGCCTCGGCTCCCACTTCGAGGGCCGCAACGCGACGCACCAGATGAAGAAGCTCACGCTGGCCGACCTCAAGGACTTCCGCGACTACCTGCAGATCCCGATCACGGACGCCCAGCTCGAGGCGGACCCGTACCGGCCGCCGTACTACCACCCGGGCATGGACGCCCCCGAGATCCGCTACCTCCTCGGCCGCCGCGCAGCCCTCGGAGGCGCGGTCCCCGAGCGCCGCAGCCGCCACGCGGAGGTGACGCTCCCGCCGTCGTCCGCCTACGCCGTCGCCGCACGCGGCTCGGGCAAGCAGCAGGCGGCGACGACCATGGCGTTCGTGCGCCTGCTCAAGGACCTCATGCGGGATGCGGAGTTCGGCCGGCGTGTGGTCCCGATCGTCCCGGACGAGAGCCGGACCTTCGGCATGGACGCGTTCTTCCCGACGGCGAAGATCTACAACCCGCACGGCCAGAACTACCTCTCGGTGGACCGCAACCTCGTCCTCGCGTACAAGGAGTCCCCAGCCGGCCAGCTCATCCACCCGGGCATCAACGAGGCTGGGGCGGTCGCGGCGTTCACGGCGGCCGGGACGTCCTATGCCACGCACGGCGAGCCGCTCGTGCCGGTCTACGTCTTCTACTCGATGTTCGGCTTCCAGCGCACCGGCGACTCCTTCTGGGCCGCCGCGGACCAGATGGCGCGCGGCTTCATCATCGGCGCCACGGCCGGCCGCACGACCCTCACGGGCGAGGGGCTCCAGCACGCGGACGGGCACTCCCCGATCCTGGCCTCGACCAACCCCGCGGTCGTCACGTGGGACCCGGCCTACGGGTACGAGATCGGGCACATCATGCGCGCGGGCCTCGAGCGCATGTACGGCGGCAAGCACACCGATCCCAACGTCATGTACTACCTGACCGTCTACAACGAGCCGATCGTCCAGCCGGCCGAGCCCGAGGGCCTCGACGTCGACGCGCTGCTGGCGGGCATGTACCGGCTTCCCGGCGGAACCGGCAGCGAGGTGGACGACGCCGTCGCGCGCCTTTCCGCCGACGCCCCCCGCGCGCAGCTGCTCGCCTCGGGCGTCGCGGTGCCGTGGGCGGTCGAGGCGCGCCGGATCCTCGCCGAGGACTGGGGTGTGGCGGCCGACGTGTGGAGCGTGACCTCGTGGACCGAGCTGCGCCGGGAGGGCCTGGCCGCGGAGGAGCAGGCCTTCCTGCACCCCGAGCTCGAGGCCCCCGTGCCGTTCGTGACCCGGCAGCTCGCCGGCACATCGGGCCCCGTCGTCGCCGTCTCCGACTATATGAAGTCCGTGCCGGACCAGATCCGGCAGTTCGTCCCCGGCGACTACGCGGTCCTCGGCGCGGACGGCTTCGGCTTCTCCGACACCCGGGCCGCCGCCCGTCGGTTCTTCAAGATCGACTCGCACTCCGTCGTCGCGCGCACGCTCCAGTCGCTCGAGCGCCGCGGCGAGGTCCCGGCCGGTGCCGCGCGCGAGGCGATCGAGAAGTACCGGCTCCTGGATGTCACCGCGGGCACGACCGGCAGCGCGGGGGGCGAGAGCTAGCCGCGCCCTCGCACAGGCTGCCACCGGCGGCCCTTCCAGGACAACGGGAGGGCCGCCGGCACCTTCTCCCGGTGCGTGATCCCGTGCGAGGCGGGTAGAAGACAGGCAGAACGCCCGGTCAGGGCCGACGCTGAGAGAGGACGCCACCGTGAAGAGATTCCTGAAGAACAACGGACTCCTGCTGGCCAACCTCATCCTGTTCCTCGCCTTCCTCGTGGGAACCGCGATCAGCGGGTGGCACCAGTACAACGAGGACCAGCTGGCCCACGGCCAGGCCATCGAGACCCTCGGGGGCTACATCACGAGCGGGGCCTTCATGGAGGCCGTCTTCGAGAACTGGGAGTCCGAGTTCCTGCAGATGGGCATGTACGTCGTGCTCACGGCGTACCTGTACCAGCGGGGCTCTTCGGAGTCCAAGCCGCTCGGGAAGCCTGCGGAGCAGGACCAGGACCCGCGCACGGCCGAGGTCAACCCGGACACCCCGTGGCCGGTGAAGAAGGGCGGCTGGGTCCTGGCCGTCTACGAGCACTCGCTCTCGGCGCTCTTCTTCATCCTCTTCGCCCTCTCGTTCATCCTGCACGCAGTCGGCGGCGCCGAGGACTACAGCTCGGAGCAGGCGGCCCATGGCGAGCCCGGCGTGACGGTCTGGGAGTACCTCGCCACGAGCCGGTTCTGGTTCGAGTCGTTCCAGAACTGGCAGAGCGAGTTCCTCGCCGTGGCCGTGATCGTCGGAGCGTCCGTCTTCCTGCGCGAGCGGCGCTCGGCCGAATCGAAGCCGGTAGCCGAGCCGCACTACTTCACGGGCGCCTGATCCACTGGCCGCCTGAACAGGCCGCCCACTGCGCGCGGGCGACGGAGAGGGCCGTGGGCCTTCCTCTCAGTCCGCCGGCGCGGCGAAGATCCGCAGGAGCCGCCGGAGCGGCGGGTCCTGCGGCTCGCGGCGCACCGAGAGGTCTGGGTCGATGTTGGACACCTGCGGGATGTAGGCGGCCTGCACGGCTGGAGTGGGCTCGCTCGTGGGCATCGGTCTCCCCTTCCCCTTGCGTGTCACCTCCGAGATAGTTTCCACTATCTGAAAGTTTTCTCTTGTCATACGAAATGGTATGCCAGATTCACAGGAAGAGGCAAGGGTCGGACGTGTCCGATCAAGGGTCGCGCGAGGGGCCCGCGGGATGGGCAGGCCGGCTAGGCCCTCGCAAGCTCGCCCGAGATGGCCGCTGCAGCCTCCCGCAGGAGGGGGACGGCGCGGTCGCCGAAGGACTCGTCGACGCGGGAGACGGGGCCCGAGACAGAGATCGCCGTGGGCGTCGGGGCGCCGGGCACGGCCATGGAGAAGCAGCGCACCCCGATCTCCTGCTCCTGCTCGTCGATTGCATAGCCGCGCTCGCGGATGCCGGCCAGGTCCTCGAGGAGCCGGTCGATGTCGCCGATGCTGTGCGCAGTCGGAGTCGGCATGCCGGCACGGGCCACGATCCCGCGGACCTGCTCGTCGTCCAGCTGCGCCAGGATCGCCTTCCCCACGCCCGTGTCATGCGTGTGGGCACGGCGGCCCACTTCCGTGAACATGCGCATGGCGTGGGGCGAGGGGACCTGGGCGACGTAGATGACCATGTCCGAATCGAGGACGGCCATATTGGACGTCTCCCCGAGGCGGTCGACGAGCATCTTCAGCTGCGGCCGCGCGAGCGCGCCGAGCTGCTTGTTGGCACCCTCGCCCAAGCGGATGAGGCGCGGGCCGAGCGCGTACCGACGGCTCGGCAGCTGCCGCACGTACCCGAGGGACACGAGCGTCCGGAGGAGCCGGTGGATGGTCGGCAGCGGGAGCTCCGTGGAGGACGAGAGCTCGCTGAGCGTGACGTCCCCGCCCGCGTCCGTGATGAGCTCGAGCAGTTCGAAGACACGCTCGACCGACTGGACGCCGCCTGAAGCCTTCTCGGCCATGGGCCCTCCTCGGGTGCAGGAGCTGCACCGGCAATAAATTATCCGCATGCCGGAAAACTCCGGTCTGAATCACGATACAGCACGGCCTCCGGGACTGCGGACGGCACTCGCGAGGACTTGCTTTTTCCGATATGCAGAGAATAATATCCGTACTACGGAAAACGTCTCAGGCGGAAGCCTCTCACCCAAGGATGATTCAATGGCGAGTCCCAGCCCCGGCAACTCCATCACCCTGCGCGTCAGCGCCCCGAGCCGCATCAGCATCACCGGCGAGCTCGCGACCGCCGTCGCCGCAGCTGGTGCACCCGTCACGGCCCTGGACATCAGCGAATCCCATCACGAGCAGCTCGTCGTGGACATCACATGCAACACCACGTCCGAACAGCACGCCGAGGAGGTCGCCGCTGCCCTCGAGGCGCTCGACGGCGTGAGCGTCCGCAAGGTCTCGGACCGCACGTTCCTCATGCATCTCGGCGGCAAGCTCGAGGTCGTCCCCAGGGTGCCACTGCGCAACCGCGACGACCTCTCGCGCGCCTACACGCCCGGCGTCGCGCGCGTCTGCCGCGCGATCGCCGAGAATCCGGACGACGCCCGCCGCCTGACGGTCAAGCGCAACACGGTGGCGGTCGTGACCGACGGCACCGCGGTCCTGGGCCTGGGCAACATCGGCCCTGCCGCCGCGCTGCCGGTCATGGAGGGCAAGGCGGCCCTGTTCAAGCAGTTCGCCAACGTCGACGCGTGGCCCGTGTGCCTCGACACCCAGGACACCGAGGAGATCATCAGGATCGTCAAGGCGATCGCCCCCGTGTACGGGGGCGTGAACCTCGAGGACATCGCCGCACCGCGCTGCTTCGAGATCGAGTCCCGCCTCCGCGAAGAGCTCGACATCCCCGTCTTCCACGACGACCAGCACGGCACGGCCATCGTGACCCTCGCTGCCCTCGTCAACGCGCTCAAGATCGTCGGCAAGAGCATCGAGGACGTCCGGATCGTCGTCTCGGGCGTCGGCGCGGCGGGCAACGCGATCATCCAGCTCCTGCAGGCCCAGGGCGCGCGGAACATCGTCGCGTGCGACCGCCGGGGCGCGATCCACTCCGGGCAGGACCACACCGACGCCCACCGCGCATGGATCGCGGAGAACACCAACCCCGAGGCCTTCTCTGGGACGCTCGTCGAGGCGCTCAAGGGCTCCGACGTGTTCATCGGCGTCTCCGCCCCCAACCTCTTCGGCCCCGACGAGGTCGCCACGATGGCCGAGGACGCGATCGTGTTCGCCATGGCCAACCCGGACCCCGAGACGGACCCGGTGGCCGCCGCCGAGCATGCCGCCGTAGTCGCGACCGGCCGCAGCGACTTCCCCAACCAGATCAACAACGTCCTCGCCTTCCCCGGGGTGTTCCGCGGGCTGCTCGACGCTGGCGTCGCGGACATCACCCCTGCGATGCTGGTGGCGGCAGCCGGCGCCATCGCAGCCCGCGTGTCCGACGAGGAGCTCAATCCGAGCTTCATCGTCCCGAGCGTCTTCGATCCGCACGTGGCCCAGGACGTCGCCGCCGCCATCGTCGCCGCGGTCAACGCATAAGCCGCCCACCACAGACTGCAGAAGGAGCCTGGCATGGCCATCCACGTGACCGATCCGATGCCTGTCCCCCGCGCCGACGGAATCCTCACGCCCGCCGCCCTCACGTTCATCGAGCAGCTCCACCGGCACTTCGCCGGAGAGCGCCGCGCACGGCTCGCAGCCCGCAGGGAGCGGCGGCTCAAGGCCGCCCGCACCGGCCGGCTCGGGTTCCTGCCCGAGACCGCGCACATCCGCGCGGACGACTGGAAGGTCGCGCCCGCGCCCGAGCCCCTCCAGGACCGCCGCGTCGAGATGACCGGCCCCGCGAGCCCGGCCAAGATGGCCATCAACGCGCTCAACTCGGGGGCCAAGGTGTGGCTCGCGGACATGGAGGACGCCTCGAGCCCGCACTGGGGCAACGTCGTCGACTCCATCCTGAACCTGCGCGACGCGGCCCGCGGCACGCTCTCCTCCACCGGGCCCGAGGGCAAGGAGTACCGCCTGCGCACCGACGCGCCGCTCGCCGTCGTCGTGACCCGTCCGCGCGGCTGGCACATGGACGAGCGGCACATCCTGATAGACGGCGAGCCCGCCATCGGCGCGCTCGTGGACTTCGGACTGCACTTCTTCCACGTGGCCAAGCCGCTCATCGAGTCCGGCCGCGGCCCCTACTACTACCTGCCGAAGATGGAGAGCCACCTCGAGGCCCGCCTGTGGAACGAGGTGTTCGTGTTCGCGCAGGACTACCTCGGCATCCCCCAGGGCACCATCCGGGCCACCGTCCTCATCGAGACGATCCCCGCCGCGTTCGAGATGGACGAGATCCTCTACGAGCTGCGCGACCACGCCTCCGGCCTCAACGCCGGCCGCTGGGACTACCTGTTCAGCATCATCAAGTACTTCCGGGACGCGGGCGAGCAGTTCACGCTCCCCGACCGCGCCTCGGTGGCCATGACGGCCCCGTTCATGCGCGCGTACACCGAGCTGCTGGTCAAGACGTGCCACGCCCGCGGCGCCTTCGCGATGGGCGGCATGGCCGCGTTCATCCCCAACCGCAGGGACCCGGAGACCACCGCCGCGGCGGTCGAGAAGGTCCGCGCGGACAAGACCCGCGAGGCCAACGACGGCTTCGACGGCTCGTGGGTCGCCCATCCCGACCTCGTCTCCACCTGCAGGGAGGTCTTCGACGCGGCGCTCGGGGACCGGCCGAACCAGCTGGACAGGCAGCGCCCTGAGGTGGCCGTGACCGCCGAGCAGCTCCTCGACGTCGCCTCCGCGTCCGGCGAGGCGACCGAGGCGGGACTGCGCCTCAACCTCTACGTCGCGGTCGCCTACACGGCCGTGTGGCTCTCGGGCAACGGCGCCGTGGCGATCCACAACCTCATGGAGGACGCCGCGACCGCCGAGATCTCGCGCTCCCAGGTGTGGCAGCAGATCCACAACGGGGTCGTCCTCGCGGACACGGGCAACACGGTCACCCGGGAGCTCGTCGAGCGGCTCCTGGGCGAGGAGACCGAGCGCCTGCGGGGCGAGGTGGACGCCGAGGCGTTCGAGGCGTACTACGCGCCCGCCAGCCGCCTCATCGCGGACATCTGCCTCTCGGAGGACTACACGGACTTCCTCACCACCCCGGCCTACGAGCTGGTGGGCTGATGGGCCAGGCTCCGATCCCCACCGGCCGGCCCACTCCCGTCTTCACCGACTCGGACTTCGAGAGGCTCGACGCCGGCCTGGCCGACACCGACCGTCTGCTCGCCAAGGGCTACCCCGGCGACTCCGGCACACGCCAGCCCGTCCACACGGTGTACGTGCCGGCGGACCGCTTCGCCCCCTCGCTCCCGGCGGAGTGGGGCGAGGCGGCCCTCGCCGCGGCCGAGGAGGCCGGCGGCGTCCGTGGCCTCGCCGAGCTCGTGGGACTGCCGCCGGAGCTCGCCGCGGAAGTGGCCCCGCGCGTCGAGGACAAGCTGCGCACCGAGCCCATCGAGGACCTCCGCATCGACTTCGAGGACGGCTACCTCGCCCCGGCGAAGGCGGCCGCACTGCACGGCGGTGCCGGTGGCGATGCCGACGCTACCGAGGACGCCGAGGCCCTCAGGGCGGCAGACGCCGTCGTGCGCGCCGCTTCCGGCAGCGCGGGACAGCCGGGAGGCACGACGCCGTTCATCGGCATCCGCTTCAAGTGCTTCGAGGAGGCGACCCGCCGGCGCGGGCTGCGCACGCTCGAGCTGTTCGTCTCGCGGCTCGTCGAGGCGGGCGGCGGCCCGGAGTCGCTGCCCGACGGGCTGGTCCTCACGCTGCCCAAGGTCACGACCGTGGACCAGGTCCGGGCGATGGTCTACGCGGTGGAGCGCCTCGAGTCCGCGCTCGGGCTGCGCCCTGGCCGCCTCGGGTTCGAGGTCCAGGTCGAGACCCCCCAGCTCATCATCGGCCCGGACGGCTCGCACCCGGTCGCGCAGCTCCCCCACAGGGCCGTCGGGCGCATCACGGCGCTGCACTACGGCACGTACGACTACTCGGCTTCCCTCGGGATCGCCGCCGCCTACCAGTCCATGGAGCACCCCGCGGCGGACTTCGCCAAGGAGGTCATGCAGCTGGCCGTGGCCGGGACCGGCATCCGCCTCTCGGACGGCTCCACCAACGTTCTCCCGGTGGGCGGTCCCGACCAGCGGGCAGACGCCTGGAGGCTCCACGCCCGGCTCGTGCGCCGATCGCTCGAGCGCGGCTACTACCAGGGGTGGGACCTGCATGCCCACCAGCTGCCCACGCGGTACATCGCGACCTACGCCTTCTACCGCGAGGGCCTGGCGGCCGCCACTGCCCGCCTGCGCAACTACGTGGACCAGACCCCGGGCGCCGTCCTGGACGAGCCGGCCACGGCCCGCGCACTCGCCGCGTTCGTGCTGCGCGGCGTGCAGTGCGGCGCGGTGGGCGGGGACGAGGTCCTCGCCGCGGCCGGCCTGGCCGAACCCGAGCTGACGGCCCTCGCGCATCCGCGCCTGGCGCAGCAGCTCCCCGCTCCCCTTTCCCACTGACCGACTGACCGATCCGAGGATTCCATGGGCAAGTACTACTCCCCCGAAGGCGGCCTCCCGCCGCAGACCCACCTGACCACAGAGCGCGCCATCGTCACCGAGGCGTACACCGTCATCCCGAAGGGCGTCCTGACGGACATCGTCACGTCCAACCTCCCGGGCTTCACGAACACCCGCTCGTGGATCATCGCGCGCCCCATCTCCGGCTTCGCGACGACGTTCTCCCAGCTCATCGTCGAGATCGGCCCCGGGGGTGGCGCGCCCAAGGCCGAGTTCGAGGCCGGCGTCGAGGGCGTCGTGTTCGTGGTCCGGGGCACCGTGAACCTGACCCTGAACGGCGAGGCCCACACGCTCGAGGAGGGCGGCTACGCCTACCTCGCCGCAGGAGACGAATGGGGCCTCGAGAACGTCTCCGACGCCCCCGTCTCGTTCCACTGGGTCCGCAAGGCGTACGAGCGCCTCGAAGGCTACGAGGCCAAGAGCTTCGTCACCTCGGACACCGAGGTCGAGCCCCGCGAGATGCCGGATACCGAGGGCGTCTGGAAGACCACGCGCTTCGTGGACCCGGACGACCTCGCCCACGACATGCACGTGAACATCGTGACGTTCCAGCCCGGCGGCGTGATCCCGTTCCCCGAGACCCACGTCATGGAGCACGGCCTGTACGTCCTGGAGGGCAAGGCCATGTACCTGCTCAACAAGGACTGGGTCGAGGTGGAGGCCGGCGACTTCATGTGGCTGCGCGCCTTCTGCCCGCAGGCCTGCTACGCGTCCGGCCCGGGCCAGTTCCGGTACCTCCTCTACAAGGACGTCAACCGCCAGGTGAAGCTCACCTGAGGCGCCGCGGGCGCCGTCACCTCCGTGCACCCGGGTGGGCAGGGACTAGCGTGGGGACTGCCATGACGTCCCTTCCCCCGCTGCCGTGGGCGGTGCTGCTGCACGCGGTGTTCCTCCAGCTCTCGGCGTACACCGTGCGGACGTGTGGTGGCTCCTGGCCTGGAACACGGTGCTCGGGCTCGGGCACCTCATCAGCCTGCTCGGGGAGCAGAGCCGCATCGCGCGGAGCCGCTCCGGCAGCGGAGGGCGGAGCCTCGACTCCCTCTTCGGCATCTACACGTTCGCCGGATCCCTGGGCCAGGCCCTCGCCCCGGCCCTCCTGGCCGTGGTGGGCGGGAGCGCGGTGCTGCCCGCGACCGGCCCGCTCTTCGGCTGGTACCTCGCGGCCGCCGTCGGCGTCCTCGCCGCGACGGCCGTCATGGTGGCGAGGCCGCGCGGCGGGCGGGCCGGCCGCACTGGCGGGGAGCCCGGCGTCGTGCGCGGACCGGACGGCGGGACAGCGCCCGCGCCGCGGCTGCGCGATGCCCTCGCCGGGAACCCCGCCGCGCGCCGCCCTCTCGTCTCCTCGATCGGCGTCTCGATGATGGTGCTGTGCGCGATCGACCTGCTGCAGGTGTACCTGCCGGCTCTCGCGGTCGAGCGCGGCGTCCCGGTGGCTGCCGTAGGTGCCCTCCTCACGCTGCGCGCCGTCGCGACCATGGCCTCGCGCCTCGTGCTGGGCCGGCTCGTGCTGCGGCTCGGGCGGCCGCGGCTCATCCTGTGGGCCACCGCGGCCGGCGCTCTGGCCGTGGCCGCCGTCGCGGTGCCGCTGCCGGTGTGGGCGCTCGGCGCGGTGCTCGCGGTGGCCGGATACGCGCTCGGGATCGTGCAGCCGCTCACCATGACCGTCGTCTCGCTCTTCGCCCCGCCCGGGACGCGGCTCGCCGCGCGCATCACCGCGAACCGTCTCGGGCAGACCGCCATCCCTCCTGCCGTGGGGCTCCTCGCGGGGACCCTCGGTGCGGCAGGGGTCTTCGCCGCGACCGGTCTGGCCCTCGGCGCCGCGGCCGGGGCGTGGAAGGCCGTCCAGCCGCGCCGGTGACTCAGCGGCCGGTCCGGTCCGCGTCCTCGCTCAGGGCCACGGTGTTGCGCCCTGCCGCCTTGGCGGCGTAGAGGGCCCGGTCCGCCTCTGCGAGCATCGTGTCGAGGTCGGGGCGGTGGCCCTGGGTATAGGCTGACGCGCCCGCGCTGACGGTGACGACGCCGGCCGGGCTGCCCGAGTGCGCGATCGCGAGGGCCTCGATCGAGGCACGGGCGCGCTCCGTGGCGGCCTTCGCCCCGGCCCACGACTGGTTCGGGAGGACCAGCAGGAACTCTTCGCCGCCGAACCGGTACACGCCGTCGCCCCTCCGGCTGCCGCCCGCGAGCGCGGCCGCCACTTCCTGCAGCACGCGGTCGCCGGCCTGGTGCCCGTACGTGTCGTTGTACTCCTTGAAGCGGTCGACATCGCACATGGCCAGAGCGTAGTCCTGCCCGTACCGCTCGGCGCGCTCGTGCAGCGTGTCCAGGTCCTCGGTGAGCTTGAGGCGGTTCGGCAGTCCGGTGAGAGGGTCGGTCCTCGCCTGCTCGGAGAGCACCGCGCGGTACCGGGCGAGCTGGGCGTGGAGGCTCGTGACGCGCTGGGCGACCAGGAGCCGCGAGTGCAGGACGAAGGGATCGAGGGGCTTCGCCACGTAGTCGTCTGCCCCGGCCTCGAGCCCGGCGAGGACGTCCTCGCGGGCGTTGAAGGAGGTCAGGACCATGAGGTACGTGTAGGCCTCCTGGCCGTGCGCGCGGATGGCACGGCACAGCTCCAGCCCGTCCATCCCCGGCATCACGAGGTCCGTCACGACCACGTGGGGCTCGTACCGCTGGAACATCTCCCACGCCGAGTCGCCGTCGTCGGCCACGAGGCATTCATGGCCGGGCCGCTCCACCGCAGCCTGCGCCACGAGGCGGGATCCGGGGTCGTCGTCCACGACCAGAACTCTCACTGTCCTTCCTCCTGCACCTGTCCTAGGTCCTCCTGTATCCGGTCGAGCTCCTCGTCCACGCGTGAGAGCTCGGCCTCGAGGCGGTCGAGCGCGTCCTCGCCGGGCGCCCCTCCCGAGCGGCCGGCCGCCTCGAGCTCGGCGCAGAGGTCGGCCACGCGCGAGGCCCCGATGTTGGCGGCCGAGCCCCGCAGCCGGTGGGCCGCACGGAACAGCGGTTCGCCCCCGCCGTCGGCCGCCGCCGCCCGCAGGTCCCGCAGTCCCCACTCCGCCTCGTGCCGGAAGGCCTCCGCCGTGGCCGGGAGCAGGCCCTGCCCATCGGCGGGGCCGAGCTCCCTCAGCACGGCGATCCGCTCCGGATCGAGGGCAGGCACGGGGGCGGGAGCCGACGGCGTGTCCCCGGCCGCCGGAGCCGGGGACACGCCGTCGGTCGCCCCCCCCCCGGGGGGGGCGGGGGCCCCCCAAACGG
>NZ_JBDFRB010000011.1:0-18642 GCF_039615075.1 Sinomonas halotolerans | reverse complement strand
GCGGGGGGGGGGCCGCCGCGGGGGTGCCCCGGGCCGCGGGCGGGGGGCCCCCGCCGGCGCACGCCTCCCGCGCTGCGGCGTCGGTCCACACCGAAAGGACGCGCTCGAGATCGTCGAGGCTGACCGGCTTGGCGAGGAAGCCGTCCATGCCGGCCTCACGGGAGCGCTCACGGTCCTCGGCCATCGCGCCCGCCGTCATGGCGATGATCGGAAGGGACGCGTGCCGGCCACCGCGCTCGCGGATGGCCCGCGTGGCCGCGAAGCCGTCCATGACGGGCATGTGGCAGTCCATGAGGACTGCAGCGTACTGTGTCGCAGCGGTGGCGGTGAGGGCCTGGGCGCCATCCGAGACCACGTCCACCTCGTAGCCGAGCCGGGCTGCCATGTCCCTCGCCACGAGCTGGTTCACCGTGTTGTCCTCGACCACGAGCACGCGCCCGCTCCGCTGTGTGCGCGGTTCGGAGCGCGGCGCCCTGGGCTCCCCCGGGGCCGCGGGTATGCGGTGCCCGACGACGCGCATGAGGGTGTCGTAGAGCTGGGAGCTCCTGACTGGCTTGAGGAGCCAGGCGTGGACGCCGGTCCGCTCGAGCTCGGCCCCGTCCAGCTCGCTGTCGGAGCTCAGGATGACGATCCGCGTGCCGCCGAGCCGAACCTCGCCCGCGATCTCGGTGGCGAGCTCGAGGCCGCTCATGCCGGGCATGCACATGTCCAGGAGCGCCAGATCGAAAGGACGGCCGGCCGCAGCCGCGGCCCGCGCCCGGTCGAGGGCCTCGTGGGCGTCCGGGACGCATTCGACGTCCAGGCCCCAGGCCTCGAGGTGGGTCTCGAGGAGCAGCCGGTTGGTGGCGTTGTCGTCCACGACGAGCGCCGTCAGTCCGGACAGGTCCACTCCGGACGGCTCCGCCGGCCACTCCCCGGCGGCGGCCATCGGGAGGCTGAACCAGAAGCAGCTGCCCTGCCCGGGCGCGCTCCTGACGCCGATCTCGCCGCCCATGGCCTCCGCGAGCCGGCGCGAGATGGCGAGCCCGAGCCCCGTCCCCCCGTAGCGGCGGGTCGTCGAGGCGTCGGCCTGCGCGAACGAGTCGAAGACCCTGGCCTGCTCCGCCTTCGCGATCCCGATCCCGGTGTCGCGGACCTCGAACAGCACCCTGGCGCGGTTCCCCTCGCGTTCGGGCACGGTGACCCGGATGGCGACCTCACCGCGCGCGGTGAACTTGACCGCATTCGAGGCGAGGTTGAGGAGGACCTGCCGGACGCGCCCGGCGTCGCCCACAAGCCTCGTGGGAACCTCGGGATGGCAGTACGCGACGAGCTCCAGGCGCTTGGCCTGCGCGCCCTCGGCCACGAGGGCGGCGACGTCGCCGACAAGGTCCCGCGGGTCGAAGGGCTCGCGCTCGAGCGTGACCTTTCCGGCCTCGAGCTTGGAGAAGTCGAGGATGTCATCGATGAGGGCTAGCAGCGAATGCCCTGCCCGGCCAACGCCCTCGGCGTACCTGCGCTGGTGCTCGGTGAGAGGGGTCTCGAGCAGCAGCGCGGTGAGCCCCACCACGCCGTTCATCGGTGTCCGGATCTCGTGGCTCATGGTGGCGAGGAACTCCGATTTGAGCCGGGTCGATTCGAGCGCATCCTCCTGCGCCGCGAGCAGCTCCGCGGTGCGCTCTTCCACCTTTGCCTCGAGTCCCCGGGTCAGGGTGACATTCTCGAGCACGATCAGCAGCTGGCGGCCGACGACGAGGGCGAGCAGCACGGCCCCGGTGATGAGCAGGACGGGGTCCCCTGCAATCGAGCCCGTTGCCGCCAGGACGACGGCGCCGATGACAGGCAGGTATGGCAGCATCTCGAGTGCCAGCCGGTAGGTGCGGCCGCCGCGTGCCCGAGGCGCCTTCTCGGGCACCGCCCCGGCGAAGGCGACCAGGAGGAAGGCCAGCACCCACCCGGCTGCCAACGGCGAGCCTGTGGTTCCCGGGATTCCCTCGAAGGTGAGCTTGACGTAGATGCTGTCCGTCACCGCCAAGACGAGCAGGCCGCCCGAGAGGCAGAGCCATGGAAGGCGTTCTTCCGGCGCGGACCTCATGGTGAGCACGAGGACCAGCGAGACCATTGCGACGTCGACGACCGGGTAGGCGAGCCCGGTCAGGTCCGCCAGCGTGTCCATGCCCTGCCCGTGGTACACGACCCCAAGCACTGTGGTCCAGCTGATGAACAGCACCGCGACCGCAATCACAGCAGCGTCGAGCAGCGAACGCGCCATGGCCACTGGGGAGACCGCTGGCCGCTTGAAGGAGAGGAGCGCTGCCGCCGCAGGCAGCGAGTATCCCACGAAGCCCACGTCCGCGAGGGACGGGAACGGGTACTGGTGGTCACGCGTCGCGCCGTAGTAGGTCCACACGGCCATGCCACCGGACCAGATGGCCATGGAGACGACCATGAGCGTCCACGCGCGCCGGTTCTCTGTGCCGGGACGGTGGGCCGCATACATGCTGCTCACGAGGGCGGCCAAAGCCGCCAGGAGGATGGCCGAGTCGCCTATGCCCATGAAGAGGCGGCTTCCCGGCTCCAGCGAGAAGCCCCACGCGATCACCGCGGGGGCGGCAATCACGATGGCGAGGAGCCACCACAGATGGGCGTTCCACCGCAGCGACGCGGCCCTCAAGGGCGAGGCTGAACGGTCTCCCAAAGCCACTCTGCCCCCCTCTGCAGACCCAGACCAACCCATTCCCGTACGGACGCGTACCCGAAAGACCTGACAGGCACGATTACCTGTACCCGAAAGGCCGAATCCGGGCGGTTATCTGTACCCGGAAGGCCGAATCCGGGCGGTTATCTGTACCCGGAAGGGGGAGGGTCAGCCGCCGCGGCCAGCTCCCTCGATCGCCTCCTCGGCGCTCTCGCCATTGTCCCCGCCACCCGCGCCGAAGTCTGCCCCTCGCGCGCCGGAATCCGCTCCCCCCGAGCCGAGGCCCGCGACGGGGAGCGCGCCCGTGTCCGGCGGGGCGTCCTCCTGGTTCTGGGGCTTCCAGCTCAAGTGCACTCTCGCGCCGTCACCCTCGGCTTCGATCCGCATGACGATGTCCTGGCCGAGGAGGTGCTTGTGCTCGAGATAGCTCCTGTCCCCCTTGGCCTCGTCGAGGAGGCGGTTGAGCGCCGCGCACATGGCGCGCCCCCAGTCGTGCGGGTCCTTGCTGGAGGCATGGTCCATCCCGTAGTAAGTCGCCATGCCGTCATCCTCCCCCAGAAGGGGCCGTGTGAACCAGAGGCGTTCGGCCCCCGACCAGGTGTCTGCGGGCCAGCCCTCTGGTATCCCAAGGGTTGACCAAGGGCCTGCAGCTCCCCTAAGCTTTCATTCAGAGAAAGTTTTCTTCCGCTATTCGGAACTAGGGAAGGCCTGACGATGACGTACACGGTGAACTGCTCGCTCCTCCTGACCGAGCTCCCGCTCCTCGAACGCCCCGCCGCCGCCAAGGCCGCCGGCTTCGACGCGGTCGAGTTCTGGTGGCCCTTCGCCGAGGCCGTCCCCGCGGACAAGGACGTGGACGCCTTCATTGCCGCCCTCCAGGACGCGGACGTCCAGCTGTCCGGACTCAACTTCTTCGCCGGGGACATGCCGGCGGGCGACCGCGGGCTCGTCTCGTGGATTGGCCGCGAGCGCGAGTTCCTCGACAACGTGGACGTCGTCGTCGGCATCGCCGAGCGCACTGGCACCAAGGCCTTCAATGCCCTCTACGGCAACCGCCTCGAAGGCGTCGCCCCCGAGCAGCAGGACGAGCTCGCCGTCGCGAACCTCGCAGCAGCGGCCGCCGGCGTCGCGCGGATCGGCGGCACCGTGCTCCTCGAGCCGGTCTCCGGCTCCCCCGCCTACCCGCTCAAGACGGCGGCGGACACCTTCGCCGTGATCGCCAGGACCCGCGCGGCCGGCACCGAGAACGTGCAGTTCCTCGCGGACTTCTACCACCTCGCGGTCAACGGCGACGACGTCGCGGCCGTCATCGAGGAGCACGCCAAGGACTTCGGCCACATCCAGATCGCCGACAACCCGGGCCGCGGAGCCCCCGGAACGGGCGGACTCCCGCTTGGCGAGTGGATCTCCCGCTCGCGCGAGCTCGGCTATGACGGCTACATCAGCCTCGAGTACAAGGCCCCGCAGGCAGAGGCCTTCACCTGGGCCATCCGCCCGGCCCACTGATCCAGGCGCCCACTGACCCGGGCACCCCCTCACGAGACCTCAGGAGTCACCAATGAGCACCGCAGAGAACCTGCGCACCGCAGAGAACACGGCCCGCGTCGCCGTCATCGGCCTCGGCATCATGGGCCTCCCCATGGCCATCAACCTCGTCAAGGCCGGCCATCAGGTCACGGGGTTCAACCGCAGCCAGGACAAGATCGACAAGCTCGTCGCGGAGGGCGGCACGGGCGCCGCGAGCATCGCCGACGCCGTCGAGGACGCCGAGGTCGTCATCACGATGGTCCCGGACTCCCCGGATGTCGAGGGTGTCGTGACCGGTCCTGACGGCGTCTTCGCGAACGCCCCCCGCGGCGCCCTGTGGATCGACGCCTCGTCGATCCGCCCCGATGTCGCCGCGCGCCTCGCCGCCGAGGCCCGCGAGGCCGGCATCCGGCCCCTCGACGCCCCCGTCTCGGGCGGCGAACAGGGCGCGATCGACGCGGCCCTGTCCATCATGGTCGGCGGCGAGAAGGCCGACTTCGACGCCGCCCACCCCATCCTCGAGGCCGTCGGCAGGACCATCGTCCACGTCGGCCCCTCGGGCTCGGGCCAGACGGTCAAGGCCGCCAACCAGCTGATCGTCGCCGTGAACATCCAGGCCCTCTCCGAGGCGATCGTGTTCCTCGAGGCCTACGGCGTGGACACCGACGCCGCGCTCGAGGTGCTCGGCGGCGGCCTGGCCGGCTCGAAGGTCCTGGACCAGAAGGGCCAGAAGATGCTGGACCGCAATTTCGATCCCGGCTTCCGCCTCGCCCTCCACAACAAGGACCTCGGCATCGTCACCTCCGCGGCCCGCGAGGCCGGCGTCGTCGTCCCGCTCGGCTCCGCCGTCGCGCAGCTCGTCTCGGCCCTCGTGGCCCGCGGCGACGGGGGCCTGGACCACTCGGGCCTCTTCAAGCTGACCGCCGAGCTCTCCGGCAAGGCCGGGCTTCCCGGCAAGGAGTAGTCCCAGCCTTCCCTCGCTGCACCTCCTCGCCTCGGCGAGTTCCGCGCACGACGCCGGCCACTCGCCGTCGTGCGCCAGGCACCTCCCGCCGAGGTGCCCCCCAGACCGCCGGCCCCGGGCGCGCAACCTCGGGGCCGGCCCACCACTTCATCCGGCGCGCCCGATCCCGGGCCGCTTGGAACACCCGTCCCACCCATCCAAAGGAGCACCGGCAATGGCGAAGATGCGCACTGTCGACGCGATCGTGGCCATCCTGACGAAGGAGGGCGCCACCGAGGCCTTCGGCCTGCCCGGCGCCGCGATCAACCCCCTGTACTCGGCCATGAAGGCCCACGGCGGCATCCGCCACACGCTCGCCCGCCACGTGGAGGGCGCCTCGCACATGGCGGACGGCTACTCCCGGGCCAAGGCCGGCAACATCGGCATCTGCCTGGGCACCTCCGGCCCCGCCGGCACGGACATGATCACGGGCCTCTACGCGGCCCAGGCCGACTCCATCCCGATGCTGTGCTTCACGGGCCAGGCCCCGGTGGCGAAGCTGCACAAGGAGGACTTCCAGGCCGTGGACATCGAGTCCATCGCCAAGCCGCTGACCAAGATGGCCATGACCATCCTCGAGCCCGGCCAGGTGCCCGGCGCGGTGCAGAAGGCCTTCCAGCTCATGCGCTCCGGCCGCCCGGGGCCCGTGCTCCTGGACCTGCCGTTCGACGTGCAGATGGCGCAGATCGAGTTCGACGTCGACGTCTACGAGCCGCTGCCCGTCGAGAAGCCGCGCGCCACCCGGAAGCAGGCCGAGAAGGCCCTCGACATGCTCACCGCCTCGGAGCGCCCGCTCATCGTGGCGGGCGGCGGCATCATCAACGCGGACGCCTCGGCGCAGCTCGTGGAGCTCGCCGAGCTCCTCGACGTGCCCGTGGTGCCGACGCTCATGGGCTGGGGCGCCATCCCGGACGACCACCCGCTCATGGCCGGCATGGTCGGCCTGCAGACCTCCCACCGCTACGGCAACGCGACCTTCCTCGAGAGCGACTTCGTGATCGGGATCGGCAACCGCTGGGCGAACCGCCACACCGGCTCGATCGAGAAGTACACCGCCGGCCGCACCTTCGTGCACGTGGACATCGAGCCGACCCAGATCGGCCGCGTGTTCTCCCCGGACTTCGGCATCGTCTCCGACGCCGGCGCCGCCCTGGAGGCCCTGCTCGAGGTGGCCCGCGAGCGCAAGGCCGCCGGTGCCCTGCCGGACTACAGCGCCTGGGCCGAGAGCACCCGCGCCCGCCGCGGCCGGCTGCAGCGCAAGACGCACTTCGAGAACGTGCCGATGAAGCCGCAGCGCGTGTACGAGGAGATGAACCGCGCCTTCGGCCCGGAGACCACGTACGTGTCCACGATCGGCCTCTCCCAGATCGCCGGCGCGCAGATGCTGCACGTTTTCGGCCCGCGCAAGTGGATCAACGCCGGCCAGGCCGGGCCTCTGGGCTGGACCGGTCCGGCCGCGCTCGGGGTCGTGCGCGGCAAGCCCGGCGAGACGGTCGTGGCGCTCTCGGGCGACTATGACTTCCAGTTCATGATCGAGGAGCTCGCCGTGGGCGCGCAGTTCCAGCTGCCGTACATCCACGTCGTTGTGAACAACTCGTACCTGGGCCTCATCCGCCAGTCGCAGCGCGGCTTCGAGATGGACTACCACGTGTCCCTGGCCTTCGAGAACGTGAACTCCACGGGCCTGTCGGAGACGGCGCAGGGCTACGGCGTGGACCACGTCAAGGTGGCCGAGGGGCTGGGCTGCAAGGCCATCCGCGTCGAGCACCCGGATGACCTCGGCCCGGCCTTCGAGAAGGCCCGCGCGCTCATGGCCGAGTACAGGGTGCCGGTGGTGGTCGAGGCGATCCTCGAGCGGGTCACCAACATCTCGATGGGCACGGAGCTGGACAACGTGACGGAGTTCGAGGGCATCGCCGAGCGCCCCGAGGACGCCCCGACCGCGATCGTGGCCCTCACGGGCACGGGCGCCTAGCCGGGCCGGAGGCAGGGACAGCGATGAAGATCGTGCTCGCCCCGGACAAGTTCAAGGGCTCCCTCACGGCGACCGAGGCCGCGGAGGCGCTCGCCGCGGGCATCCGCGAGGTGCTCCCCGAGGCGGAGCTCGTCCTGGTCCCGGTGGCCGACGGCGGCGAGGGCACCGTGAGCGCGGCGCTCGGCGCGGGCTTCGTCCCCCGCCGGGCGGCGGTCGCCGGCCCGACCGGTCGGACCCTCACGGCCGAGTTCGCGGTCTCGGAGGACCCGGACGGCCGGCGGACCGCGGTCATCGAGATGGCCGCCGCCTCGGGCCTGGACGTCCTCCCGGACGGGGTGCCGGACGCCCGCGGCGCCACGAGCCTCGGCACCGGCCAGCTCATCCGCGCCGCGCTCGACGCCGGCTGCCGCGAGATCATCCTCGGCGTCGGCGGCAGCGCGTGCACGGACGGCGGCGCGGGCATGCTCGTGGGCCTCGGCGCGCGCTTCACGGACGACGCCGGCACGGACCTCCCGCTCGGCGGCGCGGCCCTCGCGCGGGTCGCCGGGGCGGAGCTCTCCGGCCTCGACACGCGCCTCGACGACCCGCTCCGCCCCGTCACGGTCACGCTCGCGGCGGACGTGGACAACCCCCTCACCGGGCCGAGCGGAGCGGCAGCCGTGTTCGGCCCGCAGAAGGGGGCATCGCCGTCGGACGTCACCGAACTGGACGACGCCCTGGCGAGGTTCGCGGCCGTCCTGGGCGAGGCCGCCGGCCCTGCCGCCGTGCGCGCCAAGGACGCGCCAGGCGCGGGCGCCGCGGGGGGCGTCGGGTTCGCCGCCCTCGCGCTCGGGGCCACCCGGCGGCGCGGGATCGACGTCGTCGTCGAGTTCACGGGCCTGCGGGAGAAGCTCGCCGGGGCGGACCTCGTCGTCACGGGCGAGGGCAGCCTGGACGCGCAGTCGCTGTCCGGGAAGGCGCCCGTGGGCGTCGCGAAGGAGGCCGCCGCGCTCGGGATCCCGACCGTGGCGGTGTGCGGGCGGAACCAGATCGCCGATCCGGCGCTGGCAGGGTTCGCCGCGGTGCACGCCCTCACGGACCTCGAGCCGGACCTCGCCGCATGCATCCGGGATGCCCGCGGCCTCCTGCGCCGGGTCGGAAACGATCTGGCCGCATCTATCGTTGGAAGCAAGAGCTGGAAGGAGCCTGTGCGGTGACTGCAGAATACGACCTGGTCATCCGCGGACAGCGGGTACTGACGACGGCGGGCATCGCGGCCCGCGAAGTCGGCATCACGGACGGGCGCATCGTCGCGCTCGAGCCGCTCGGCAACGGGCTCGCGGGACGCGAGGTCATCGAGCTCGCGGAGGACGAGACGCTCATCCCGGGCCTCGTCGACTCGCACGTGCACGTGAACGAGCCCGGCCGCACCGAGTGGGAGGGCTTCGCGTCCGCGACGAAGGCCGCGGCAGCCGGCGGCGTCACGACCATCATCGACATGCCGCTCAACTCGATCCCGCCGACCGTCAACGTCGACGCGCTCGAGCAGAAGCGGGCCTCTGCCCAGACCCAGTCCTTCGTGGACGTGGGCTTCTGGGGCGGTGCCATCCCGGGCAACACCGGGGACCTCCGCGCGCTCCACGACGAGGGCGTGTTCGGGTTCAAGTGCTTCCTGCTCCACTCGGGCGTGGACGAGTTCCCGCACCTGGACGTCGAGGAGCTCGAGAAGGACCTGACCGAGATCGCCTCGTTCGACGGGCTCATGATCGTGCACGCCGAGGACTCCCGCGCGATCGACCGGGCGCCGAACCCCGAGGGCGACGTCTACGAGAGCTTCCTCCACTCGCGGCCCCGCGGCGCGGAGAACGTCGCGATCGCCGAGGTCATCGAGCGGGCCCGCTGGACCGGCGCGCGGGCGCATATCCTGCACCTGTCGTCGTCGGACGCGCTCGCGATGATCGCCTCGGCGAAGCGCGACGGCGTCAAGCTCACCGTCGAGACGTGCCCGCACTACCTCACCCTCCTGGCCGAGGAGATCCCGAACGGCGCGACCGCGTTCAAGTGCTGCCCGCCCATCCGCGAGGCCTCCAACCGGGAGCTCCTCTGGCAGGGGCTCGAGGACGGCGTGATCGACTGCATCGTCTCGGACCACTCACCTTCGACCATCGACCTCAAGGACCCGGAGAACGGGGACTTCGGGGTGGCCTGGGGCGGTGTAGCGTCGCTCCAGCTCGGCCTTCCGCTCATCTGGACCGAGGCACGGCGCCGGGGGATCAGCCTCGAGCAGGTGGTGGCGTGGATGGGACGGAAGCCGGCCGAGCTGGCCCGGCTGCAGCGCAAGGGCGTCCTCGCGCCCGGCTACGACGCCGACCTCGCCGTGTTCGCCGCGGACGAGACGTTCATCGTCGACGCGGAGAGGCTGCACCACAAGAACCACATCACGCCATACCAGGGCAAGCCGCTCTCGGGCGTGGTGCGGAGGACGTTCGTGCGCGGCACCGAGGTGGACTTCACCGAGCCCAAGGGCCAGCTGATCCGCCGCGGGACCGCCTGACCCGGAAGGACCCATGACTGCCATCACGAAGCTCGCCGCGGGCCAGCAGGCTCCCGGCTTCACCCTCCCCGACGCCGCCGGCCGCGAGGTCTCCCTCGCGGACTTCCGAGGCCGCCGTGTGGTCGTGTACTTCTACCCGAAGGCCGCGACGCCCGGCTGCACCACGGAGGCCTGCGACTTCCGGGACAGCCTGGACGCGCTGAACGCCGCCGGCGTGAGCGTCATCGGCGTCTCGCCGGACCCCGTCGAGGACATCCGGGCCTTCGCGGACGACTTCTCCCTCACCTTCCCGCTCCTGGCCGACGATGGCGCCGCCGTCGCCAGGGAGTGGGGCGCCTGGGGCGAGAAGGTCGTGGGCGGCGAGGTGCGCGAGGGCATCCTGCGCTCGACCGCGGTCGTCTCGCCGGAGGGGGTCGTCGAGTCGATCGAGTACGGCGTCCAGGCGGACGGCCATGTCGCCGAGCTGCGCACGAGGCTCGGCCTCTGACCCGCCCCCGCCCCTCAGCCCCGCCGCGAGGCCCCGGACCAGTGCACCCTGAATGCGTGCACCCTGGCCCGGGGCCTCTGGCGTGCCCGGCCCACCACCCTCCGCCCAAATGGGGGACCTGACCGCCCAAATGGGGGACCTGACCGCCCAAATGGGGGAGTGGGCCGCCCAAATGGGGGACCTGACCGAGGAGTGGCCCGCAAACGCGCAGCTGCCACCTCTTCTGCCTAGATCACTGATTTGCGTCCGCCTCGTCGCCTCCATGTGTCCCACGACGGCGGCGGGCTGCCGCGCGCTGCCGGTGTCCCGACGTCGTACGCATCAGGATGGCTGGAACAGTTCACGAATGGTGCATGCCGCCGTCCTGCAGTGCGCGTTCGGCCAAGAAGTCCTCTTGACGCGGACTTCTGGGCGAAATGTGAACTTCGAGTCATGCGAATGGACGAAGCTGGGCCCATAGGACGGCTGCAGAGACAGTCACTGTGCGCGTCCCCCACCTGGGCGGCCCAGTCCCCCATCTCGGCGGCCAGGTCCCCCACCTGGGCGGCCCACTCCCCCACCTCGGCGGCCCACTCCCCCATCTCGGCGGCCCAGGTCCCCCACCTCGGCGGCCCACTCCCCCATTTCGGCGATGGGGGCGCCCCGGCCAAGACGCGGTATCCCAAAATCCGTCAGTGTGTTGACACTCACACGCACGTGAGCCAGACTACTTGCACTTGCTGAAATAACAGTTCCACGATACGGAACCCGACGGCATCTCATTGCCCCCCGGAAACCGACGTTCCGTATAGCCGTCACCGTGGATGCCAGCATTGAGTATTGAGGAATCGTCAAGCCATGTCGCTTGAACAGTTCAACGATGCCCCTTCCGCAGAAGCAGAACGCCTCCTCAGGCCATGCTTGGACATCGACCGGTGGGTCGATGAAATCGAAAAGAACCGCCCCTTCGCCACGCCCGAGGCCCTCCTCGAGCACGCCCGGAGCGCAGCCCACCCCTTCTCCCCCCAGGAGATCGAGGGCGCTCTCGCGCACCACCCGCGCATCGGCGAACGGGCTGCCGGCACGAGCACCGAGGCGGGGATGTCCCGCAGCGAGCAGGCCGGCGTCGACCAGCAGGACCACGGGACGGTGACTGCCCTCGCGCAGGGGAACCGCGACTACGAGAAGAAGTTCGGCCGGGTCTTCCTGATCCGCGCGGCCGGCAGGTCGGCGGAGGAGATCCTCGCCGCCCTGCACGGGCGCCTGGGCCACACGCCCGAGCAGGAGGAGGCGATCGTCGCAGAGCAGCTGCGGGAGATCGCCGTACTCCGCCTCGAGCAGAGCGTCCTGCAGCCCAGTCCGCTCGAGAGGAGCCCCAGCGCATGAGCGTCTCGCACGTGACCACCCACATCCTGGACACCGCAGCGGGCAGGCCCGCGGCCGGCGTCGCCGTCGGGCTCTATGCCCGCGACGGCGACGGCTGGGCCCGGATCGGTGCGGGCACCACCGACGCCGACGGGCGGGCGAAGGGCCTCGGGCCCGAGCGCCTCGCGAGCGGCGAGTACCGCCTGGCCTTCGCGACCGGGGCCTACTTCGCCGAGCGCGGCCAGGAGACCTTCTTCCCGGAAGTCTCGCTGGCCTTCACCGTCGATGCCGCGGAGGAGCACTACCACGTACCCCTCCTGCTGAGCCCTTTCGCCTTCTCCACCTACCGAGGGAGCTGACCCCCATGACTGAGAACACCATCACGCTCGAGAACACGGCCGCCGCCGGCCGGGCCACCAACGTCGTCCTGGGCAAGAACCAGTACGGCAAGGCCGAGGTCCGCGTCGTCAAGGTCACCCGCGACACCGACCGCCACGAGATCGAGGACCTCAGCGTCACCTCGCAGCTCCGCGGCGACTTCACCGCGGCGCACGTCGACGGGGACAACGGCCGCGTCGTCCCGACGGACACCCAGAAGAACACTGTCTACGGCTTCGCCCGCGAGGGCGTCGGCTCCCCCGAGCAGTTCCTCATCCGCCTCGCCGACCACTTCACGGGCGAGTTCGACTGGGTCACCGGAGGCCGCTGGGAGGCCGAGCAGTACGCGTGGGAACGCATCGCCACGAGAGCGGGCACCGCGCACAGCGCAGCAGAGGGCCACGACCACTCCTTCGTCCGCAAGGGCCAGGAGGTCCGCAACGCGGTCGTCGTCAAGGACGGGGACACTGTCCAGGTCATCTCGGGCCTCAACGGCCTGACGGTGCTGAAGTCCACCCAGTCGGGCTTCGTGGGCTACCCGAAGGACCGCTTCACGACCCTTGAGGAGACGACGGAGCGCATTCTCGCAACCGACGTCTCCGCCCGGTGGCGCTACAGCCCCGCGGCGGTCGCCAGCGGCTCGGTCGACTTCAACCGGTCGTACGACGACGTCAGGGCGCTCCTGCTCGAGGGCTTCACCGAGGGCTACTCGTACGCCCTCCAGCAGACGCTCTTCCAGATGGCCCAGAAGGTCCTGGACGCGCACCCCGAGATCGAGGAGGTCCGCTTCTCGACCCCGAACAAGCACCACTTCCTCGTCGACCTGGCACCGTTCGGGCTCGACAACCCGAATGAGGTCTTCTACGCGGCCGACCGCCCGTACGGCCTCATCGAGGCGAGCTTCCAGCGCGAGTCCATCTCGCCGGACGGCAACGCGTGGGACGGCATCACCGGCTTCTGCTGAGTCCGTTGCCCTCACCTGCTGTGCCACTCGCCTGAGGTGACGCACGACGGCGGCGGCGACCTGCCGCCGTCGTGCGCACCTCGGATGCTGCTCACCACCCACCACTGAAACGTCCACCGTTGCGCACTCGGACACAGCTGACAAGGAGGTCTGCTATGACCCGGAGCACCGCCACCACACGCCCGGAAGACGAGAGGCTGCCGATCGGCTCGGCCTTCGCCTACGGCTTCCAGCACGTCCTGACGATGTACGGCGGCATCATCGCCCCGCCGCTCATCGTCGGCTCCGCCGCCGGCCTGAGCGCCACCGACATCGCCCTGCTCATCACGTCCTGCCTCTTCATCGGAGGCCTCGCGACCGTGCTGCAGACCGTGGGCGTGAAGTTCTTCGGCTCCCAGCTCCCGCTCGTCCAGGGCACCTCGTTCGCGTCCGTGGCGACCATGCTCGCCATCGTGGGCGGGGGCGGCGGCATCCAGGCCGTGTTCGGCGCGGTCATGGCCGCCTCGCTCATCGGCCTCGTCATCGCGCCGTTCTTCGCGAAGATCATCCACTTCTTCCCCCCGGTGGTGACGGGCGTGGTCATCACGTCGATCGGCCTCTCGCTCACCCCGGTCGCCGCCAACTGGGCGCTCGGCGGCAACGCGAAGGCGCCCACCTACGGCAGCGTCGAGAACATCGGCCTCGCCGGGCTCACGCTCCTGACCGTCATGGTCCTGAGCAAGCTCGGCAACGCGGTCGTCTCGCGCCTGTCGATCCTCCTTTCCATGGTCATCGCGACGGCGGTCGCGGCCGCGGTCGGGATGGCGGACTTCTCGAAGGTCGGCGAGGGCCCGATCGCCGCCGTCCCGCAGCCGTTCGCGTTCGGCCCGCCCACGTTCGAGGCCGCCGCCATCGTCTCGATGGTCATCGTCGTGCTCGTGATCCTGACCGAGACCACCGCGGACATCATCGCCGTCGGGGAGATCGCCGGGACCAAGGTCGACTCGAAGCGCATCGCCGACGGCCTGCGCGCGGACATGCTGTCCTCGGCGGTGGCACCGGTCTTCAACTCGTTCACGCAGAGCGCCTTCGCCCAGAACGTGGGGCTCGTGGCCGTGACGGGCATCCGGAGCCGGTTCGCTGTGGCGGCGGGCGGCGTCGTCCTGCTCGTCCTGGGCCTCCTGCCGGTGCTCGGACGCGTCGTGGCCGCGGTCCCGGCCCCGGTCCTGGGCGGCGCCGGCATCGTCTTGTTCGGCACCGTGGCCGCCTCGGGCATCCGCACGCTCGCGCGGGTCGAGTACAGGGACACGATGAACCTGGTCATCGTGGCGACCTCGATCGCCTTCGGGATGATCCCGGTGATCAACAAGGACTTCTACCACGCGTTCCCGACGTGGTTCCAGGTCATCTTCGACTCGGGCATCTCCTCGGCGGCGATCATGGCGATCCTGCTCAACCTCGTCTTCAACGTCTTCCGGCGGGGCACGCCGCACGACCCCTCGGTCTTCGCCGCGGCGCCGACCCGCGTGATCCCGCTCCACGTCCTCGAATGCCTCGAGGACGGCGACCGCTGCGAAGAGGGCAGGATCCTCGACAGGGACGGCAAGGAGATCAGGGTCGAGGCCGGCAACGGCGCCCCCGGCCACTGACCGCAGCGCGCCAAGGACCCCGCAACCGCCCGCCAGGGACCCCACAACCGAGGTTGTGGGGTCCCTGGCCGTTCGTTGCGGGGTCCCTGCCCGTTCGTTGCGGGGTCTCTGGCCGTTCGTTGCGGGGTCCCTGGCACCCGGGCTCCCTCCCGCCCCGCCGCCCGCGCCCCGGTAGGCTGGGCGCATGCCTGAACAGCGTCAGATCACCGTGCGCCGCGCACCCAAGTACGTCCCGTTCCTCGTCACGGGCGGCGTCCTGGGGATCATCGCCGCGGCGATCGTGTCCTTCTCGGCCCCTGCCCCGCAGGACTACACGCAGGAATCCGTGTTCGGCTACTTCATGGTCCTCTTCGCCGGCGCCGGGGTGCTCGTGGGCGCCGTCGCCGCGCTCGTCCTGGACCGCATCAGCCTGCGCCGCGCCCAGCGCGCCACGGTCGAGGAGGTCGAGGAGGGCGCGGAGGCACAGCCGGACGGTGCGCACGACGCCGCGTCCCCCAGTCCTGCGGGCCCGGCGCCAGAGGGCTCGCCCGCCGGTCCGGCCGCCGCGGATTCCCCCCACGCGCACGACGCCGCGTCCCCCACTCCCGAGGACCCCCGCCCTGGGCGGGCAGACACCACGCCGGACACGCACGAGTAGCCGCCGGGACGGCGCGCAACGGAGCGGAGCCGACCACCCGCCGTCGTGCGCGGGCCCGCGGCGGCGACGGCGGCGACGGCACGCTGGAGCGCGGAGCAGCGGCCCCCGACACGCAGACGGATGCGCCCCTGCGCCATGAGACAATTGGCCAGTGGTACGCGGCGACGGACTCCTCTCCCTTGATCTAGACCCCAACGACAAAGGCCCCAAGGACGCCTGTGGCGTCTTCGGCGTCTGGGCTCCCGGCGAAGAAGTCGCCAAGCTCACCTACTACGGGCTCTACGCCCTGCAGCACCGCGGGCAGGAGTCCGCGGGCATCGCGGCAAGCGACGGCACGCGCATCAGCGTGTACAAGGACATGGGCCTCGTCTCCCAGGTGTTCGACGAGTCGACGCTCAACACCCTCACCGGGCACATCGCCGTCGGCCACTGCCGCTACTCCACCACCGGCGCGAGCCACTGGGCCAACGCCCAGCCCACGCTCGGGGCCACTTCGAACGGCACCGTGGCGCTCGCCCACAACGGCAACCTCACGAACACCGCGCAGCTGCGGGACATGATCGAGGAGCTCACGGGCGGCGAGCTCACGGGCGAGATGAAGCAGGGCAACACCTCGGACACGGCCCTCGTCACCGCCCTCCTGCAGGGCCAGAGGGGCCAGACCCTCGAGGAGACCGCCCTCGCGCTGCTGCCGAAGATCCGCGGCGGCTTCTGCTTCGTCTTCATGGACGAGGGCACGCTCTACGCGGCGCGGGACACGTACGGGATCCGGCCGCTCGTGCTCGGCCGGCTCGAGCGCGGCTGGGTTGTCGCGTCCGAGCAGTCCGCCCTCGCCACCGTGGGCGCGAGCTTCATCCGCGAGATAGAGCCGGGCGAGTTCATCGCGATCGACGAGAACGGAGTGCGCACGCAGCGCTTCGCCGAGGCCACGCCTGCCGGCTGCGTCTTCGAGTACGTGTACCTTGCCCGCCCCGACGCCGAGATCGCCGGCCGCAGCGTGTACGAGTCCCGCGTGGAGATGGGCCGCCAGCTCGCCCGCGAGAACACGCACGACGCCGACATCGTCATCCCCGTACCCGAATCCGGCACGCCCGCGGCGGTGGGCTACGCCGAGGAGTCCGGGATCCCGTTCGCGCACGGGTTCGTCAAGAACTCCTATGTGGGCCGCACCTTCATCCAGCCCTCGCAGACCCTGCGCCAGCTCGGCATCCGCCTCAAGCTCAACGCGCTCGAGTCCGTCATCCGGGGCAAGCGCGTGGTCGTGGTGGACGACTCGATCGTCCGCGGCAACACGCAGCGGGCGATCGTGCGCATGCTCCGGGAGGCCGGGGCCGCGGAGGTCCACGTCAAGATCTCGTCCCCGCCCGTGAAGTGGCCGTGCTTCTACGGGATCGACTTCGCCTCGCGCGCCGAGCTCATCGCCAACGGCGCGACGATCGAGGAGATCTCCCAGGCGATCGGCGCCGACTCGCTCGGCTACATCTCCGAGGACGGCATGATCTCCGCCACCCGCCAGCCGCGTGAGCGCCTGTGCACCGCGTGCTTCACCGGCACCTACCCGATCGAGCTGCCCAGCGCAGACAAGCTCGGGAAGAACCTCCTCGAGCGCCGCTCCCCCAACGGCGCAGGGCGCGTCGCCGACGCTGGCGCGGCCGTGAAGGACGACGCCGACGGCGGCCACCCCGGCTCCACCGGGTGCGACCCGGGACCAGATTCCGAATTCGAACCCCTGCTGACCGAGGCCGACAGGAAAGAGACCGTATGAGCGCCAGCACCACCCCCGACCAGCCCACCGCCGGCACCACCTCGCCTGGGATCACCTACGCTGACGCTGGTGTCGACGTCGAGGCCGGGGACCGCGCCGTCGAGCTCATGAAGGACGCCGTGAAGGCGACGCACAGCGCCTCGGTCGTGGGCGGCGTCGGCGGCTTCGCCGGCCTCTTCGACGTCTCGCGCCTCCTGACGTACCGCAAGCCGTACCTCGCGACATCGACCGACGGCGTGGGCACCAAGGTCGCGATCGCGCAGGCGATGGACGTGCACGACACGATCGGCTTCGACCTCGTGGGCATGGTCGTGGACGACATCGTGGTGGTCGGCGCCGAGCCGCTGTACATGACGGACTACATCGCGTGCGGCAAGGTCGTCCCCGAGCGGATCGCGGACATCGTGCGCGGCATCGCCGCGGCATGCTCCGTGGCGGGCACCGCCCTCGTGGGCGGAGAGACCGCGGAGCACCCGGGCCTGCTCGGCGAGCATGAGTACGACGTCGCGGGCGCGGCCACGGGCGTGGTCGAGGCCGACGCGCTGCTCGGCCCCGAGCGCGTGCGCGAGGGCGACGTCGTCATCGGCATGGCCTCCTCCGGCATCCACTCGAACGGCTACTCGCTCGTGCGCCGCGTGATCAACCACGCCGGCTGGGCCCTCGACCGGCAGGTCTCGGAGCTCGGCCGCACCCTCGGCGAGGAACTGCTCGAGCCGACGCGCGTCTACGCAGCCGACTGCCTCGATCTGGTCCGTGCGCTCAACGGCACCGGCGGCGGGGATGACCTCGCCCTGCGCGGCTTCTCGCACGTGACCGGCGGCGGCCTTGCGGCGAACCTCGCCCGCGTGCTCCCGCAGGGGCTCCTGGCCACCGTGGACCGCTCGACGTGGGAGCTCCCGGCCGTGTTCAAGCTCGTCGCAGAGCTGGGCGGCGTGCCGCAGGCGGACCTCGAGCGGACCCTCAACCTGGGCGTGGGCATGGTTGCGATCGTGGCCCCGGACTCGGCGGATGCCGCACTGGCACGCCTCGCCGAGCGCGGGCAGTCCGCGTGGGTCATGGGCCAGGTCACCGCCGACGACGTCGCGGGTACCGCTGCGGCGGCCTCGAGCCCGGACTACGTGCAGGGCGCCAAGGGCGTCGACGGCGGGGCTGTCCGCCTCGTCAACGCCTACGCCTGACCCCGCGCCCGTTTCGGGTACAGGTCACCACCCCCAAACGGCGTTTCGGGTACAGGCCACCACCACCAAACGGCGTTCCGGGTATGCATCCCGCGTACCCGGAACGCCTTGTTGGCTCCGATCTGACACGTAGATAGTGGTGGGTTAGGACGCTGCGGCGAGAGTGACGGTGTACCCCATTGCTTCGAGTTGGTGGATGGCGCGGTTCTTGGCGCGGTTCGGATTGAGCCGGATGAAGTGTTCGGCTCCGAGCTCTTGGTAGAGGGTACCGGTGTTGCCCATATGCCAGATCGCGGTGAGGATCGAGCGCTGGGTGGCGACGTTGGCGCGTTGGGGGCCACGTCGGGAGGCTATTCGCCGGTAGCGGGCTCCGAGGAAGGTGTCCGGGTTCCTGCCGCAGACCATGGCGGCTGAGCCCAGGGCACCTTGGAGGTGGGGGTTTCCGGGGCGGGTGCGGCTGGACTTGACCCTTCCGGCGGACTCGTTCTGGCCGGGCGCGGTCCCGGCCCAGGAGGCGAGATGGTCGGGGGTGGGGAAGCGGCTCAT
>NZ_JBDFRB010000010.1:0-114477 GCF_039615075.1 Sinomonas halotolerans | reverse complement strand
TGTACCCGGCCATCAGGTTGGTTGCAGTCGGCTGGTCGGGGGCTTGCCTCCGAGTGCGCTGTGGCTACGTTGAGTGTTGTAGTGCTCGAGCCAGGGTGCAAGTGCTTCGGTGCGTTGGTCGTTGCTGGTGAAGGGCTGGCGGTAGGCCCACTCGGTCTGCAGGGTGCGGTTGAGACGTTCCACCTTGCCGTTCTGCCAGGGGCAGTGGGGCCGGATGAACTTCTGGCGGATGCCATGCCTGGCGCAGACCTCGCCCAGGGAGTACCGGTAGGCGAAGGCGTTGTCGGTCATGAGCCGCTCGATGCGGGCGATCCCGTGGGCGGCGAAGTAGGCGACCGCCCGGTCGAGGAAGCCGGCACAGGTGGTGCCCTTCTCGTCCGGGAGGATCTCGGAGTAGGCCAGCCGGGAGAAGTCGTCCACGAGCGAGTGCACGTAGTCGAAGCCGATCGGGCCCTTCTTGTGCTTGTGGGCCACGGTCGCTTCCCTGCCGAGGGCGCGCCAGCCTCCTCCGTCCGGGATCCGGCCGAGCTTCTTCACGTCCATGTGGACCAGCTCGCCGGGCCGTTTGCGTTCGTAGCGCACGGCTGTGGCCTTGCTGGAGCGGATCAGCTCTCCGCTCATCGGGTCGAGCGCTGCCAGGGGCGGCAGGCCGTTGCGGGCCAGGAACCGCGAGACCGTCCGGGGCGGCACCTCGAGCTGGGCCCCGATCCAAGCGGGCCCACGCCGTTCGCTCTGGCGCAGGTCGATGATCCGCTGCTCGAGCTCGGCGCTGGTCTTTCTCGGGCAGCTGTGCGGACGGGAGGAGCGGTCGTGGAGGCCGTCCTCGCCCTCCTCGGCGTAGCGGTCGATCCAAGTCTTCACGCACTTGCGCGAGATGCCCATCGCCGAGGCGAGGTGGGCCTGCTTCCACCCCTCGAGATGGCGGCGGACGATCAGCAGGCGGCCATGGAAGGTCAGGCGGGCGTTACCGTGGGCGGGCGTTACCGTGGGACAAGAGAGCCTCCGGGGTCAGGTGAAAGCCTTCGACAAGCCACACCCCACCCGGAGGCTCTCCCTACGTCAACACGACTCGCCTGCCACCAACGTCATGACCCGGTACAGCTAGCCGAGCGGCCAGGTGCCTCGCTCCTCGCCCTTCACGATCGGGACCCGCACCGCATTGCCCCACTCGGTCCACGAGCCGTCGTAGTTGCGCACTGTGTCGAAGCCGAGCAGGTACTTGAGCGCAAACCACGTGTGGCTCGAGCGCTCGCCGATGCGGCAGTACGCCACGACCTCGTCGCCGGGGGTCAGGCCGGCCTCGCCGAGGTACAGGTCCTCGAGCTCCTGGCGGGACTTGTAGGTGCCGTCCTCGGCCGCCGCGCGGGCCCACGGGATCGAGGCCGCCGTGGGGATGTGGCCCCCGCGGAGGGCGCCCTCCTCGGGGTAGGCCGGCATGTGGGTGCGCTTGCCCGTGTACTCGTCAGGCGAGCGGACATCGATGAGCGGCTTGCCGAGGTGCGCGAGGACGTCGTCCTTGAACGCTCGGATCGGGGCGTCGTTGCGCTCGACCACGGGGTACTCCGTGCGCTCGGGCGCGGGCACCTCCGTGGTGAGCTCACGGCCCTCGGCGACCCACTTGTCGCGGCCGCCGTCGAGCAGGCGGACGTCCTCGTGGCCGAACAGCGTGAAGACCCAGAGCGCGTAGGCGGCCCACCAGTTGGACTTGTCGCCGTAGATGACGACCGTCGTGTCGCGCGAGATGCCCTTGGATGAGAGCAGCTCCGAGAAGCCCTTCCCGTCGACATAGTCGCGGGCGACCTCGTCGTTGAGGTCCGTGTGCCAGTCGATCTTGACGGCGCCCGGGATGTGGCCCGTCTCGTAGAGGAGCACGTCCTCGTCCGACTCGACGACGACGAGGCCGGCAGCGCCGCTCCCGCCCGCGGCACCGGAGGAGATCTGTTCCGCGAGCCATTCGGTGGAGACGAGGCGCTCGGGGTGGGCGTAGGCGGCGAACTTCTCGCTGCCGTCGACGGGGTAGCTCATGGTGTGCCTTCCGCTCGGCTGAGCCAGGGGGCGCCCGCCCGCGGCACTGCCGGGAGGCACGGCGCTCCTGAGTGGTCCCGTCTAGCGTATCCAGCCTGTGGCGGGAGGCGCTGCACGTGCTTCCCCTGCTGTCACGCGGCGCAATATCCGATCGGGATATCCTTGACCCTGGCCAGAAAACCCTCAGATGGACGGACCTCCTTGGCGACTGTCGCGCACCTCACCACCCGTACTCCCAGAGTCTCTGTCGACGAGCTGCTCGAGGGCTTTCACCCTTCGCCCCGCTTCGGGGAGGTGTCCTTCGCGAGCTATCGGCCGGATCCGGGCCAGCCGTCGCAGGCCGCAGCGGTCGCGGCACTGGAGGAATTCGGCGAGTGCATCGGTACGGGGAACGGCGGCGGATTCCTGTCCAGGATATTCGGCAGCAAGCCCAAGGGACGCGCCGGGATCTACCTCGACGGTGGATTCGGAGTCGGGAAGACCCACCTCCTCGCATCACTCTGGCACGCGGCCCCGGGCCCGAAGGCGTTCGGCACGTTCGTCGAGTACACCAACCTCGTCGGAGCACTCTCGTTCCGGAAGACCGTCGAGGCCCTGAGCGGGTACCGCCTCGTGTGCATCGACGAGTTCGAGCTCGATGACCCCGGCGACACGGTGCTCATGTCGCGCCTCATGCGTGAGCTCGCGGACGCGGGCGTCAAGCTTGCCGCGACGTCCAACACCCTGCCCGGCGCCCTGGGCGAGGGACGGTTCGCCGCTGTCGACTTCCAGCGTGAGATCCAGGTCCTGGCCGACCAGTTCGACGTCGTCCGCATCGACGGGGAGGACTTCAGGCACCGGGGCCTGCCTGCGGCTCCGCCCCCCGTCCCTCCGCATGAGCTGGACGCGCGGATGAAGGCCGAGTTCGACGGGAGCCTCGTCGCGGTGGACGACTTCGGCTCGCTCATGAAGCATCTCGCCGGCGTGCACCCGAGCCGCTACCGGCAGCTCCTCGACGGCATCGACGGCATCGTCTGGCGTGATGTCCACACCATCGAGGAGCAGGCCGTCGCCCTCCGCTTCGTGGTCCTTGCGGACAGGCTGTACGACAAAGACGTGCCGATCCTGGCCTCGGGCGTGCCGTTCGACCAGCTCTTCACCCCGGACATGATGGCCGGCGGGTACATGAAGAAGTACTTCCGGGCTGTCTCCCGCCTCACGGCGCTGGCCCGCGAGGCCCAGACCCACGAGCCATCCTGACGCCGGCCATGAGGCGTGGGTCCCCAGCGGAGGGCTGGGCGTCGCAGACGCCGAGTGCCGGTCCCGCCTCGCGGCGGTACCGGCACTCAGTGGCGAACTAGGGCCAGATTCAGGCCTCGGCAGGAGCGGAGGGCTCCTGAGGGGCGGCGCCCCCTGTGCGGCCGACTCCGTCGACGTAGTCGGAGGCGGCCTGCTGGGCCCCGTCGACCTGCCCGGCATACTTCCCGCCGGTCTTGTCGTCGATGAAGTCGCCGACCTTCCCGATGCCGTCACGGACGGCGTCGGAGTTCCCAGCGATCAGTTCCTCGGCCTTGCCCTTCATATCGTCCAGAAGAGACACAGGCACCTCCTTTCGCTCGCGCCGGGCCGAACGCTCCGGCTCCGTCGATCCTAACGACGGGCGGCGTCCTGGGCCAGGGGAACGCGAGCAGCCGAGGGGACGTGCGCGATTCTGGCCAAGACGGCAGAAGGCGCCCCGTTCGGGACGCCTCGGATGCAGATGGAGTGTGGGCGATACTGGGATCGAACCAGTGACCTCTTCCGTGTCAGGGAAGCGCGCTACCGCTGCGCCAATCGCCCGGACCCGCGGTTGGGCGGGGCCGCCCTGCGCCTTTGAGCAAGGAGAGAGCGGACGACGAGACTCGAACTCGCGACATCCACCTTGGCAAGGTGGTGCTCTACCAACTGAGCTACGTCCGCAGGGGGAGCAGTGCTCCTCCGTGGGCGATACTGGGATCGAACCAGTGACCTCTTCCGTGTCAGGGAAGCGCGCTACCGCTGCGCCAATCGCCCGCTTGCTCCCAGAGGAGCCAGGGTGTCCACCGAGGTGGGGACGGGATTCGAACCCGCGTATACGGCTTTGCAGGCCGCTGCCTCGCCTCTCGGCCACCCCACCGTGTTGGCATCCACGTGGATGCTTCCGACAGTGTCCTGCGAGCGGACGACGAGACTCGAACTCGCGACATCCACCTTGGCAAGGTGGTGCTCTACCAACTGAGCTACGTCCGCATGCTGTGCGCGCTCTGCTTCCTCGATAGTCCGTGGTGGCCCGGGGGCTTCCCTTCGGCGTTTTTCGAGGCGTTTCGGCCGCGCTTCAACGAGTAAGAACTCTATAGGACCGCTGGCCGTTGCACAAATCGACCCGCACGGCGGTGAACGGTCTGTGGAACTCGCCCGGAACTCGCCCGGAACCGGCAATGGGGGACTGCGCGCGAGGGCACGCGGTCCTCTTAAGAGCCATCGGCGGCGACTCAGGAGCCGCCGGCAGCGACCGAGGGCTTGAGGGCAGCCGGCAGGTGCAGGGAGGGATTCCCGAGGCGAGGGGCCGTCGCCCATCGATTTGGGATCTGGAGCCGCTGTGGGCTAGAGTCGTAGAGCGCCGCGGGGCCCGGAGTGATCTGGAGTCGCGGCCAGCGAGGGCGATTGGCGCAGTGGTAGCGCGCTTCGTTCACACCGAAGAGGTCACTGGTTCGAACCCAGTATCGCCCACCCTCGACCCCCGGACGCGAGTCTGGGGGTTTTTCGCGTCGCCGTCCGCCACGGTCCAGTCCGGTGCGCGGGGATCAGGCTGGCGTCAGGAATGTCGGTCCCCCATGAAAGGGTCGCCCTATGACAGCCCCGGAGCTCGCAGCAGACCATCCCGAGGGGTTCGGACGCATGTACCGGCGTTCGCTCAACGACCCTGCGACGGTGCCCTCCATCACGACCGTGATCGCCCAGCAGGCGCTCGACCTCGACGGATGGCGCAGCTACATGGCAGCAAAGCATGTTGCCGACCACCCCGAACTGAGGTCCGCGCTCGAGCGGCCGGCGCAGCTCCGCCAGCTCGTCCGCTCTGCCGTGGACGCCTCGACTGTCTATGCGCGCAGCGCGGCCGAGCGGGGCGACCGCGTGCACGCCTTCGCCGAGCAGCTCGCACTGCGTGCCCTGGACCTCCCGCATTCGCTCGACGCCGCGCGGGAGAGGCTGCGCGAACACGGCGAGGAGGGCTTCGCCGCAAGCGTGGAGTCGTGGTGGAGCGCGTTCGGTGTCGAGCCGATTGCGGCCGAGCTGACGGTGTGGAACCACGAGCTCGGCTACGCCGGCACCCTTGACCTCGTAGCGAGGATCAACGGGCGGACCTGTCTCATCGACTACAAGACGAAGGGCACGACCCGGGACGGGCGGGTCAAGCAGCTCGATGACAAGGTCGCGATGCAGCTTGTGGCCGGCATGAAGGCCCAGGAGAGCCTCGTGGACCCGGCTGCGGGCGAGTGGGAGCCGTGGGCGCACGGCGAGGACCCGCTCCTCATCGCCGTCGCCGTGGGGGAGACCGAGGCGGCCGCTGTCCGTGTGAACCCCGAGGTCCGCCGCAGCAACTGGCTGACGTTCTGCCAGCTCCGACGGGTGTGGGCCGCCCGCGTCGAATCTGCCGCGGCGGGAAGGGCCCTCCTGCCTCTGGCGCCGCCCCCTTCGGCGCAGACGGCGCTCGTTCCGGCCCCCGCCTCCTCCGCCGCCGAGGCCTAGACTGGTCTGAATTCCAATTGAAAGGTGCCCCAGCCATGGCCGTCTTGCCCATCAGGATCATCGGCGACCCGGTGCTCCGGACTGTCGCGGAGCCGCTGACCGAGTTCGGTCCCGCGCTGCGCCGTCTGGTGGAGGACATGATGGAGACCATGGAGGACGTGGACGGCGCCGGTCTCGCCGCGCCCCAGGTGGGCGTAAGCCTCAGGGTGTTCACCTATCAGGTGGACGGCGTGAAGGGCCATGTCGTCAACCCCCAGCTCGTGCTGTCCGAGGACTTCCAGGAGGATGCAGTGGAGGGCTGCCTGAGCATCCCGGGGGTCGCCTTCCCCGTGCGGCGACGCCGGACGGCGGAGGTCCGCGGGGTGGATGCCGAGGGACAGGCCGTCTCCTTCCACGCCGAAGGGCTCCTCTCACGATGCGTCCAGCATGAGACTGACCACCTCGACGGCGTCCTGTTCCCGGACCTGCTCGAGGGCGAGGACCGCAAGGCGGCCCTGCGCACCATCCGGGCGATCACCTACCGCGGCATGACCGAGGCCACGACAGCCCAGCGTGCCACCAATGTCGGCTCCAGCTTCGGCGCGGGCTCGAACGCATGAGGGTGCTCTTCGCGGGCACTCCGGCAGTCGCGGTCCCATCGCTGGACAGGATCGTCCAGGCGGGTTTCGACGTCGTCGGAGTCCTCACCCGGCCCGATGCGCCGGTCGGGCGCAAGCGCGTCGTCACCCCTTCGCCAGTGGCATCGCGTGCACTCGAACTCGGGCTGCCCGTGGTCAGGGCCGCGCGTATCACGCCGGAGGTGACCGCTCGGCTCGAGGAGCTCGCGCCGGACGTCGCGGCGATCGTGGCCTATGGGGGCCTCGTGCCTCCTGCCGCCCTCGCGGTTCCAGCCCACGGCTGGATCAACCTCCACTTCTCGCTCCTGCCGGCATGGCGGGGCGCCGCGCCCGTCCAGCATGCCGTGATCCACGGCGACGACGTCATGGGCGCCTCCACGTTCCTGCTCGAGGAGGGGCTCGACACCGGGCCGGTCTACGGGACCCTCGCCATGACGCCGCGCCCGGAGGCGACAAGCGGCGAACTGCTCGACGAGCTCGCCGAGAGCGGTTCGGAGCTGCTCGTCCAGACGCTGTCCGGGATTGCCGCCGGCCGGCTCTCCCCGCGGCCCCAGGATGGCCCCCCGAGCCTGGCGCCCAAGCTCACGCTGGAGGACGGGCGCCTCGAATGGACGCAGCCGGCGGTAGCCCTCCATCGGCGCGCCCGGGGCGTCACCCCCGAACCCGGCGCCTGGACGCTCCTTGACGGCCAGCGCTTCAAGCTCGAGCCGCCCAGGCTGCGGCCCGACGCCCGTGGGCTCGCCCCCGGCGAGCTCTCGTGGGACGGCAGGGCGCTCCTCGTCGGCACGGGCACGCACGCCCTCGAGCTGGTGCGGGTCCAACCCGCGGGGAAGAAGATGATGGCGGCCGCCGACTGGGTGCGAGGATCCGGCGGCGTGGAGGGGAAGGTGCTCGGATGAGCGGTCGTGAAGGTGGCCACAGCGGCGGGGCGCCCCGCGGGGGCGGCCATGGTGGGGGGCCGCGTGGGGGCGACCGAGGCGGCTCCGGCGGCCCGTCGCGCCGGAACGAGCGCGGCCGCGAGCGGAACCGGCCCCAGGGCCAGCGCGAGTGGAGCCGCACGGCGCCGCGTGAGCGCACGAGGCGCGCGGACCCCGCCCGTCTCGTCGCCTTCGAAGTGCTCCGCGCGGTCTCGGCCGAGGACGCCTACGCGAACCTCGTGCTCCCTGCGAGGATCCGGCACCACCGGCTGGACCGCCGTGACGCCGGCTTCGCGACCGAGCTCGCCTACGGTGCGCTGCGCAGCCGCGGCACCCTGGACGCGGTGCTGTCCCGCTGCGTGGACCGGCCGCTGGACCAGCTCGACCCGGCCGTGCTCGACCTCCTCCGACTCGGGGCATACCAGCTCCTCTCGATGCGCGTGCCGGCGCACGCCGCCCTGGACGAGACGGTGGGGCTCACACGTGCGGTGGCCGGTGCCGGGCCGTCCTCCCTCGTCAACGCCGTCCTCCGCCGGGTGAGCGCTCGCGGGCTCGACGAATGGCTCGACGAGGTGACCGGAGATCTCGCGGACGAGACGGAGCGCACCGCGCTGCGGCATGCCCATCCCGCCTGGATCGTGCGGGCCCTGCGGCAGGCCCTCGTCGCACACGGCCGGAAGCCCGACGAGATCGATGCGCTGCTCGACGCCGACAACGCGGCGCCCGTGGTCAACCTCGTGGCGCTTCCGGGCCTCGGCTCGCTCGACGACGCACTGGCCGCAGGCGCGGAGCCGGGTCCCCTCGTCGAGGGCTCGGCGCTCTCGGGCGGCGGCGACCTCGGCCGGTGGTCCGCCGTCCGCGAGGGCACGGTGCGTGTGCAGGACGCCGGCTCGCAGCTCGTGGCCCGGGCCGTCGCGGCCGTCCCGGTCGGGGAGCGCGACGCCGACGACCACCACGAGGCCTGGCTCGACCTGTGCGCCGGTCCCGGCGGCAAGGCCGCGCTCCTGGGCGCGCTCGCCGCCCAGAAGGGGGCCACGCTGCTCGCGAACGAGGCCGCACCGCACCGGGCGGATCTGGTCCGGCAGGCGCTCCGCCCGGTCCCCGAGCAGGTGTGGGAGGTCCGCACGGGCGACGGCCGGGAGGCCGGGACAGCTCTCGGACGGCAGTTCGACCGCGTCATCGCAGACGTGCCGTGCACAGGACTCGGTGCGCTGCGACGGCGGCCCGAGTCGCGGTGGCGCCGCAGCCCTGCCGATCTCGCCGAGCTCGGGCCCCTCCAGCGGCAGCTGCTGGACGCGGCGATCGATGCGACGGCGCCCGGCGGGGTCGTCGGCTACGTCACGTGCTCTCCGCACCCGGCCGAGACCACGGTCGTCGTCGAGGACGCCCTGAGGCGGCGCTCCGACATCGAGCCGATCGACGCCGGAGCCGCCCTGGACGCCGTGGCGCTCAAGCCGCTCGGTGCAGGGCAGGGGCCCACCGCCCAGCTGTGGCCGCATGTGCACGGCACCGATGCGATGTTCCTGGCCCTGTTCCGCAAGCTGCCCACCTCCGGAGGCAAGACCGCATGAGCGCATGCATCCACCCGAGCATCCTCTCGGCTGACTTCGTCAACCTCGAGGCGGAGCTCGCCCGGATCGGCGGCGCGGACGCCGTCCACGTCGACGTGATGGACAACCACTTCGTGCCCAACCTCACGCTCGGCCTGCCGGTGGTGGAGCGCATCCAGGCTGTGAGCCCGGTGCCGCTCGACGCACACCTCATGATCGCCGACGCCGATCGCTGGGCACCGCTGTACGCGGACCTCGGGCTCGACTCGGTGACGTTCCATGCGGAGGCGGCCGCCGCGCCGGTCAAGCTCGCCCGCGAGCTCCGGGCCCGCGGCTCGAAGGCCGGCATGGCGCTTCGTCCCGCAACGGCGGTGGAGCCGTACCTGGACATGCTGTCCGAGCTCGACATGCTCCTCATCATGACCGTCGAGCCCGGCTTCGGAGGACAGGCCTTCCTCGACCTGACGCTGCCGAAGATCCGGCGTGCGCGCGCGGCGGTGGACGGCTCGGGCGCTTCCGTGGCGATCCAGGTGGACGGGGGGATCTCGGCCTCGACCATCGAGAGGGCCGCCGAGGCCGGGGCGGACGTCTTCGTGGCAGGCTCCGCCGTGTACGGCGCCGACGATCCCGGCGACGCCGTCGAGAGGCTCCGGGTGCTGGCCGACCGTGCCCGAGGGGCCTGACGCCGGCCGTCCCGCCGCGGCCAGCCAGCCGTGTGACGGCGCTGGCGCAACGTGCCGGCGGGTGTGGCACAATGTGGAGTGGCCGTTTGGTTGAACTGTCATCAATCGCGACCGGCGTGTGCCGGTGACGCGGGCGGGCGGGGAGGCCTTCGGCTACAGCAATGAATACGTGCTCCGGGGTCGGTGGAAGTCCGAACCGGCGGTGACAGTCCGCGACCCGTCGCGCTGCCTCGGCAGCGCTGCGGTTGAGCCGGTGGAATTCCGGCACCGACAGTCAGAGTCTGGATGGGAGAAGCACGTGCAGTCTGCGGTGCGCCGGTCGGCGTGCCGCTTCTGTCGCAACCCCGGAGCCGCTGCGGTGAAGGGAAGGATGGTTGCGATGGACTTCATGCAGTGGCTCTCATCGGTGCGCGTCCCCCAGGAGGGGACCCCATGAGCGCGCCGATTCCCGTGGCCACCGGGACTCAATGGACAGCGGACGACCGCAGTGCGATGGAGCGCGCCCTCGCGCTCGCCCTCGAGGGGGTGCGGGGAGCCAACCCGCTCGTCGGCGCCGTCGTCGTCGGCCCGGACGGCGCGGTGCTCGCCAGCGGCCGCCACCGCGGGGCCGGAACGCCGCACGCCGAGGCCGACGCGATCTCCGCCGCGCTGCGCGACGGCGTCGACCTCGCCGGCTCGACCATGTACGTCACGCTCGAGCCGTGCAACCACACCGGTCGCACCGGCCCGTGCGCGCGGGCGATCATCGGAGCCGGGGTGTCGCGCGTCGTCTACGCGATCGAGGACCCGCACGACATCGCGTCCGGAGGTGCGCGCACCCTCGTCGACGCCGGCATCCTCGTCGAGCGCGGGCTCCTCGCGGAGGAGGCTGCGGAGCTCAACCGACGGTGGCTCGACGCCGTCGCGGCGCGCCGCCCCTTCGTCACCCTCCACATCGCCCAGACCCTCGACTCGCGGATCGCCGCCGAGGACGGCACGAGCCAGTGGATCACCTGCGCCGAATCGCTGCGGGACAACCACGCGACCCGCACGAGGATCGACGCGATCCTCGTGGGGAGCAGGACGGTCGCGATCGACAATCCCCGCCTCACGGCGCGCGCCGAGGACGGCTCTCTCCTCGGGCACCAGCCGCTGCGGGTCGTGATGGGCCTCGGGGACGTCCCCGCCGACGCGGCCGTGCGCGGGACGGACGGGCGATTCCTCCAGGTCCGGGATCGCGATCCGCGCGCGGTGCTCGCCGAGCTCTTCGACGCCGGGGTGCGCCACGCGATGGTGGAGGGCGGCTCCCGCATCATCGCCGCCTTCCTCGGCGCGGGCCTGGTCGACGAGCTCATCGTGTACCAGGCCCCCACCATCCTCGGCGCCGGGAACAGCGCCGTCGCCGACCTCGGCATCCGGACCCTTGCCGACGCCCAGCAGTGGAGCTGGGACGAAGCCCACGGCGGCGCCGTCCGCCGACTGGGCCAGGACGTCCGGCTCCACCTCATGCCCGCTGCGCCGGCCGCGCAGAACAGCTCCAAGGAGACCCACTGATGTTCACTGGAATCATCGCCGAACGCGGCACCGTCGAGGAGGTGCGCAGCACGGGGGAGAGCGCCGTCGTCACGCTCACCGCGCCGACCCTCGCCCGCGACCTCCCGCTCGGCGGCTCGATCGCCGTCGACGGCTGCTGCCTCACCGCCGTCGAGAACGACGGCCAGCGTTTCACCGTCGACGTCATGGGCGAGTCGCTCGTCCGCACGACCCTCGGTTCCCTCGCCGCCGGCGACGGCGTGAACCTCGAGAGGTGCGTCCCGGCCGGCGGCCGCCTCGACGGCCACGTCGTCCAGGGCCACGTGGACGGCGTCGGGAGCCTCCTCGAGCGCGAGCCCGTGGACAACTGGCACCGCCTGCGCTTCTCGATCCCGGCGCACCTCGCGATGTACGCCGCGGAGAAGGGCTCCATCGCGGTCGACGGCGTGTCCCTCACCGTGACGGCCGTGAGCGCACCGCACGAGCAGGAGCAGTGGTTCGAGGTGGGCCTCATCCCCGCGACCCTCGCGGAGACGGGGCTCGGGGCCAAGCCCGTGGGCGGGCGCGTCAACCTCGAGGTCGACGTCCTCGCGAAGTACGCGGCCCGACTGCTCGCCTTCCAGCACGAGGGGGTCCAGGCATGAGCGCGTCCGTCCAGGCCATCCGCCTCGAGCCCGTGAGCGCCGCCATCGAGGCGCTCCGCGCGGGCCGTCCCGTCCTCGCGGTCGACGACGAGGACCGTGAGAACGAGGGCGACATCATCTTCGCCGCCGAGCACTCCACGCCGGCGCTCATGGGATGGACCATCAGGCACAGTTCCGGGGTCGTGTGCGCGCCCATGGACGCCCGGACGGCGGACCGGCTCGCGCTGCCGCCCATGGTGGTGGACAACCAGGATGCCAAGGGCACCGCCTACACGGTCTCGTGCGACCTCGCCGGGACCGGCACGGGCATCAGCGCGACGGCGAGGTCCCAGACCGTCGCCGCGCTCGCCTCGGACACAGCGACCGCTGGCGACTTCACGCGCCCGGGGCATATCTTCCCGCTGCGCGCGGTTGACGGCGGTGTACTGGCCCGTGCGGGCCACACCGAGGCAGCGGTCGACCTGTGCCGCCTTGCCGGCCTCTCGCCCGTGGCCGTCATCGCCGAGGTGGTCCATGACGATGGAGAGATGATGAGGCTTCCTGCCCTCCGCGAGTTCGCGGACGAGCACGGCTGCCCCCTCATCTCCATCGAGGAGCTCGCGGCCTACATGGCGGACCGCGGCACGCAAGGAGGAGTCTCATGAGCGTTCCGACCCCGAAGGGGAGCATTCCCCACCCGGTCACGGCCGGTCCGGTGGTCAAGCTGCCCACGGCGTTCGGCGAGTTCATCGCCCAGGCGTGGATCGACGAGGAGAACGGGGTGGAGCACTTCGCGGTGAGCTCCCCGGATCCGGCGCCCGACGGCGTCGCGCCCCTCGTGCGCCTCCACTCCGAATGCCTCACGGGAGACGTGTTCGGCTCGTACCGCTGCGACTGCGGCGAGCAGCTCGCCTACGCGCTCGGGATGATCCGCGAGCAGGGCGGGACGCTCCTCTACCTCCGCGGCCATGAGGGGCGCGGCATCGGCCTGGCCAACAAGATCAAGGCCTACGCGCTCCAGGAGGAGGGCCTGGACACGGTCGAGGCGAACGAGCAGCTCGGCCTGCCGGTGGACGCGCGCTCGTACTGGGCTGCGGCGCAGATCCTGGTCGAGATGGGCCTGACCCGCATCCGCCTGCTGAGCAACAACCCGGACAAGCAGCACCGGCTCGCCGATGCCGGGGTCGAGATCGTGGACATGGTGCCCACCGAGGTGCCCTCGCGCGCCGAGAACCTGCGCTACCTCGAGACCAAGAGGGACCGCATGGACCACCTGCTGACCCTGGGCGCGGAGGCGGCCTTCGAAGGCCGCGCCGCCGAGGGCGGCTAGACCCCGCGCACTGATTCCCGCGAACCCCTTCCCGCGCACCGCGCATTCCCCGTCCCCGGCGCGCCCGGGGACTCGAACACCGACCAGGAGAGAACACGACATGAGCGGACACGGAGCCCCCGACCTCGCCCTCGACAACCCCGAGCTGGCCGGGCTGCGGCTGGCCATCGTCGCCGCAAGCTGGCACACGCAGATCATGGACGGCCTCCTCGACGGGGCCCTCCGCGCGGCGAAGGAGGCCGGCATCGCGGAGCCCACCGTCGTCCGCGTGCCGGGCGCCTTCGAGCTCCCGGTCGCCGCCGGGAAGCTCGCCCAGACGCATGACGCCGTCGTGGCGCTCGGCGTCGTGATCCGAGGCGGCACACCGCACTTCGAGTACGTGTGCGAGGCGGCGACGGTGGGCCTCACCGAGGTGAGCGTCCGCACGGGCGTCCCGGTGGGCTTCGGCGTCCTCACGTGCGATACCGAGCAGCAGGGGCTCGACCGGGCTGGCCTCCCCGGTTCGGGCGAGGACAAGGGCCACGAGGCGGTCACGGCGGCCCTCCTGACCGCGCAGACCCTCCGCAGCCTGTGACGGCGCCGGGGGCCCGTGCCCGTGTGGCTTCGCCCACACGGGGCGTTCACACGGGTCCCCCGAGTCCCGGCCCACCGACGGGCTCCAGTAGTCTTGGGGGCGTGAAGGATTTCGAGACACTGTTCGCCGAGCTCAGCGAGAAGGCCGAGAAGCGCCCGGTCGGGTCGCGCACCGTCGCCGAACTGGAGTCCGGAGTGCACGGCATCGGAAAGAAGATCGTCGAAGAGGCCGCTGAGGTGTGGATGGCGGCCGAGTACGAGTCGGACGAGGCGGCGGCCGAGGAGATCTCGCAGCTGCTCTACCACGTCCAGGTCCTCATGCTGGCCAAGGGCCTGACGCTGCAGGACGTCTACCGTCATCTCTAGCCGCGGCGCGCCCTGACGGCGCCCGCGGCCCGCGCCGCTCCCGACACCTACGGCCAGAAAGCCCACCATGCTCCGTGTAGCCGTCCCGAACAAGGGATCCCTGTCCGAAGCCGCCTCGTCGATGCTCTCCGAGGCAGGCTACCGCCAGCGCCGCGAAGGCGGCCGCGAACTCGTCATGGTCGATCCGGACAACGACATCGAGTTCTTCTTCCTGCGGCCGCGGGACATCGCGGTCTACGTCGGGCGCGGAACGCTCGATGTCGGCATCACCGGCCGTGACCTGCTCCTGGACGCCCAGGTCGAGGCCGAGGAGCTCCTCGCACTCGGCTTCGCGGCGTCCACCTTCCGCTTCGCCGGGCCGCTCGGCAACTTCGCCGAGGTGGACGACCTCGCCGGCCGCCGCATCGCCACGAGCTATGACGGGCTCGTGCGCGGCTACCTCGCCTCGCGCGGGATCGAGGCGCAGGTCGTGCGGCTCGACGGCGCGGTGGAGTCCTCCGTGCGGCTCGGCGTCGCCGACGCGATCGCGGACGTCGTCGAGACCGGCAGCACGCTCAAGGCGGCGGGGATGGAGGTCTTCGGCGAACCGCTGCTGCGCTCCGAGGCCGTCCTGATCGGCCGCGCCGGCGAGGCCGGGCCCGCGAACGGCACCGCGCGCGAGACCGATGTCCTCATCCGCCGCCTCCAGGGAGTCCTCGTAGCGCGACAGTACGTGCTCATGGACTACGACATCCGCAAAGAGCTCGTCGAGAAGGCCGCGGCCCTGACCCCGGGCCTCGAGTCCCCGACCGTGTCCCCCCTGCGCGACTCGGAGTGGGTCGCCGTGCGGTCGATGGTGCCGAAGCGGGAGACGAACCGGATCATGGACGAGCTGTACGACCTGGGCGCGCGCGCGATCCTCGTCAGCAGCATCCACGCCTGCCGCATCTGACCCGCGGCCCCGGCTGCGCGAGCCGGGCAGCGCCCCCGAGATCCACCCCGTCCCAAGGAGCACACCGTGTCCGTTGCCGTCCGCGTCATCCCGTGCCTCGACGTCGACGCCGGCCGCGTCGTCAAGGGCGTGAACTTCCTCAACCTGCGCGACGCGGGAGACCCCGTGGAGCTCGCGCACCGCTACGACACCGCCGGCGCGGACGAGCTGACGTTCCTCGACGTGACGGCGTCCTCGTCGGAGCGCGAGACGACGTTCGAGGTGGTGCGCCGCACCGCCGAGGAGGTCTTCATCCCGCTCACGGTCGGCGGGGGCGTACGCGGGGTCGCCGAGGTCGACCGGCTGCTGCGGGAGGGCGCCGACAAGGCGTCCATCAACACGGCCGCCATCGCGCGTCCCGAGGTCATCGACGAGATCACGCGCCACTTCGGGTCCCAGGTGCTCGTCCTCTCGGTCGACGCCCGCCGCGTCCAGGACGGCTCCACTCCGTCCGGCTTCGAGGTCACGACGCACGGCGGGCGCCGCGGGACCGGCATCGACGCGATCGAGTGGGCCAAGGAGGCGGCGGACCGCGGGGTGGGGGAGATCCTCCTGAACTCGATCGACGCCGACGGCACCAAGGAGGGCTTCGACCTGCCGCTCATCCGCCTCGTGCGGGAGGCCGTCAGGGTGCCGATCATCGCCTCGGGCGGGGCGGGCGTGCCCGAGCACTTCCCGCCGGCGATCGAGGCCGGTGCCGACGCGGTGCTCGCAGCCTCGATGTTCCACTTCGGCCCGGATGACATGCTCGGCCGCGTCAAGGCCGCGATCCGCGCTGCCGGGTTCGAGGTCCGCTAGCTTCCACGGCTGCAGTTCCCGGCCCGATCGGCCCTGGGCGGGCCGGTCGGCCCTGGGCGTCCTGAACGGCCCTGGGCGTCTGCCGGGGCCCGGCGAGCACCTCAGATGCCGATGTCGGCGCTCGTGAGGAGGGCGACGGCGTCGGGCTGGCCTTCGAACGTCACGAGGGCGTGGTCGGTGCGTCCGTGGGCGTGCAGGAGCAGTTCTCCCGGGTCACCGACGATCGCGACCGAGACGGCCGCCCGCTTGGCCACGTGCCGCGGGCCGTCGGTGCTCACGAGGACGATGCCGAGGTCCACTCCCCGGTAGAGGAAGGCCGCCCGCTTCACGACCTCGTGCCACAGGGCGTCCGCATAGGCCGCGTCGAGGGCGCGGGGCGCCCAGCGGTCGGACGCCCGGCGCACGTCCTCGGTATGGACGAAGAACTCGGCGAGGTTCGCTGCCTCGTCCAGCGCGGGAAGCCGCAGCGGCGAGAGCGCCGGCGGGCCCGCGCGGAATTGGCCGACGAGCCGGGCGTACCGCGCCGGCGAGGCGTGCTCGCCCGCGAGCCTGTCGGTGGCACGGTCGGAGGTCCCGGCGAACTTCCGCAGCATGAGCCCGAGTCCCACCTTGGGATTGCGCTCGCGCAGCACGAGGTGCGCGGCGAGGTGGCGGGTGCGCCAGCCCGCACAGAGGGTGGGCGCGTCCGGTCCGGCCGCGAGCAGCGTCTCGGCCAGGACTTCGCGCGACAGGTCTACGTAATGCATCAGAAGCGAAACTAGCACGCAGGCCCGCAACGCCGCAGGACAGGGCGCACGGGAAGCGCAGGGCAGCAGACGGGCGGCGCCGCGGCACTGCCCGGGGCGACTAGAATTGACGGCGATGCCTGAATCCACAGCCCCCGAAACCGCCGGCCCCGCATCCGGGACCGTGCCCGGCGCTGCCGTTCCCGCGAGCTCCCTCCCCGCCGGTCTCGCCGCCCGCCTCAAGAGGGACGCCGACGGACTGGTCGCCGCCGTCGTGCAGCAGTACGACACGGGCGACGTGCTCATGGTCGGGTGGATGGACGACGAGGCGCTGCAGCGGACCCTGACCACCGGCAGGGTCACCTTCTGGTCGCGCTCGCGGCAGGAGTACTGGCGCAAGGGCGACACTTCGGGCCATGTCCAGTGGGTCAAGTCGGTGGACCTCGACTGCGACGGCGATGCCCTCCTCGTCCGCGTCGACCAGGTCGGCGCCGCGTGCCACACCGGCACCCGCACGTGCTTCGACGGCCGGCGCCTCGACGCCGTCATCGGCGAGCGCGCCTGAGGCGCGCACGCGACCTACGCCCCCGGTGGCCACGAGACTGAAAGCGAAAGCGCATCCATGAACGACCTTGGCGTCATCAGCCCCACGCTCGAAGAGTTCCGCGCCGTCGCCGCGCACCGGCGCGTGGTGCCCGTGCACGTGCGCATCCTCGCGGACGCCGAGACGCCCATCAGCCTCTACCGCAAGCTCGCCGACGGCCGGCCGGGGACGTTCCTCTTCGAGTCCGCCGCCGTGGGCGGGTCATGGTCCCGCTACTCGTTCATCGGCGCGGCCTCGAAGGCCACGCTCACGAGCCGCGACGGCGAGGCGCACTGGATCGGCGAGCCGCCGGCGGACGTGCCGACCTCGGGGAACCCGCTCGAGGCGCTGCGGGACACGGTCGCGGCCCTGCGGACCGAGCGCTTCGAGGGCCTCCCGCCGCTCACGTCTGGCATGGTCGGGTTCGTCGGCTGGGAGGCCGTGCGCCGCTGGGAGAAGCTCGTCTCGCCGCCCGAGGACGACCTGGACCTGCCCGAGCTCGCAATGAACCTCGTCACGGACCTCGCGGTGCATGACAACGTGGACGGCTCCGTGACCCTCGTGGCCAACGCCATCAACTTCGACAACAGCGACGAGCGCGTCGACGAGGCGTGGAAGGCCGCGGTCGAGCGCCTCCACGGCATGCTGGCCGCGCTCCTGCGCCCCGCCGAGCCGGCCCTGAGCGTGCTGAGCCCGGTCGTCGACTACCAGGACAAGGTCATCCACGACTGGGCCGAGGACGGCTACCTCGCCGCGATCGCGCGCGGCAAGGAGGCCATCGTCGACGGCGAGGTGTTCCAGGTGGTCATCTCGCGCCGGTTCGAGCTCGACTACGACGCTGCCCCGCTGGACGTCTACCGCGTGCTGCGCGCCTCGAACCCGAGCCCATACATGTACCTGCTGAGCTTGGTGGACCCGGCCGGCCGCGAGTACTCGATCGTCGGCTCGTCGCCGGAGGCGCTCGTCACGGTCACGGGCGACCAGGTCGTGACGCACCCGATCGCAGGCTCCCGCCCCCGAGGCGCGACCGTCGAGGCGGACAAGGCCCTCGCGGACGAGCTCCTCGCGGACGAGAAGGAACGCGCCGAGCACCTAATGCTCGTGGACCTTGCCCGCAACGACCTCTCCAAGGTGTGCCGGCCCGGCACGGTCGAGGTGAGCGAGTTCATGGAGGTCGAGCGCTTCAGCCACATCATGCACCTCGTCTCGACCGTGGACGGCAGGCTGCGGCCGGACGCGACGGCGTACGACGTCCTCGCCGCGACCTTCCCGGCGGGCACGCTCTCGGGCGCCCCCAAGCCGCGCGCCCTCCGCCTGCTCGACGAGGTCGAGCCGCACCGCCGGGGCGTGTACGGGGGAGTCGTGGGCTACTTCGACTTCGCCGGCGACATGGACATGGCCATCGCGATCCGCACCGCCCTCCTGCGCGAGGGCCGCGCGTACGTCCAGGCCGGCGGCGGCATCGTCGCCGACTCCGACCCTGCCGCCGAGGCGCAGGAGTCGGTGAACAAGGCCGCTGCACCGCTGCGTGCCGTCCACACGGCGTCCGCGCTGAGGCCGGCGCAGTCCGCCCTGCGAACGGAGACGGCCCGTGGCTGACGTCCCCGCCGGCGGGCCGGGGCCCCAGGCACGCTGGCTGCGGCGGCCGGCTGTCGTCGTCGTGTGCGTGGCGCTGGCACTCGCGGCCTTCGGCACGACCACGCAGACCTGGCTCGACGCCGAGGTCAGCGGCACTGCGGTCCGCTCGGCGCACCTCCCGGTCCAGGGCAGCACGGCCGCGACCGCGGTCTCGGCCCTCGCCCTCGTGGGGCTTGCGGGGACCCTCGCCGCGGCGGTCGCCGGCAGGGTGGGGCGGTTCGTTGCTGCTGCCGTTGTCGTGCTCGCCGGGCTCGGCGTCGCCGCCGCCTGCGCGGCCGTGATCGCGGACCCGCGCGGCGCCGCGGAGGGGACCATCGCGCAGGCGACGGGCCTCGCGGGGGCGCCGGCCGTCGTCGTGCTCACCCCCTTCCCCGCCCTCGCCGCCGCCGCCGGAGCGCTCCTCGCCGCGGCCGGCGCTGTGCTCCTCGTCGCCTCCCGCCGGTGGTCGGCGCGCACCAAGTACGACGCCGACTCCTCCGGCAGCGTGCGGGGCACCCCGCGCCCGGGGCGGCAGGAGGACGCCGGGGGGCCAGAGGGCGCAGCGGGCCCTGACGGCCGCACGGACGGCCGAGTGGACCAGATCGACGGCTGGGACCGGCTGACCCGGGGCGAGGACCCGACAGACTGAGGCGCCGCGCGTCATGCGCGGCCAAGCAGGGCCGGGACGCCGCGCGCGAAGTGGCAGAATGGCAGAAGCACCCGACCACAGGAGAAGAACATGAGCAACACCCCCCGTCCCGCGGACACCGACGAGGTCCTCCACGGCGAGGACCTCGGCCACGGGAACAGCCCGGCGGCCTGGACCTGCGTCTTCGTCATGATGCTCGGCGCCCTGGTGTCCTCCGTGGGGTTCATCATCGCGTCGTCGCCCGTCTTCTGGGCCGGCATCGTCGTGATCGGGCTCGGCCTCGTGGTCGGCTGGGCCATGCGCAGGGCGGGATACGGCGTGGGCGGCAGCAAGCTCAAGAACCAGCACTGATGTCCACTGTCCTCGACGAGATCATCGCCGGGGTCCGCGAGGACCTCGCGGCGCGCGAGCGCCTCGTCCCCGCTGCCGAGGTAGCGCGGGCGGCTGCGGCGCGGCCTGCTGCGCTCGACGCCTGGGCTGCCCTGGGCGGCGGCGCCCCGGCCGGGGACTTGCGGGTCATCGCCGAGGTCAAGCGCCGGAGCCCCTCGAAGGGGGCCCTCGCCGACATCGCGGACCCCGCGGCCCTCGCGGCCCAGTACGAGCGCGGCGGCGCCTCGGTGATCAGCGTGCTCACCGAGCAGCGGCGGTTCGGGGGGAGCATCGAGGACCTCGACGCGGTGCGCGCGGCCGTCTCGATCCCGGTGCTCCGCAAGGACTTCACGGTCGAGGAGTACCAGATCACCGAGGCCCGGGCCCACGGAGCGGACCTCGTCCTGCTCATCGTGGCCGCGCTCGACGACGCCCGCCTCGCGGGCCTCCTCGCGCTCACGCACGAGCTGGGCATGAATGCCCTCGTCGAGACGCACACCGAGGAGGAGGTAGACCGTGCGGCGGCGGCAGGCGCCCGGATCGTGGGCGTCAACGTGCGCAACCTCAAGACCCTCGAGATCCACCGCGACGTGTTCGGCGCACTCGCGGGGCGCATGCCCGAGGGCGCGGTCATCGTGGGCGAGTCCGGGGTCCGTGGACCCGACGACGTCGCCCATTTCGCGCGGCACGGAGCGGGGGCGGTCCTCGTGGGCGAGGCCCTCGTGACCGACGGGGACCCGCGCGCACGCATCGAGGAGTTCAAGAGCGCGGGAGCGGCGGCCATCGCCGAGCGTCTCTCCGCGCACTAGGCATCCGGCCGCCGGACGTGCCGCGCGGCCGCACAGGAAGGTAGGTCCGGTGGGCGAGAGCACGCCAGAGGCAGCCCCGCACGGCGCGGGGAACGGACGCGACGCGGAGAATGCATCCGTGCAGGAGGCGGCGGAGGCCTTCCTCCAGGGGAGCCTGAGGCACGCGCCGGGCCCGTACTTCGGCTCGTTCGGCGGCCGATGGATGCCCGAGTCGCTCATCGCCGCGCTCGACGAGCTCGAGGAGACATTCGAGAAGGCCAAGGCCGACCCGGAGTTCCTCGCCCAGATCGCCGAGCTCAACCGTACCTACTCGGGCCGTCCATCCCTCCTGACGGAGGCGAAGCGGTTCTCCGAGCACGCGGGCGGCGTGCGCATCTTCCTCAAGCGCGAGGACCTCAACCACACGGGCTCGCACAAGATCAACAACGTCCTGGGCCAGGCCCTGCTGGCCAAGCGCATGGGCAAGACCCGCATCATCGCGGAGACGGGCGCGGGACAGCACGGCGTCGCGAGCGCGACGGCGGCGGCGCTCCTGGGCCTCGAGTGCGTCGTGTACATGGGCGCCGAGGACGCGCGGCGGCAGGCGCTCAACGTCGCGCGCATGCAGCTGCTCGGCGCCCAGGTGGTGCCCGTGACGAATGGCTCGCAGACGCTCAAGGACGCCATCAACGAGGCACTGCGCGACTGGGTCGCCAACGTCTCGAACACCCACTACCTGCTCGGCACTGCTGCCGGGGCGCACCCGTTCCCGGCGCTCGTCCGCTTCTTCCACGAGGTGATCGGGGACGAGGCGCGCGAGCAGATCCTCGCCCAGACGGGCCGCCTGCCCGACGCCGTGTGCGCGTGCATCGGCGGCGGCTCGAACGCAATCGGCATCTTCCACGGCTTCCTCGACGACCAGTCGGTGCGGATCTACGGGTTCGAGGCCGGCGGCGAAGGAGTCGAGACAGGGCGTCACGCGGCCACCATCTCCCTCGGCCGCCCGGGCGTCCTCCACGGCGCGCGCTCGTACCTCATGCAGGATGAGGACGGCCAGACCATCGAGTCCCACTCGATCTCGGCGGGCCTGGACTACCCGGGCGTGGGCCCTGAGCACTCCTACCTCCACGACATCGGCCGCGTCACCTACGAGGCGATCACGGACAGCGAGGCGATGGACGCGTTCCGGCTCCTGTGCCGGACCGAGGGCATCATCCCGGCGATCGAGTCCTCGCACGCCCTCGCGGGCGCCATCAAGGTGGGACAGCGCCTCGCAGCCGAGGGCGGCGACCCCTCGGAGAAGACCGTCATCGTGAACCTCTCCGGCCGCGGCGACAAGGACGTGCAGACCGCTGCGGAGTGGTTCGGCCTCCTCGACGAGCACGGGCAGGTCACTGGCACGAACCTCTCCACCCGCCGGGAGAGGACCGCCGATCCCGAGGGCGCGAAGGGCTCTGGGAAGGAGCAGATGTGAGCACGTCCGCAAGCAAGTCCGGGGCCGCGATCGACAGGGCCCTCGCCGAGGGGCGTGCAGCCCTCGTCGGCTACCTGCCCGCAGGCTACCCGAGCGTCGAGGAGAGCATCGCCGCCGGGATCGAGCTCGCCCGCAACGGTGCCGACCTGATCGAGATCGGCATCCCGTACTCGGATCCCGTCATGGACGGTTCGATCATCCAGGCCGCGACGACGGAGGCGCTCGCCAAAGGGTTCCGCGTCCCGAGCGTCTTCGACGTGGTCCGCGGGATCACCGAGGCCACGGCAGACCTCGGCACCGCCGTGCTCGTCATGACCTACTGGAACCCGGTGATGCGCATGGGCGTCGACGAGTTCGCCCGCCGTCTGGCCGAGGCCGGGGGAGCGGGGCTCATCACGCCGGACCTCATCCCTGACGAGGCCGCCGAGTGGTTCGAGGCCTCGGACCGCTACGGCCTCGACCGCGTCTTCCTCGTCGCCCCGTCCTCGAGCCCCGAGCGCATGGCCCTCACCGCGAAGGCCTGCCGGGGCTTCACCTACGGCGTCTCGCTCATGGGCGTGACCGGCGAGCGGACGTCCGTCGACTCGGCAGCCCGGGACGTGGTCACCGCGGCCCGGGAGGCGGGAGCCGAGCGCGTGTGCGTCGGCCTCGGCGTCTCGTCCGCCGAGCACGTCCGCGAGATCGCAGCCTACGCGGACGGTGTGATCGTCGGCTCGGCCCTCGTCAAGGCACTGCGCGACGGCGGGCCCTCCGCGGTCGGCCAGCTCGCCGGCGGGCTCCGCGAGGGGCTCGCCCGCACGGCCGGGGCAGGCGCATGAGCGTGGCCGGGCCCTGGGCACTGTCCGTCCACGCAGCCATCCCGAGCCCGGACTGGTCCGGCTTCGACATCCCGCTGCCGTGGGGTCCGCTGCGGATCCACGCGTACGCGCTGTGCATCCTCGCCGGGATCGTCGTGGGCCTCTGGCTCACGGCGCGCCGCTGGGCCAAGCGGGGCGGTCCCGCCGATGCGATCTGGGACATCGCCATCTGGGCGATTCCCGCCGGGATCATCGGCGGCAGGCTCTACCACGTGTTCTCGTCCCCGGACCGCTACTTCGGCCCCGGCTACGACGGGACCGGAGACCTCTCGGCGATCCCCCGCATCTGGGAGGGCGGCCTGGGCATCTGGGGCGCAGTGCTCCTCGGGGCGGTCGGCGCATGGATAGGGTGCCGCCGCTCGGGGGTGCGCCTCACGGCGTTCGTCGACGCCGCCGCGCCCGGCCTCCTGCTCGCGCAGGCGATCGGGCGCTGGGGCAACTACTTCAACCAGGAGCTCTTCGGCGGTCCCACGGACCTGCCCTGGGGCCTTCAGGTGGACGCGGACAATGCGAACTTCCCGGGCGGCTACGCCCCGGAGACGCTGTTCCATCCGACGTTCCTCTACGAGTCGCTGTGGAGCCTGGCCGGCGTCGTGCTGCTGCTTGCGCTCGACCGCCGCTTCCGCTTCCGGGGGAGCCGGCTGTTCTGGCTCTACGCGGCGTACTACACGCTGGGCCGCGTCTGGATCGAGGCGCTGCGCATCGACGACGCCCAGATGGTCACGATCGCGGGAGTGACCGCGCGTCTCAATGTATGGACGTCCCTCCTCGTGTTCCTCCTGGCCGTCGGGGTGTTCGCCGTCCTCACGGCGCGCCGCCGCAGCGAGTCTGACGACGTGATGCTCCCGGGCCGTGAAGCCGACGGCGAGGACACGGGCGCGGAGGCGGGCATGCGCTCCGACGCGAAGGCGACGACGGCTCCGGACGGGGACGCCCCGGCATCGGACTGGGGCGCTCCGGCCCCGGGCCCAGGCGCGCCCATGGCGGCCGGGGAGGCGGCGCCCGCGGCCTCGGACGAGGCTGCGCGCGGGCGCCGCGGTGGCCGTCATTCGGCCGGCGCGGATTCGCCAGAGGATGGATCAATGTCACAGTCGTGACAAGATCGGTCCGGGATGCGGACCGGGCCGTCTCGGAATGCGGCACCGTGGTAATCTTTCGGACAGCCGAGACGGCTTCCGCGCCAGCGTCCCGCACTTGAGGCCGCCCCCGGTCGCAGGAGTCCGACCGGCCTGCGGACGCCCATCCCGCCGGCCGACCAGACCGGGCCACCGCCCGGAGGGCTCGTCTCCACAACGAGGTGGAATCCCAGACGTCCGGGCACGCCCCGCAAGCGTCGTCACCGTGTGGCTGTCCTGGAACCGGGAGCTGTTCTGCCCCCTGCCCGGGCCGCCATACTGTTCCCAGTAAACAGCGCCTTGCTGTGCCCTCATGCGGCCAGCATTGCGGGGCCAACGTTGTCCCCTGTCGCGAATCGACCAGGAGGAAGGACGTTCAGTCATGACTCATCCGACACACGGGGCCGCGGGGCAGGAGTCCGAGAGGGCACTCTCGCCGTTCGTGCGATTCTCGTCCCTTCCTGAGTCCGCCGGCATGTACCGCGCCGACGCCGAGAAGGACGCGTGCGGTCTTGCCATCGTCGCGACGCTCCGGGGCACCGCAGGGCACGACATCGTCGACGCCGCGCTCCACGCACTGCGTGCGCTCGAGCACCGCGGTGCCGTGGGCGCCGACGAAGGCACCGGCGACGGCGCAGGACTGCTCACGCAGCTGCCCGACGAGTTCTTCCGCGCGGTCGTCGACTTCGAGCTGCCGGCACTCGGCCAGTACGCCGCCGGCATCGCCTTCCTCCCCTCCGACGAGCACGAGGCCGCCACGGCCCGTGCCGGTGTGGAGGCCCTCGCTGCGGCCGAGGGCCTGACGGTGCTCGGCTGGCGCGAGGTGCCGGTTGTCGCCGAGCTGGTCGGGGCCATGGCGCGCGCCTGCATGCCGCGGTTCGAGCAGCCGTTCCTCGCCTCGCCCACCGGCGAGGAGTTCACCCGCAATGAGCTCGACGCGCGGGCGTGGCGCATCCGCAAGCGCGCCCAGAACAAGCACGGCGTGTACTTCCCCTCGCTCTCGTCGCGCACGATCGTCTACAAGGGCATGCTCACCACGGCGCAGCTCGAGCCGTTCTACCCGGACCTCTCCGACCCGCGCTTCGCGACGCGGCTCGCGATCGTGCACTCGCGCTTCTCGACCAACACCTTCCCGTCCTGGCCGCTCGCCCAGCCGTTCCGCACGATCGCGCACAACGGCGAGATCAACACGGTCAAGGGCAACCGCAACTGGATGCGCGCGCGGCAGTCGCAGCTGAGCAGCCCGCTCCTCGGCGAGACGCCCGAGGAGCTGTTCCCGATCTGCACTCCCGGCGCCTCCGACTCGGCCTCGTTCGACGAGGTCGCGGAGCTGCTGTGGCTCTCGGGCCGCCCGATCACCCACTCGATCATGATGATGATCCCCGAGGCGTGGGAGAACCACGTCTCGATGGACCCCGCGCGCCGCGCGTTCTACGAGTACCACTCGCTCCTCATGGAGCCGTGGGACGGTCCTGCGGCCGTGTCCTTCACGGACGGCACGGTGGTCGGCGCGACCCTCGACCGGAACGGGCTGCGCCCGTGCCGCTACTGGGTCACCGAGGACGGCCTCGTGGTGTTCGCCTCGGAGGTGGGCGTCGTCGACGTCGAGCCCGCCCGGATCGTCAAGAAGGGCCGCGTCTCGCCCGGCAAGATGTTCGTGGTGGACACAGAGGCCGGCCGGATCATCGACGATGAGGAAGTCAAGGCCGAGGTGGCCGGCACGAACCCGTGGGCCGAGTGGCTCCAGGAGAACGTGATCCGCCTCGAGGGCCTTCCCGAGCGCGAGCACGTCGTGCACACGCCCCAGTCGGTCAACGTCCGCCAGCGGACCTTCGGGTACACCCAGGAGGAGCTGCGGATCCTCGTCGCGCCGATGGCGCGCACGGGTGCCGAGCCGCTGGGCGCCATGGGCTCGGACACGCCGGTCGCGGTCCTGTCGAAGCGCCCCCGCCTGCTCTTCGACTACTTCGTGCAGTCCTTCGCGCAGGTGACCAACCCGCCGCTCGACGCGATCCGCGAAGAGCTCGTGACGAGCCTCGTGAGCGCGATCGGTCCCAACGGCAACCTGCTGAGCACCGGGCAGGTCAAGGCCAAGCAGGTCGTCCTCCCGTTCCCGGTCATCAACAACGACGAGCTCTCGAAGATCTCGCACCTCGAGAGCGCCGACGGTGACCGCCTCGCGGTCAAGGTCCGCGGCCTCTACCGGCCCGAGGGCGGTGAGGCGGCGCTGCGCGCGCGCCTCACCGAGATCTGCGAGCAGGTCTCCGGCGCCATCAACCGCGGCGTCCAGTACATCGTCCTCTCGGACCGCGACTCGAACGCCCAATGGGCTCCCATCCCGTCGCTGCTGCTCCTCTCGGCGGTGCACCACCACCTCCTGCGCAGTGCCAACCGCACCAAGGCCTCCCTCGTTGTCGAGGCCGGCGACGTGCGCGAGGTCCACCACGTCGCGGTGCTCCTCGGCTACGGCGCCGCCGCGGTCAACCCGTACCTGGCGATGGAGAGCGTCGAGGAGCTCATCCGCTCCGGCGACCTGCCCGGCGTCAGCCCGGTGGACGGCGTCTACAACCTCATCAAGGGCCTGGGCAAGGGCGTCCTGAAGATCATGTCCAAGATGGGCATCTCGACCGTGGCGTCCTACTGCGGAGCCCAGACGTTCGAGGCGCTCGGTCTCTCGCAGGACCTCGTCGACGAGTACTTCGCGGGCACGCACAGCCAGCTCGGCGGCGTGGGCCTGGACGTCATCGCGGCCGAGGTCGCGGCGCGCCACGAGATGGCGTACCCCTCCTCGGGAGTGGAGCAGCCGCACCGGCCGCTCCTGAACGGCGGCGAGTACCAGTGGCGCCGTGACGGGGAACCGCACCTGTTCAACCCTGAGACTGTCTTCCGGCTCCAGCACGCAACGCGGGAACGCCGCTACGACGTGTTCAAGGCCTACGCCAAGGGTGTCGACGACCAGTCGAAGAACCTCATGACCCTCCGCGGCCTGCTGACCTTCAAGGAGGGCGTGCGCCCGCCGGTGCCGGTCGAGGAGGTCGAGCCCGTCTCGGAGATCGTCAAGCGCTTCTCGACCGGCGCCATGAGCTACGGCTCGATCTCCAAGGAGGCGCACGAGACACTCGCGATCGCGATGAACCGCCTCGGCGCGAAGTCGAACACGGGCGAGGGCGGCGAGGACGTCGACAGGCTCCTCGACCCCGAGCGGCGTTCCGCGATCAAGCAGGTGGCATCGGGGCGCTTCGGCGTGACGAGCCTCTACCTGACGAACGCCGACGACATCCAGATCAAGATGGCGCAGGGCGCCAAGCCCGGCGAGGGCGGCCAGCTCATGGCCCAGAAGGTCTACCCGTGGGTGGCCCGCACGCGGCACTCGACCCCCGGCGTCGGCCTGATCTCGCCGCCCCCGCACCACGACATCTACTCGATCGAGGACCTCGCGCAGCTCATCTACGACTGCAAGCGGGCCAACCCCCGCGCACGGGTGCACGTGAAGCTCGTCTCCGAGGTGGGCATCGGCACGGTCGCCGCCGGCGTGACCAAGGCGAAGGCCGACGTCGTGCTCGTGTCGGGGCACGACGGCGGAACCGGCGCCTCGCCGCTGAACTCGCTCAAGCACGCGGGCGTGCCGTGGGAGCTCGGCCTCGCCGAGACCCAGCAGACCCTCATGCTCAACGGACTGCGCGACCGTGTCGTCGTGCAGGTCGACGGCCAGCTCAAGACCGGCCGCGACGTCGTCATCGCCGCCCTGCTGGGCGCCGAGGAGTACGGCTTCGCCACTGCTCCGCTCGTGGTCTCGGGCTGCATCATGATGCGCGTCTGCCACCTGGACACCTGCCCCGTGGGCGTCGCGACCCAGAACCCGGAGCTGCGCTCCCGGTTCAACGGCAAGCCCGAGTTCGTCGTGAACTTCTTCGAGTTCGTCGCCGAGGAGATCCGCGAGTACCTCGCGGCCCTCGGGTTCCGGACCCTCGAGGAGGCGATCGGCCGGTCCGAGGTGCTCGACGTGCGCGACGCGATCGACCACTGGAAGGCAGAGGGGCTGGACCTCTCGCCGATCCTTGCCGGACTCGACTTCGACGAGGACGCGCCGCTGCGCAACCTCACGGGCCAGAACCACGAGCTCGAGATGCACTTCGACGCGCAGCTGACCGCCATGGCGGCCGACGCGCTCGAGAACCGCAGCCCGGTCAGGATCACCCTCCCCGTGGTGAACACCGACCGCTCGGTCGGCACGATGCTCGGCCACGAGGTCACCCGCCGGTTCGGAACCGAGACCCTCGCCCCGGACACGATCGACGTGACGCTCACCGGCACCGCGGGCCAGTCCCTCGGCGCCTTCCTCCCGGCCGGCGTGACGCTGCGCCTCTTCGGCGACTCGAACGACTACGTGGGCAAGGGCCTCTCGGGCGGCCGGGTCATCGTGCGCCCCGACCGCACCAATGTGTTCCCCGCAGAGCACAACGTGATCGCGGGCAACGTGATCGGCTACGGCGCGACGAGCGGCGAGATCTTCCTGCGCGGCCAGGTCGGCGAGCGCTTCCTCGTGCGCAACTCGGGCGCCACCGCGGTCGTCGAGGGCATCGGCGACCACGGCTGCGAGTACATGACCGGCGGCCAGGCGCTCATCCTGGGCCGTACCGGCCGCAACTTCGGTGCCGGCATGTCCGGCGGCACCGCGTTCGTGCTCGACCTCAAGCCCGAGCGGGTGAACAGGCAGGCCCTCGACTCCGGCGAGCTGCAGCTCCTCGGCCTCGACGAGGAGGACCGCGACATCGTGCGCAACCTCCTCATCACGCACGTCGAGGAGACGGAGTCCCTCCACGCGCAGCGCCTGCTCGAGGACTTCGACGACACGGCGGCGCGGATCACCAAGGTCCTGCCCCGCGACTACGCAGCAGTGCTGCAGACCCGGCTCTCAGCCCTCGAAGAGGGGCTGGACCCGGACGGTGAAGAAGTTTGGTCTCGCATCCTGGAGGTGACCGGTGGCTGATCCACGCGGATTCCTGAAAGTCCGGCAGCGTGAGACGCAGCCGCGACGCCCCGTTCCCGTCCGCATCATGGACTGGAAGGAGGTGTACGAGGCGCAGGAGGACGGCGTCCTCAAGCGCCAGGCGGGCCGCTGCATGGACTGCGGCGTCCCCTTCTGCCACCACGGCTGCCCGCTGGGGAACCTGATCCCCGAGTGGAACGACCTGACGTGGCGGGGCAAGGGGCGCGACGCGAGCGAGCGTCTGCACGCCACGAACAACTTCCCCGAGTTCACCGGGCGGCTGTGCCCGGCCCCGTGCGAGAGCTCGTGCGTGCTCGGCATCAACCAGCCCGCGGTCACCATCAAGCAGATCGAGGTGTCGATCGCGGACGAGGCCTTCGACGAGGGCTGGGTGGAGCCGATCCCGCCGGCGCGCCTCACCGGCAGGACTGTCGCCGTCGTCGGCTCCGGGCCCGCGGGCCTCGCGGCCGCCCAGCAGCTCACCCGGGTGGGCCACACGGTCGCGGTCTACGAGCGCGACGACCGCGTGGGCGGCCTCCTGCGCTACGGCATCCCCGACTTCAAGATGGAGAAGGAGGTGCTCGAGCGCCGTCTCGAGCAGATGAAGGGGGAGGGCACGCGCTTCCGCACCGGAGTCGCGGTCGGCACCGACGTCAGCTGGGACCAGCTGCGCCGTCGGTACGACGCCGTCGTCATCGCCACCGGCGCGACCGTGCCACGCGACCTCCCCATCCCGGGGCGCTCGCTCGACGGCGTCCACTTCGCCATGGACTACCTTGTCCAGGCCAACCGGGTGGTCGCAGGTGACACGGTGCCGGACCAGATCGATGCGCGAGGCAAGCACGTCGTCATCCTCGGCGGCGGCGACACCGGCGCCGACTGCATCGGCACCGCGCACCGCCAGCAGGCCGCCTCGGTCACGACCCTCGCGATCGGCAAGCAGCCGCCGTCGGAGCGCCCCGCGCACCAGCCCTGGCCGATGTTCCCGAACCTCTTCGAGGTCGCGAGCGCCCACGAGGAGGGCGGCGAGCGGACCTACCTCGCCTCGACCGTCGAGTTCGTGGGCGAGGACGGGCGGCTCACGGGCATCAAGGTCGCCGAGACCGAGTTCGTCGACGGGAAGCGCCTGCCCAAGGCCGGCAGCGAGCGGATCATCCCCGCCGACCTCGTGTTCCTCGCGCTCGGCTTCACCGGCGCGGAGCCCGCAGGGATCGCCGAACAGGCCAAGGCTGGGTTCGACGAGCGCGGGAACGTGGCCCGCGACGCCGACTACATGACCGAGGTGCCCGGCATCTTCGTCGCCGGCGACGCCGGCCGAGGGCAGTCGCTCATCGTCTGGGCCATCGCCGAGGGCCGCGCATGCGCGGCCGCGGTGGACAGGCACCTGACGGGGAGCACGGCGCTTCCGGCGCCCGTCGCGCCGACCGACCGCGCGATCGCCGTCCTGTGAGCGCCGCGGGGCGGGCCGTCGTGCCCGCCCCGCGGCATTCCGGACCTCCTCCCGGACGGCGAAGTCCACCGTCCGCCAGACCTGCACCACCGTTCCACCAGCGCAGTTCCCCTGAATCGAACCACCCCGCCCCACCCACACTGACCATCCGAGACCTAGGGTAGGTATATGAGACGCGCGAAGATCGTCGCAACGTTCGGCCCCGCAATCTCCAGCTACGAGAACACACTGGCGGTCATCGACGCCGGCGTGGACGTTGCCCGTATGAACATGAGCCACGGCGACCACTCGGTGCATGACAACACCTACGAGAACGTCCGCAAGGCCTCCGCCGAGCTCGGGAAGGCCGTCGCGATCATGGCGGACCTCCAGGGCCCCAAGATCCGCCTCGGCCGCTTCGTCGACGGCCCGCACGAGCTCGCCGTCGGAGACGTCTTCACGATCACCACCGAGGACGTCCCCGGCACCAAGGAGATCTGCTCGACGACCCTCAAGAGCCTCACCGAGGACGTCCGCGTCGGCGACACCCTCCTCATCGACGACGGGAAGGTCGCCCTGCGCGCCACGGCGGTCGACGACGTCAAGGTCGTCACCGAGGTCACGGTCGCCGGGACCGTGTCCAACAACAAGGGCATCAACCTGCCCGGCGTGGCCGTGAACGTCCCTGCCCTGAGCGAGAAGGACGAGGCCGACCTGCGCTGGGCGCTCAGGCGCGGCGTCGACTATGTGGCCCTCTCGTTCGTCCGTGACGCGAAGGACATCGAGCGCGTCCACGCGATCATGGACGAGGAGGGCCGGCGGGCCCCCGTCATCGCGAAGATCGAGAAGCCCCAGGCCGTCGAGCAGCTGCACGAGATCATCGACGCGTTCGACGCGATCATGGTGGCCCGTGGCGACCTCGGCGTCGAGCTGCCCCTCGAGGAGGTGCCGCTCGTGCAGAAGCGGGCCATCGAGCTTGCCCGCCGCTGGGCCAAGCCGGTCATCGTGGCCACCCAGGTCCTCGAGTCCATGATCGAGAACCCGCGGCCGACCCGCGCTGAGGCCTCCGACTGCGCCAACGCGGTGCTCGACGGCGCGGACGCGGTCATGCTCTCGGGCGAGACGAGCGTGGGCGCGTACCCGATCGAGACGGTCCGCACCATGGCGAAGATCATCGAGTCCACCGAGGAGCACGGCCTCGAGCGAGTGCCCCCGCTCGGCTCGCAGCCGAAGACGCGCGGCGGTGCGATCACGCGGGCCGCCGTGACGATCGCGGACCAGCTCGAGGCGAAGTACATCTGCACGTTCACCCAGTCGGGCGACTCGGCCCGCCGCCTGAGCCGCCTGCGCCCGCAGAAGCCGGTGTTCGCGTTCACGCCGCTCACCTCGACGCTGAACATCCTGAGCCTGTGCTGGGGCATCCAGCCGCGCATGGTGGACTTCGCCGAGCACACGGACCAGATGATCGCCCAGGTGGACGATTACCTCCTGCGCGAGGGCCTCGCCCAGCCGAACGACCTCGTGGTCGTCGCTGCGGGCTCGCCTCCCGGGGTCGCCGGGTCCACCAACGCCCTGCGCGTGCACAAGGTGGGCGACCTTGCGGACGCCGGCCAGATCGTGGCGGGGGCGAACATCCCCGAGCGCGAGAAGGTGGGCCCCTGGCCCGATCAGAACCAGGACAAGGGCCAGACCGCGTCGCGCACCGCCGGGCGCGCGCTGGCGGCGGCCACCGGTGCGGGGGTGCCGCCCTCCTGCGCGTCGGGCCACCCTGCGCGGGGCCCCGGGGCTGCCTAGGTGACCTGGTTGATGATGGTCTCGGCGACCTGGCGCATGCTCAGTCGGCGGTCCATCGAGGTCTTCTGGATCCAGCGGAAGGCCTCCGGCTCCGTGAGCCCCATCTTGGTGATGAGCAGGCTCTTGGCGCGCTCGACCAGCTTGCGCGTGGCGAACTGCTCCTGGAGGTCGCTGACCTCGGCCTCGAGGGCCTTGATCTCCTCGTGGCGGGACAGGGCGATCTCGATGGCGGGGATGAGGTCGTTCGGCGTGAACGGCTTCACGACGTACGCCATCGCCCCGGCGTCGCGGGCGCGCTCCACGAGCTCCTTCTGGCTGAAGGCCGTCAGGAGCACGACGGGCGCGATCCGTGCCTTGGCGATCTTCTCGGCCGCCGTGATGCCGTCCATGACCGGCATCTTGACGTCCATGAGGACGAGATCGGGCCGGTGCTCCTCGGCCAGTTCGACGGCCCGCTCGCCGTTGTCCGCCTCGGCGACGACGTCGTAGCCCTCGCCGCGCAGGATCTCGATGATGTCGAGGCGGATGAGGGTCTCGTCCTCGGCGACGACGACGCGGCGCGCGGGCGCCGTGTCAGCGGGCGCGGGGACGGCCGGCTCGTCAGCGGGGACAGCCTTGGCGGCGTTCTCGGACACTCGGGCTCCTTGGGGATCGGTGGTTGTCTGCCCCCGATCCTACCGGCGCACCGGCCGAGGGGCGGTACAGTGGAACCGCGGCGGCCGGACTCGTGCGGGCCGCACGGGGGCCCGAGTGGCGGAATTGGCAGACGCGCCGCCCTCAAAATGCGGTATCGAAAGGTGTGTGGGTTCGAGTCCCACCTCGGGCACAGGACGCGGGCGCCGCTGCAGGAGAGCAGCGGCGCCCGCTGCGTCACCCCGTCCCACTGTCCGCTGCCGACGGGCCCGCGGGCCCTGCCCGGACCCCGCCCGCGAACGCTAGTCTGGCCGGATGGCGGACTTCGTGTACTACGTGGGCAGCAGCCTCGACGGATACATCGCCGGCGAATCCGGCGAGCTCGGGTGGCTCGAGCAGTTCAATTCAGTGCCGGGGCTCGACGAGGCATACCGGGACTTCGAGCGCACCGTGGGCTGCGTCGTCATGGGCGGGGAGACCTACGAGTGGATCCGCGCCCACAGTCCCGGTCCATGGCCGTACAGCGTCCCGTGCTGGGTCTTCACCCACCACGAGCTCGGGGTGGACGACGGCGCCGACGTGGTGCTCGTGCGCGGGGACGTGGCAGAGTTCGCGCAGGAGCTGCGCCGCGACGCGGGCGACAGGGATGTGTACGTCGTGGGCGGCGGCGCCCTCGCCGGCGAGTTCCTCGCGGCCGGGCTGCTCGACCGCCTCATCCTCACGGTCGTCCCCGTGGCGCTCGGTGGCGGCGTTCCGCTCTTCGGCGGCAGCCCGCTGGGGGTGCCCGCGGGGTTCGCCCTCGAGGACGTGGTGCAGCGCGAGGGGACGGTCCAGCTGGCCTACCGCCGGCATGAAAAAGCCACCGCGGGCCACTAGGCTGGCACCCGTGACTGAGACCAGCCGAACCGCCGCCGCTCCCGCACCCCATGCCACCACGGGAGGCGCGGCAGGCAGCCGGCCCAGGCTCCTGGTCCTCGACGGGCACTCGATGGCCTTCCGGGCCTTCTTCGCGCTTCCCGCCGACAGCTTCCAGAACGCAGCCGGCCAGCACACCAACGCCGTGCACGGCTTCACGTCGATGCTCCTGAACCTCGTGCGGGACCAGAAGCCCACGCACGTGGCCGTGGCGTTCGACGTGAGCGACGAGACGACCCACCGCAAGGCCGAGTACAGCGAGTACAAGGGCGGCCGCAACGAGACGCCCGCCGAGTTCTCGGGGCAGATCGGCTACATAAAGAAGGTCATGGAGGCCCTCGGCGTCGCGACGATCGAGCTTCCGGGCCACGAGGCGGACGACATCCTCGCGACCCTCGCCGCCCACGGCGCCGCTGCGGGCTTCGAGGTGCTCCTCGTCTCGGGCGACCGCGACACGTTCCAGCTGGTCAACGACGACGTCACGGTGCTCTACCCGCGCAAGGGCGTGAGCGACATCCCCCGCATGGACGCCGCAGCGATCGAGGAGAAGTACTTCGTCCCGCCGGCCCGGTATCCCGACCTCGCCGCGCTCGTGGGCGAGTCCGCGGACAACCTCCCGGGCGTCCCCGGCGTCGGCCCCAAGACCGCCGCGAAGTGGATCGCCCTCTACGACGGGCTCGACGGCGTCCTCGCCCACGCGGCCGAGATCAAGGGCAAGGCGGGCGAGAGCCTGCGCGCGAACATCGGGGCCGTCGAGCGGAACCGCCGCCTCAACCGCCTCCTGACCGACCTCGAGCTCCCGCTGGCCCTCGAGGACCTCGCCGACCCCCGTCCCGAGCGCGCCGCGGTCGAGGCGCTCTTCGACGAGCTCGAGTTCAAGGCGCTGCGCACCCGGGTCTACGACGTGTTCGGGACCGAGCCCGGCGAGCCCGCGGAGGATGCCTTCGCGGCGCCCGCGCCGGTTCTGCCCGCGGACGACGCCGAACTCGCCTCCGCGCTCACGGCCCTCGGCAAGGCGGCGCGCGAGGCGCCCGTCGGCGTCGTCGTCCGCGCCGCAGCCGGCACACCCCGCCCCGTGGCAGAGGCCGTCGCCCTCGCGAGCGCGGGGGCCGCCGTCGTCGTCCACCTCGACGGGGGCGTCCCGGCGCCGCTCGCGGCGTGGCTCGCCGACCCCGCCCGCCCGAAGGCCGTCCAGGACTACAAGGAGGCCGCGAAGGCCCTGCGGTCCGCAGGCGCCGAGCTCGGGGGAGTGGTGGACGACGTCGCGATCTCGGGATACCTCGCCGAGCCCGACCGCCGTTCCTACGCACTCGCCGACCTCGCCCAGCACCACCTCGGGGTCGACCTCGGCGCCACCGCGGCCCCATCGGGCCAGCTCGCCCTCGAGTTCGGCGGGGCCGAGGCGGCGGCGGCCTCGCTCGCGAAGGAGGCGGCCGCCGTCCACGCGCTCCACGCCCACCTGGCGCCCGTGCTCGCGGAGCGCGGGGCAGCCGCGCTGCTCGCCGAGCTCGAGCTCCCGCTAGCCCGCGTGCTGCTCGAGATGGAATGGACCGGGATCGCGGTGGAGCGCGGCCAGATCGACGCGCTCATGGACGAGCTCGGCGCCGCGAGCGAGGCGGCGGCCCAGAAGGCGTATGCGGCGATCGGCCACGAGGTGAACCTCGGCTCGCCCAAGCAGCTCCAGACGGTCCTCTTCGAGGAGCTCGAGCTGCCGAAGACCAAGAAGATCAAGACCGGGTACACGACGGACGCGGCCTCGCTCAAGGAGCTCCTGGACAAGACCGGCCACCCCTTCCTCGAGGCGCTCATGGCGCACCGCGAGTCGAGCAAGCTGCGCCAGATGGTGGAGACGCTCAAGAAGGCAGTGACGGGCGACGGGCGCATCCACACGACGTATGCCCAGACGATCGCCGCGACCGGGCGCCTGTCCTCGAACAACCCCAACCTGCAGAACATCCCGATCCGCTCCGAGGAGGGCCGCCGGGTCCGGGACGTGTTCGTCGCGGGGGAGGGCTTCGAGTCCCTCCTGTCCGCGGACTACTCGCAGATCGAGATGCGCATCATGGCCCATCTCTCCGGCGACGAGGGTCTCATCGAGGCCTACCGCTCCGGCGAGGACCTGCACCGGTTCGTCGGCGCGCGGATCTTCCACGTGGAGCCAGCGGAGGTCACGGGCGAGATGCGCTCGAAGGTCAAGGCCATGTCCTACGGCCTCGCCTACGGCCTCTCGTCCTTCGGCCTGTCCAAGCAGCTCGAGATCTCGGTCGACGAGGCGCGCACACTCATGAAGGACTACTTCGACCGCTTCGGCGCCGTGCGGGACTACCTCCGCGGCGTCGTCGAGCAGGCCCGCCAGGACGGCTACACGTCCACGATCTTCGGCCGCCGCCGCTACCTGCCGGACCTCACGAGCACCAACCGGGTCCACCGCGAGCTCGCCGAGCGGATCGCCCTCAACTCGCCCATCCAGGGCTCCGCCGCGGACATCATCAAGCGCGCCATGCTCGGGGTGCAGCGCGAGCTGCACGGCCAGGGGCTGCGATCGCGCCTGCTCCTGCAGATCCACGACGAGCTCGTCGTCGAGGTAGCTCCGGGCGAGGAGGCCGCGGTGCGCGCGATCGTCGAGGAGCAGATGGGCGGTGCCGCGGAGCTGAGCGTCCCGCTCGACGTCCAGATCGGCGTCGGCCGCACCTGGAACGACGCGGGGCACTAGCCATGGGCGCGGACACGGGACCGGACCCCCAGCGCGGGCCGTTCGACGACGACGCGTACGTGCTCCTCCGCTTCCCGGCCGCCCAGCCGGGCGAGGCGGGCTGGCCGGCCATGCGCGCCTGGGCCCTCGCCGGGCAGGCGGGCTTCTACGACAGGCGGCACGACGACGAGTACCTCGCCAAGTGCGCCGCGCTGTTCGCGGCAGACGGCCGCGAGCTCACGGGCCTGTACGAGGCGGCGCCGTCCGGTCCTTGGGGCCTCGGCGCCGACGTCCCGGTGGCGACCTTCGCGACCCTGCGCAAGACGCTGAACGCCGGCCACGGCCGGCTTGTGCCTGCGCACCTCGTCACGTGGGTCACGGTGCGCACGAGCCACCGCCGGCGCGGTCTCCTGCGCCGCATGATGAGCGCGGACCTCGCCCGGGCGAAGGCCGACGGCGTGCCCGTCGCCGCGCTGACCGCGTCCGAGGGGGCGATCTACCGGCGCTTCGGCTTCGGCGTTGCGACGGCCGAGCGCGCGGTGACAGTCGACGCCGGTCCCCGCTTCCGCCTCGCGGTCGCCGCCGGGGGGCGCGTCGAGATGGTCGAACCGGCCGTGCTCGCCGAGCTCGGGCCCCAGCTGTTCGACCGGGTCCACCGCCGCACGCCGGGCTCGGTCGGCCGGCACGAGCGCTACCGCCTCGCGGCGGCGGGCCAGTTCGCCCGGTCCGACGGCGGTGAGGACCGCGAGCTGCGGGCCGCCCTGCACCTCGGCGACGACGGCCGCCCCGACGGGTACGTGACCTACGCGTTCCTGGGCTGGGAGGCCGAGCGGCCCACGGTCGAGGTCCGGGACCTGGTCGCCGCGACGCACTCCGCCTATCTGGGCCTGTGGGAGTTCCTCGGCTCGCTCGACCTCATCGAGCGGATCGTGTGGAAGGAGGCGCCGGCGGACGACCCGCTGCCCTGGGCCCTCGCCGATCCCCGCGTCATGTCCACGACAGAGGCCAGGGACATGCTCTGGCTGCGGATCCTCGACACGGAGGCCGCGCTCGGGGCCCGCGGCTGGGGTTCCGACGGTGGGCTCACGCTGCGGGTCGAGGACCAGCTCGGGCTGGCCTCCGGGACGTTCCGGCTCACGGTCTCGGGCGGCACGGGCGCGGCCGAGCGGATCGAGTCGGCGCCCGGTGGCGTGCCCGGCGCCGGCGCGGACCTCGTGCTCGACGTCGCCGACCTCTCGTCCCTCTACTGCGGCGGTGTGGGGCCCGCGACGCTCGCGGCGGCGGGCCGGATCACCGAGCACCGGCCGGGCGCCCTGCGCGAGGCGGAGGCGATGTTCGCGCTCGAACGGCCCGCCCACTGCCTCACCCACTTCTGAGGGGACGGCGTCGGGGTCAGCGCCCGGCAGGTCCGGGGCCCGTGCGGTTTTGACCGGCGTTGCCGGGCGCGACTAGACTGGACGGGCGCGCAGTACGCGTATGCTGGTCGCCATGCCCGGCGTGCGAATCCTCGCGCAGCACCACAATCCAATCTTCAGCCGGAGCATTGTCGCGGCCTCCGGGCCGAGCTGCGCGCTGACCGACCAACGATCCACATCGGAGCCCCTACTACATGACCATCACCTCCACCTCGACGTCCGCTACGCCGCAGGTCGCCATCAACGACATCGGGACGGAAGAGGACTTCCTCGCCGCCGTCGACGCCACCATCAAGTACTTCAACGACGGCGACCTCGTCGAGGGCACCGTCGTCAAGGTCGACCGCGATGAGGTCCTCCTCGACATCGGGTACAAGACCGAGGGTGTCATCCCCTCGCGCGAGCTCTCGATCAAGCACGACGTGGACCCGGGCGAGGTCGTCGCCGTCGGCGACCAGGTCGAGGCCCTCGTCCTCACCAAGGAGGACAAGGAAGGCCGCCTGATCCTCTCCAAGAAGCGTGCCCAGTACGAGCGCGCGTGGGGCGACATCGAGAAGATCAAGGAAGAGGACGGCGTCGTCACCGGCACCGTCATCGAGGTGGTCAAGGGTGGCCTCATCCTCGACATCGGCCTCCGCGGCTTCCTCCCGGCCTCGCTCGTGGAGATGCGCCGCGTCCGCGATCTCGCGCCGTACATCGGCCAGAAGATCGAGGCCAAGATCATCGAGCTCGACAAGAACCGCAACAACGTGGTCCTGTCCCGCCGTGCGTGGCTCGAGCAGACCCAGTCCGAGGTCCGCTCCTCCTTCCTCAACAAGCTCGAGAAGGGCCAGGTCCGCCCGGGCGTCGTCTCCTCGATCGTCAACTTCGGTGCGTTCGTGGACCTCGGCGGCGTCGACGGCCTCGTGCACGTCTCGGAGCTGTCCTGGAAGCACATCGACCACCCGTCCGAGGTTGTCGAGGTCGGCCAGGAGGTCACGGTGGAGGTCCTCGAGGTCGATCTCGACCGCGAGCGTGTCTCCCTGTCGCTCAAGGCGACGCAGGAGGACCCGTGGCAGACCTTCGCGCGTACCCACGCGCTCGGCCAGGTCGTCCCGGGCAAGGTCACGAAGCTCGTTCCGTTCGGCGCGTTCGTCCGCGTCGAGGACGGCATCGAGGGCCTCGTCCACATCTCCGAGCTTGCGGTCCGCCACGTGGACCTCGCCGAGCAGGTCGTGTCCGTCGGCGACGAGCTCTTCGTCAAGGTCATCGACATCGACCTCGAGCGTCGCCGCATCTCCCTCTCGCTCAAGCAGGCGAACGAGGGCGTCGACCCGGAGTCGACCGAGTTCGACCCGGCGCTCTACGGCATGGCCGCGGAGTACGACGATGAGGGCAACTACAAGTACCCGGAGGGCTTCGACCCGGAGTCCAACGAGTGGCTCGAGGGCTACGAGACGCAGCGCGCCGCGTGGGAGCAGCAGTACGCCGACGCCCAGACCCGCTGGGAGGCGCACAAGAAGCAGGTTTCGCAGCACCTCGCGGACGACGCCGCAGCGGCGTCGGGCGGCGAGGCGGCTCCGACCACCTACTCCTCGGAGGCCGCGGCTCCCGAGACTGGTGCCGGCACGCTTGCTTCCGACGAGGCGCTCGCCGCTCTGCGCGAGAAGCTCACCGGCAACTGAGCCCCAGCTCTCCCGACCGCGCGCCCAGCGCCCGGTTGACCGCTTGAAGGGCGGGTCCTGCATCGCGGGGCCCGCCCTTCGGGCTTCGGCGGGCCTTTGGCCCCTGCCGTCGTCCTGATCTGGACGTCTACCCTGACGTCAGGGCACCGTCATGGAGGGCGCCGTCATGGAATCAGCAGTGGTCTACGGCTCGCAGTTCGGCAACACGCGCCAGATCGCCGAGGCCATCGGTCGGGGCCTCGGCCCCGAGGCCCGCGTCCTGGAAGCCGCGAGCTTCTCCCCGTCACAGCTCCGTCGCGGTTCCCTCCTGGTGGTGGGCAGCCCGATCGTCGGCTGGAAGCCGCTCGAAGGGCTCGGAGCGTGGCTCGACGCCCTTGCCCCCGGCTCGCTCGACGGCGTGCGCACAGCCGCCTTCGATACGCGGGTGAAGCTGTTCATCCACGGGGATGCGGCCAAGAAGATCGAGCGGGCGCTCGAGGCCGCTGGCGCAGAGCGGGCGGCCGATCCGACGTGGTACTACGTCGAGGGCACGGAGGGACCGCTGCTCAAGGGCGAGATCGAACGGGCTGAGGCGTGGGGCAGGTCGCTCGCCGGTGGCCAGTGAGCTGCGCCGGGCGCTACGACAGGTCGACCCAGGCGGTTCCCAGCCCGACGGCGGCGCCCCTGCCGCTCGTGAGGCCCGCGAGGCGCTGGGAGAAGTCCGCGACGGCGGCGTCAGTGTCCTCGACGGCGACGCGCAGGGTGGCTGTGCGCGCCCCGTACTGAGTCCCGAGGACTTCGGTCCCCGAGGCGCGCAGCTCGTTCTCGAGGCGCCCCGCGTGCGCATGGTCGGCGTCGATCCCGAAGACCCTCAGACGCTGTCTCCGGACGAGCTTGGCCGTGTCCAACGCCGAGGATACCGAGTCGGAATAGGCGCGCACGAGCCCTCCAGCGCCGAGGAGGATTCCGCCGAAGTACCTCACGACCACGGCGGTGATGTCGCTCAGGTCCGCCGCGCCGTCGTGCGTCTCCCTCCTCAGGAGCGCCTCGAGCATGGGGATGCCGGCCGTGCCCGCGGGCTCGCCGTCGTCGCTGCTGCGCTGGGTGGTCCGGTCCGGGCCGAGGACGAACGCGCTGCAGTGGTGGCGGGCGTCGTGGAACTCGCGCCGCAGCCCGGCGACGAGGGCGCGCGCGGCGTCCTCGGTCTCGGCGCGCCGCAGGACCGTGATGAAGCGCGAGCGCCTGACCTCGAGCTCGTGGCGGTGCTCGCCGTCGATCGTCGTGTAGCGGCTGGCCTGGCTCGTCTCGGTCACCGTCAACAGTCTAGGAGGCCGTGCCCGGGGCGGTGTGCCCGGCAGCGCCGCCGGGCCGTCGCGGCGAGAGCCGCTAGGCTGGCCGGGTGCTGAGAGTAGGGCTCACGGGCGGGATCGCCTCGGGCAAGTCGGAAGTCGCGCGGCGCCTCGCGGAGCGGGGCGCGGTGCTCGTGGACGCGGACGTCCTGGCCCGGGAGGCGGTCGCACCGGGGTCAGCGGGCCTCGCGGAGGTCGCCGAGGCATTCGGGCCGGGCGTGCTGGCGGACGACGGCGGGCTGGACCGGGCGGCGCTCGGCGCGATCGTCTTCGCGGACCCCGCGCGCCGGAAGGCCCTCAACGCGATCGTCCACCCCCGGGTGCGGGCCCGCGCCGCCGAGATCGTCGCGGCCGCCGAGGCCGCCGACCCCGCGGCCGTCATCGTGCAGGACATCCCCCTCCTCGTCGAGACGGGGCAGGCCGGCAGCTTCGACGTCGTCGTGGTCGTGGACGCCCCGGACGAGGTCCGGATCGCGCGCCTCGCGGCCCGCAGCGGCATGGGCGAGGACGAGGCCCGCGCCCGCATGGCCGCGCAGGCGAGCCGGGCGGAGCGCCTCGCTGCCGCGCACCACGTCATCGAGAACTCGGGGACGGTCGCGGAGCTCCGCGCCGCCGTCGACCGCCTCTGGGAGGACGTCCTGGTGCCCGCCGCGAGGGCGAGGGCGTGAGCTGCCACCCGCCGTGCCGCTGGCGCCGCGGGGCCGGGAATCAGCCGATGGCGTAGCGGACGGAGGCTGTCCGCACCCCGGCGTACATTGGTCCTATGAGCCTTGCCCAGGAGATCAACCGCGTCGTCGCGCCGTTCGAGGTGGTCAGCGAGTTCCAGCCGGCGGGCGACCAGCCCACGGCGATCGCGGAGATCGCCGAGCGCATCATGAACGGCGAGAAGGACGTCGTCCTCCTCGGGGCCACGGGAACGGGCAAGAGCGCCACGACGGCCTGGGTGATCGAGAAGCTCCAGCGCCCGACCCTCGTGATGGTGCAGAACAAGACCCTCGCGGCACAGCTCGCCAATGAGTTCCGCGAGCTGCTGCCGAACAACGCGGTCGAGTACTTCGTCTCGTACTACGACTACTACCAGCCCGAGGCGTACGTGCCGCAGACGGACACCTTCATCGAGAAGGACTCGTCCATCAACGAGGAGGTCGAGCGGCTGCGCCACTCCGCGACGAACGCGCTGCTGACGCGGCGGGACGTGGTCGTCGTCGCGACCGTCTCGTGCATCTACGGCCTCGGCACGCCCGAGGAGTACGTGGCCGGGATGGTCACGCTCCGCAAGGGCATGGAGCTGGACCGGGATGCGCTCCTGCGCAGGTTCGTGTCGATGCAGTACGTGCGCAACGACGTGGACTTCCACCGGGGCACGTTCAGGGTGCGGGGCGACACGGTCGAGATCATCCCGATGTACGAGGAGCAGGCGCTCCGGATCGAGTTCTTCGGCGACGAGATCGAGTCGATCCACACGCTCCACCCCCTCACCGGCGAAGTGATCCGCGAGGAGACGGAGATGTACGTCTTCCCCGCCTCGCACTACGTGGCGGGGCCCGAGCGCATGTCCAAGGCCATCAAGGGCATCGAGGACGAGCTCGCCGAGAGGCTCGCGGCACTCGAGTCGCAGAACAAGCTCGTCGAGGCGCAGAGGCTGCGCATGCGCACGACCTACGACCTCGAGATGATGCAGCAGATGGGGTTCTGCAACGGGATCGAGAACTACTCACGGCACATCGACGGGCGTGGCCCCGGCACCGCGCCGCACTGCCTCCTGGACTACTTCCCGGACGACTTCCTCCTCGTGATCGACGAGTCCCATGTGACGGTCCCGCAGATCGGGGCGATGTACGAGGGCGACATGTCCCGCAAGCGCACGCTCGTCGAGCACGGTTTCCGGCTCCCCTCTGCGATGGACAACCGCCCGCTCAAGTGGGACGAGTTCCTCGAGCGGATCGGCCAGACCGTCTACCTCTCAGCGACCCCGGGCTCCTACGAGCTGGGCAGGGCCGACGGCGTGGTGCAGCAGATCATCCGGCCCACTGGGCTCGTGGACCCTGAGATCGTGGTCAAGCCGACCAAGGGCCAGATCGACGACCTCCTGGGCGAGATCCGGGACCGGGCCGAGCGGGACGAGCGCGTCCTCGTCACGACGCTCACCAAGCGGATGGCCGAGGACCTGACCGAATACCTCCTCGGGCACGGGGTCAAGGTCCAGTACCTCCACTCGGACGTGGACACGCTCCGCCGCGTCGAGCTGCTGCGCGAGCTCCGACTGGGCGTCTTCGACGTCCTCGTCGGCATCAACCTGCTGCGCGAGGGCCTGGACCTGCCGGAGGTCTCGCTCGTGGCCATCCTGGACGCGGACAAGGAGGGCTTCCTGCGCTCCTCCACGTCCCTCATACAGACGATCGGCCGCGCGGCACGCAACGTCTCGGGCCAGGTCCACATGTACGCAGACAAGGTCACGGACTCCATGGCGCACGCGATCGAGGAGACCAACCGGCGCCGGGACATCCAGATGGCCTTCAACCGCGAGAAGGGGATCGACCCGCAGCCGCTGCGGAAGCGGATCGCGGACATCACGGACCAGCTCGCGCGCGAGGACGAGGACACCCGCGCGCTCCTCGAGGCGAGCCGGTCCGGGAAGGGCGGCAAGCGGACCAAGGGCACGGCCGGGGCGTCGGCACGCGATCGGGCGCAGTCCGAGCTGCGGCGCGATGGGCTCGCCGCCGCGCCGGCCGAAGACCTCCTCGAGATCATCGCCCAGCTCACCGAGCAGATGCACGGCGCGGCGGCGGAGCTGCAGTTCGAGCTCGCGGCGCGCCTGCGGGACGAGGTCGCCGACCTCAAGAAGGAGCTGCGCCAGATGCAGGCGGCCGGGCATGCCTGAGCCGACAGGGGACCCGGGACCGGCACGGCTGCCAGGCGCCCGGCGCATCCCCGAGGCCTCTGGGCTCCCTGGGCTGCCGGGAGTCCCTGGGGCGGCTGGGCTCCCTGGGCCGCCCGGACTGACCGCCGCGTCCGAGGACTCCGGGCCCAGCGCGCCGCCAGACCTCCGCGGGCTGCAGCGCCGCACCGTGGCCGCGCTCTCCGCCGCCCAGCTCCTGAGCGGCCTCGGCAACGGCGCGACGCTCGCGATCGGCTCCCTCCTCGCGGTCGAGTACGGCGGCTCGCAGGCATGGGCGGGGGCTGTGACGACCGTCCTGACCCTCGCTGCCGCCCTGGCCGCGCTCCCGCTCAGCGGCTACGCCGCGAGGCACGGCCGGCGGCGAGCACTCGTCCTCGGGCTCGGGATCGCCGCGGCGGGCTCGCTCCTCGTCGTGGCCTCCACGATGCTGGCCTCACTCGTCCTCCTCATCGCCGGCGGGGCGCTCCTCGGCGTCGGGACTGCGGTCAACCTCCAGTCGCGCTTCGCCGCAGTGGACCTCGCCGCCCCGGACCATCGGGGACGGGACCTCTCCCTCGTGGTCTGGTCGATCACGGTGGGCGCCGTGGCGGGCCCCAACCTGATCAAGCCCGGCGCTGCACTCGGCGCCGCGCTGGGCCTCCCCGAGACGGCCGGGCCCTTCGTCATCTCGGTGGCCGGGATGGCCGTGGCCGCCACGATCCTCTGGCTCGGCCTCCGGCCCGACCCGCTCCTGACGGCCCGTCGGCTCTCCGGGCTCCCCGCCGCCGCGGAGGCGGCCGGCGCGGGCGCACCGCCCCGCGGGGCCGTCCTGCGCGAAGGGCTCGGGGCCATCCGCCGCTCGCCGGGTGCGGGGCTGGCGGTGGCGGGCGTCATCGCCGCGCACGCGGTCATGGTGGCGGTCATGTCCATGACGCCGCTTCACCTCCAGGAGACCACGGTCGGATCAGTTGGCGCGGCCGGGGAGCACGCCGGGCACGTCGGGACTGACTCGTTCGCCCTGATCGGCTTCGTCATCTCCCTGCACATCGCGGGCATGTATGCGCTGTCCCCGCTCATGGGCTGGCTCTCCGACCGCGTGGGGCGGCGTGCGGTCCTCGCAGCCGGCCACGCCGTGCTCCTCGTGGCCGTCGTGACGGCCGCCGCCGGTTCGGAGACCACGACGGCCGTCACGGCCGCGCTCGTCCTGCTGGGCCTGGGCTGGTCCGCCGCGACGATCTCGGGCTCGGCGCTCCTTGCGGAGGCAGTGGCGCCGGAGCACCGCGTCCAGGCGCAGGGCGCCAGCGACACGGGCATGGGCCTCGCGGGTGCCGTGGGCGGGGCGCTCTCGGGCGTCGCGATGGCGCTCGTGGGCTTCGCCGGCCTCGCCATCGGTGCGGGGGCGCTCAGCGTGGCGGTCCTCGTGGCGGCCGCGGTGGGGCGCAGGGCCGCGGGACGCGGGACTGCGCGCCCGTCCTAGCACGCGCCACGGCCTCCGGTCGCCAGCAGGTCAGTCCCCGTCTGGGTCCGCCATGGCGAGGAGCCTGGCGAAGATCGCCTCGCCGTCGTCCGCGAGGCCGTCGTGGTGGAAGTCCGCCGTCTCCCACACGGCCAGGCCGCGCACACGGGCCGCAGTCTCGAGCGAGAGGGTGCGGTCCACGAAGATGTCGTCCCGGTACACGGCCGCGGCGGCGGGCACGCTGTTGAGCGCGAGGCGCCCCGGGTCGTAGAGCGGCCCCCAGTCGTCCCGGTGCGCGATGATCTCGGCGGTCGCCGCGAGCGGCACGAGGGCCGGGTCCTGTTCGAAATACCACGGCATGACCATCTCGCCGAGCAGGAGGGGCTCCTCGGCGTCGGCCCGGAAGGCGGGGAACTCCCCGAGGACGCGCTGGGCGGCCCACTCGGTGGCCGCGCCCTGGGCGTAGATCGACTCGTGGAGGACGGCGTAGAGCGGGTTCGGCGCGCGCGTCACGAGGGCATGCACCTGCGCGAGGAAGCCGTCCGAGAGCCGCGGCCCCGCCGAACCGCGGGTGAAGGCGTCCTCGAGGAGGTAGTGGAGCGCGTCCACGCGCGTGTTCCCGCCGAGGAGGCTGCCCACGAGCTGGAAGCGCTCGGGAGCAAGGCGCTCGCCGCTCGGCAGGCGCTCGTCGTGCTCGCGGAGATGGGCGACGACGGAGGTCACCGCCGCGCGGTCCTCCGGGTACCAGCCGAAGTACTCGGCGTTGCGCTCCGCCACCCGGGCGTAGGTGGCGCGGTAGACACGGTCTGCGGCGCCGTCGAGCGGGGCGAGCCCGCCCGTGATGAGGGCCCGGCGCAGCCCCTGCGGCGCGAGGGAGAGGTAGGTGAGGGCGCAGAAGCCGCCATAGCTCTGGCCGAGCACCGTCCACGGCCCGGACCCGAGGGCCCGCCGGATGGCCTCGCAGTCGAGCACGATGGAATCGGCCCTGAAGTGCCCGAGGTAGGCCGCCTGCTCGGCGGGTGTCCCGCGCAGGGGGAGCGTGGCCCTGTCCGCCGGGCTGGACAGGCCGGTGCCGCGCTGGTCGAGCATGAGGACCCGGAAGTCCTTGGCAGCCTCCTTCATCCAGCCGCCCAGGCTCGTCACCCGATTGCCCCGCCCCCCCGGGCCGCCCTGCAGGAACACGAGCCAGGGGAGCTGGTCCGCGGACGCGGCCGGGTGCGCGGCGGCGACGTGCTCGCGCGCGAACACCTCGAGGTGCTCGCCGTCCGGGTCGCCGTGGTCGAGCGGCACGCGGAACACGTGTTCCACGGTCCGCAGGCCGCGGAACTCGTGCCGGCCGCGCACCCGGTGGGCTGCGGCGGCCGCCACGGTCACGTCCGGGTCCCGAACGCGGCGAGCGCGCTCCCCGTGAGCCGGAAGGTGTCCCATTCGTCCAGGGGCACGGCACCGAGGCTGCGGTAGAAGCCGATCGACGGCTCGTTCCACTTCAGGACGCTCCACTCGACCCGGGCATAGCCGCGTTCGACTGCGGTCCGCGCGAGCTCCTGCAGCAGGGCCCTGCCGTGGCCGTGGCCGCGGGCCTCGGGCCGGACGTAGAGGTCCTCGAGGTAGATCCCGTGCGTGCCCTCCCACGTCGAGTAGTTGAGGAACCAGAGGGCGAAGCCCACCACGCGGGGCGAGGCCCCGCCGTCGTGCTCCTCCACCACGTGCGCGAAGACCGCCGGCGCGGGCCCGAACAGCGCGGCACCGAGCGCCTCGGGAGTGTTCCGGACCGCGTCCGGCTCCTTCTCGTAGACGGCGAGCTCGTGGATGAGCTCGAGGATCACGGGGACGTCCTCGGGCGTGGCCTGGCGGAGGACGGCGGTCGGGGAAGTGCTCATGGCTCCAACCTAGCCGTCCAGCCGGCCGACTGACGTCACGCGGATGACGGCCGTGCCCGTCTCGTCGCTCGCCGCCAGGTCCACGTCCGCGGAGAAGCCCCAGTCGCGGTTGCCGGCGGGGTCGTCGAAGATCTGCCGGACGCGCCAGACTCCCGGCTGCTCGTCGATGATGAGCAGCCGGGGCCCGCGCGCGTCGGGCCCCGTGCCGATGTCCTCGTGCTCGTCGAAGTAGGCGTCGAGGGCCTCTTCCCACTCGCCGACGCCGAGGCCGGCGCCGCCAGGGGCAGCCTCGAGCTCTGCGAGCGCGGCGGAGTCCTCGTCGGCGAAGAGCTCCACACGGCGGAAGAGCTCATTGCGGACCATCACGCGGAAGGCCCGCACATTGGAGGTGAGCGCAGGAGGAGGGGGCGGGGGAGCGTCATGGGTGTGGAGGTCCCTTCCGCTCGTGAGCTCCTCCCACTCGTCGAGGAGGCTCGAGTCCACCTGGCGCACGAGCTCGCCGAGCCAGGCGACGAGGTCCTCGAGGTCCTCGCGGAGGGCGTCCTGGGGGACGGTCTGGCGCAGGGCCTTGAACGCGTCAGTGAGGTACCGGAGCACGATCCCCTCGCTGCGGGCCAGCCCGTAGAACTGGACGTACTCGCCGAAGTCCATGGCGCGCTCGTACATGTCCCGCACCACGGATTTGGGGGCGAGCTCGAAGTCCCCCACCCAGGGCGCGTGCCGGCGGTAGGTCTCGAACGCCGCCTCGAGGAGCTCCTTGAGGGGCTCCGGGTAGGTGACGGAGTCGAGAGCGTTCATGCGCTCGCTGTACTCCATGCCCTCGGCCTTCATCGCGGCCACAGCCTCGGTCTTGGCCCGCTTGAGCTGTGCGGAGAGGATCTGGCGCGGCTTCTCGAGCGTCGCCTCGATCACCGACACGACGTCGAGGGCGTACGAGGGCGACTCCCGGTCCAGGAGGTCGAGTGCGGCGAGTGCGAAGGGGGAGAGGGGCTGGTTGAGGGCGAAGTTCTCCTGGAGGTCCACCGTGAGGCGCAGGCGGTGCCCGCTCGCGCGCTCGGCCTCGGTGAGCTCGTCTTCCGGGATGCGTTCGACCACGCCCGCCCCGAGGAGCTCGCGCAGGATCCCGAGGGCGCGCCGCATGAGGCGCAGTTGGGACCGGCGGGGCTCGTGGTTCTCGGTCAGGAGCTTCCGGGCGGCCGTGAACGGGTTGCCCGGGCGGGCCATGAGATTCAGGAGCATCGCATGCGTGACGGTGAAGCTCGAGGTGAGCGGTTCCGGCGAGGCCTCGACAAGCTTCTCGAACGTCGGCCGGCCCCAGGAGACGAAGCCCTCGGGCGGCTTCTTCTTCACCACCTGGCGCAGCTTGCGGGCGTCGTCGCCGAACTTCGCGCGCGCCTTCTCCATCGCCCGGTTGTTCTCCACCACGTGGTCGGGAGCCTGCACCACGACCGTGCCTGCGGTGTCGAAGCCGGCCCGCCCTGCGCGCCCGGCGATCTGGTGGAACTCCCGCGCGTTGAGGATGCGGGTGCGGGTTCCGTCGAACTTGCTCAGGGCCGTCAGCATGACGGTGCGGATCGGGACATTGATGCCCACCCCGAGCGTGTCGGTCCCGCAGATGACCTTGAGCAGGCCTGCCTGGGCCAGCTGCTCGACGAGACGGCGGTACTTGGGCAGCATGCCGGCATGGTGGACGCCGATCCCGTGGCGCACGAGCCGGTTGAGCGTCTTGCCGAAGCCAGCCGCGAAGCGGAAGCCGCCGATCAGCTCGGCGATCCGCTCCTTCTCCTCCCGGGTGCACATCGTGACGCTCATGAGCTGCTGGGCGCGCTCGATCGCCTCGGCCTGGCTGAAGTGCACCACGTAGACGGGCACCTGCCTCGTGGCGAGGAGCTCCTCGAGCGTCTCGTGGACCGGGCGCTCCTCGTAGTAGTAGTGCAGCGGGATGGGCCGCTCGGCGTGCGCTACCGTCGCGGTGGACCTTCCAGTCCGGGCCGTCAGCTCGTCCTCGAACCTGGACACGTCCCCGAGGGTCGCACTCATGAGGAGGAACTGCGCCTGGGGCAGCTCGAGGATCGGAACCTGCCAGGCCCAGCCGCGCTGGGGGTCCGAGTAGAAGTGGAACTCGTCCATGACCACCGGGCCGAGGTCCGCGGCGGCGCCCTCGCGCAGGGCGTGGTTCGCGAGGATCTCGGCAGTGCAGCAGATGATGGGCGCGTCCGCGTTGACCGACGAATCGCCCGTCACCATGCCTACGTTCTCGGCCCCGAAGACCTCGCACAGGGCGAAGAACTTCTCGGACACGAGCGCCTTGATGGGTGCCGTGTAGTAGCTCCTCTTCCCGGTGGCGAGCCCGTGGAAATGCGCCGCCACCGCCACGAGGGACTTCCCCGACCCGGTCGGGGTGGCGAGGATGACGTTCGCGCCCGAGACGAGCTCGAGGACAGCCTCCTCCTGGGCCGGGTAGAGGGACAGTCCGCGGCCCGCCGCCCATCCCACGAAGGCGTCGTACACCTCGTCAGGCAGCGAGGGGGCGGACCCGCCAGCAGGCCCCACTGCGGGGCGGGAGGCGGAGGAGGGGACGAGAGTGTCGAGTCGCATGGCCCTCCCAGCCTAGTGCGCAGCACGCCCGGCCGGGGCCTCGACCGCGCCGGGCCGGCAGCACTAGCGTGTAGCCATGACCTCGCTGACGTGGGACCCGGCCGCCTACGCCGTCTTCGGTGGGCACCGCTCGCGCCCCTTCTTCGACCTCACCGGGCGGATCGGCGCGGCATCGCCCCGCCGCGTCGTGGACCTCGGCTGCGGGACCGGGGAGCTGACGGCGGCGCTCGCCGAGCGGTGGCCCCAGGCGGAGGTCCACGGCGTGGACAGCTCCGAGCCGATGCTCGCCGCGGCGCGCGCGGGATTCGGGCGGCGCGGCAGGCTGCACTTCACCCTCGGGGACATCCGCCAGTGGGAGCCGCAGGAGGACGTGGACGTGGTGGTCTCGAACGCCGCGCTCCAGTGGATCCCCGGCCATCTTGGCCTCATGGGACGGTGGCTCGACCAGCTCGCGCCCGGGGCGTGGCTCGGCGTGCAGGTGCCCGGGAACTTCGGGGCGAAGTCGCATGTGCTCATGCGCGAGCTCGCAGAGTCGTCGCAGTGGCGGGACCGCCTCCACGGGGTGCTGCGCCATGCCGACGCCGTCGCGGAGCCGCAGCACTACCTCGAGCTCCTGCTCGAGGCTGGATGGGAGGCAGACGTGTGGGAGACCACATACCTCCACGTGCTCGCCGGCGAGGACGCCGTGCTGCGCTGGGTCCGCGGGACCGGGCTGCGCCCCGTCCTGGACGTGCTGGACGCGGAGCAGGGCCGGCAGTTCGAGGAGCAGTACAACCAGCTCCTCCTCGACGCCTACCCGCCCGTCGAGAGGGACGGCGGGACCGCCACCGTCTACCCGTTCCGGCGCCTCTTCTGCGTGGGGCGCAAGAGGTAGGCGGGCCAGCCGTCCACTGCGCCCGGCCCCGGCAGGCCCCGCCTACACGGCGTTCCAGCCGTTGTCTGAGGCGAGCACCGCCCCGTTGATGTTGGAGCTGTCCCGGCTCGCGAGGAAGGTGATCGCGGCGGCCAGCTCCTCCGCCTCGGCGAGCGGCGGGACGTTGGCCTGCATGAGGGGTCCGAGGACCTCCGCGGCCAGCTGGGACGCGAACTCCGCCTTGATGTTGGTCCGCGTGCCGCCGGGCGCCACCGCGTTGACACGGATGCCACGGCGCGCGTACATCACGGCGGCGCTGCGCGTGAGCCCGATGACGGCGTGCTTGGACACGGTGTAGGCGGTCCCGGCGGCGCCGCCGCGCAGGCCGGCCTCGGAGGAGATGTTCACGATCGCCCCGTGCCCGGCCTTGATCATGCCGGGGACCACGGCCCGCATGAGCCGCATCATCGAGGTCAGGTTCACGGCGAGCACCCGCTCCCACGTGGCGTCGTCGAGCTCGTGGACGGGCTGGAAGCTGTCCATGATCCCGGCATTGTTGACGAGGGCGTCGACGGCGGCACCCCCGGCCGCGGCCACCGCCTGCACGGCGTCCTCCGTGCTGATGTCCCCGGCCACCGGAACGAGGTCCAGCCCCGGATGCGCGGCGACGAGCGCCTCCAGGCCGCCTCCGCTCAGGTCGCTCGCGATGACCCGGCCACCCTCTCTCGCCACCCTCAGGGCAGTGGCCCGGCCGATCCCGGAGGCAGCGCCCGTGACGATGACCGTCTGCCCGCCGAAGCGGCCCGGCGTGATGACTTCCTCCCAGGGCATGCCCCGCTCCCTCCCGCGGCGTCGACGCCGCCTGCTCCGTGCTGTGCTGCGTGCGTCCCCCCGTCGGCTGCGCGCACCTCCCGTCAGCCGCCAGCCCACCGCGCGCTGTCAAGTATGCGGGCGCCCTGGCGCCCCGCGCCCGGGCCTTTGTCCCCTAGCCCGGTGCCGGACCGGGGACGAGCCTGTCATCGGAGCATGTCCCGGACTGCAGCCGGGCCACCGGGCGGGGGAGGGCGATGCACGAGGAGAGGGGCGCCGAGGGCGCCCCGGCCAGGAGGCCCGCACCCAGGGCCGCCCCCGCGGGGGCCGGGCTGAGCACGGAGCAGGCGGCCGCGCTGCTGCTCGAGCACGGTCCCAACCGCCTGCCCGGCCAGCGTCCTGTTCCGCAGTGGAGGAAACTCCTCGCAGAGCTCACCCACTTCTTCGCCCTCATGCTCTGGGCAGCGGCAGCGCTTGCGTATGCCGCCGGCATGCCCCAGCTCGCAGCGGCCATCGCGGTCGTCGTCGTGGTCAACGCGGTGTTCGCCCACATCCAGCAGGAGCGCGCCCAGCGGGCCGCGGCGACGCTGCGCGAGCTGCTCCCGGCCGAGGTCGCGGTCCGCAGGGACGGCCGTGTCCGCCGCATCCATGCGAGCGAGCTCGTGCCCGGGGACCTCCTCGTCCTCGAGGCCGGGGACCGGGTGCCGGCGGACGTCGTCCTCGTCGCCGCCTCCGGCTGCAGCGTGGACGAGTCCATGCTCACGGGCGAGAGCGTCCCGGTCCCCAGGCAAGCAGGGGACTCCCTGTGGGGCGGGACGTTCCTGGTCAACGGCGAGGCCGAGGCGGTGGTGGCCGCGACCGGCGCCGGGACACGGCTCGCGGGCATCGCCGCGCTCACGCTCCGGACCGTGCCGCCTCCCACCCCCCTCGCGCGGGAGCTGCGCAGGATCGTGCGCCGGATCGCCGCGGTCGCGCTCGCGGTGGCAGGGCTGTTCTTCATCGTCTCGCTCCTCGTGGGCATCAGCTGGCGGGACGCGTTCCTCTTCGCGATCGGCGTGTCGGTCGCGCTCGTCCCGGAGGGCCTCCTGCCGACCGTGACGCTCTCCCTCGCGATGGGGGCGCAGCGGATGGCGCAGCGCAACGCCCTCGTGCGCAGCCTCGAGGCGGTCGAGACGCTCGGCTCGACGACCTTCATCTGCACTGACAAGACGGGCACGCTCACTCAGAACCGGATGAGCGCGGTCGAGGTCCACACAGCGGAGGGGACGGTGCGGATCGCCGGCGAGGGCTACGAGCCGCAGGGCGAGGTCGACGGCGAGGGGCTGGCCCGTGCGCGGAGCCTCGCCGTGGCGGCCCGCGCCGCATCCCGGGGCCGGACGGCTCGCCATGGCGAGGCGTGGGTTGCCGAGGGGGATCCGATGGAGGCGGCGATCGACGTCCTCGCGCGGCGCCTCGGCGCCGCCGAGGCCGCTCCCGGGAGCGAGGAGCGCCGCCTGGCCTTCGACCCCCAGCGGCGCCGGGAGTCGGTCGTGTCCCAGGGCGTGCTCCTGGTCAAGGGCGCCCCGGAGAGCGTGCTGCCGCGGTGCAGCCGGGCGTTCCCCGCGGCCGCGGGGCTCGTGGACGAGATGGCGGCGCGCGGCCTCCGGGTCATCGCCGTCGCCGAACGGGTCCTGCCCTCGCGCGCCGACGGCTGGGCGGACAGCGGCGCGGACGAGCTCGAGGCGGACCTCGAGCTCCTGGGCCTCATCGGTCTGCACGATCCGCCGCGCCCGGACGTCGCCGAGGTCATCGCGTCGGTGCGGCAGGCCGGCATCAGGATCGCCATGGTCACGGGGGACCATCCGGCCACCGCGGCGGCGATCGCCCGCGAGGTCGGACTCATCGGCTCCCCCGAGGTGGTCCTCGAGGGAGCCGCGCTGCCCGAGGACGAGCAGGTCCTCGGCGCCCTCCTCGACCGCGACGGCGTCGTGGTCAGCCGCGTCTCGCCCGAACAGAAGCTCCGCGTGGCCCGGGCGCTCCAGGCCCGCGGCCACGTCCTGGCCATGACCGGGGACGGCGTTAACGACGGCCCGGCGCTCCAGGAGGCCGACATCGGCGTCGCGATGGGGCGCGGCGGCACCGACGTGGCGCGCGAGGCCGCGGACCTCGTCCTGCTCGACGACCACATCGGCACGGTCGTCGCCGCCATCGAGCAGGGCCGCGCGACCTACTCGAACGTCCGCCGGTTCCTCACCTACCACCTCACCGACAACGTGGCCGAGCTCGCGCCCTTCGTGGTGTGGGCCCTCTCTGGAGGCTCCTTCCCGCTGGCCCTCGGCGTCCTCCAGATCCTCGCCCTCGACATCGGGACGGACCTCCTGCCCGCCCTCGCCCTCGGCGCCGAGCGGCCGAGCCGCAACGTGCTCAGGCGCCCGCCCGAACGGCGCCACCTCATGGACCGCGACCTCCTGGTGCGCGTCTTCGCCGTCATGGGCCCCACCGAGGCGCTCGTGGAGATGGCGGCCTTCTCGGTGGTCCTGTTCGGCAGCGGCTGGACGCACCGCACCGAATGGAGCCACGCGGTCCTGCTCGCCGCCTCGGGAGCCGCCTTCACCGCGGTCGTCCTCGGGCAGCTCGCCAATGCCTTCGCGTGCCGCAGCGCCACCGTTCCGCCGTGGGAGCAGGGCCTCACCGGCAACCGACTCATGCTGTGGGCCGTGCTCGCCGAGCTCGCCGCCCTCGCGGCCTTCCTCTTCGTCCCGCAGCTCGCGGCGCTGCTCGGCCACGCGCCGCCCCCGCCGCAGGGGTTCGCGGTCGCGCTCGCGGCAGTGCCCGCCGTCGTCCTCGCGGACTGGGTCGCGAAGGAGGCACGACGGCGGCGCCCCGGCCTGCGCACCCGCCCGGCGCCTGAAGCGGCACGCGGCCCGGGCGGCGGGGGGACGGGGCGGCAGGGCACGCGGCGCAGCGGGGGCGCGATGGGCGGCAGCACGCCCGGGGGCGAGAGGACCTAAGCCCCTGACATGCCCGGCCTCGCGGGTCCATGATCTGCTCATGGGGCACACGCCCAGCCCAGAGCCGACGCCCGACCCCGGGCAGAGGACCAGCGCGGAGCGCGGGCCTGCGATCGTGCAGGGACGCACCATCGGGATCGTCCTGGCGGTGGTCCTCCTTGCGCTCGCGGTGGCCCTCGCTGTCGCCCTCGGCGGTGACACGGGCGGTCCCGCCGTGCTCCCGACGGCCACGCCGTCCCCGACCTCGAGCCCCTCGGCCGCTGGAAGCGGGTCCACGGGCACGCCTCCCGCCACCCCCAGCGGCACGGCCACGGCGACCAGGACCGGCGTGCCCGTTCCCACCGCGACCGCAGGCGGGGGCCAGACGCCCCGGCCCACCGTCGTCGTCCCTCCCGTGCCCACCACGCCCGTTCCCGCCCCCTCGCCCCTGCCGCCGCCGCCTGCCTTCCCGGCCGCGCTGCGCGGCCTGGACCTCGAGGTGGTCCCGGGCGCAGGACGCGTGGTGGCCCTGACCTTCGACGCGGGCGCCAACTCCGCCGGCCTGCCCAAGATCCTCTCGACCCTCTCCGGAAAGGGTGTGCGGGGCACCTTCTTCCTCACGGGCACGTGGGCCGGGGCGAATCCCGGGGGAGTGGCACAGATCGTCGCGGGGGGCCACCGGACTGCCAACCATTCGATGACCCATCCTGGCTTCACGTCCCTCACCGGGGCGCGCATCCGCGAGGAGGTCCTGGGCGCCGAGCGTGCCATCCGAGCGGCCGGGGCGGACCCGAGGCCGCTCTTCCGGTTCCCCTTCGGCGAGCGCGATGCGCGCACCATCGCCGCAGTCAACGACCTCGGCTACGCCTCGGTCCGGTGGACGGTGGACACGCTCGGCTGGAAGGGCACGAGCGGGGGGCTGACCGCGCAGGCGGTCGCCGACCGCGTGCTGGCCGGTCTCCAGCCCGGCGAGATCGTCCTCATGCACATCGGCTCCAATCCTGACGACGGCTCGACGCTGGACGCCGATGCGCTCGCGCAGATCATCGACCGCATCCGGGCCGCTGGCTACGGCTTCGTCACCCTCGATGCACTCCTGGGCTGAGCCGGCACATGGCCAGTTCCCCCACCGCAGCCGCCGCACCGCCCTACGACGCCGTCATCCTCTCCCTCGAGGCGGTGGTCGCCGGGCGCGTCCTCGGGGAGGCCGTGTCCGGCGGCGTGCCGCTGCCCGAGAGCGCGCCGCTGCTCGACCGGCTGCGCGCGGGACGCGTGCCGATCGCCGTCGCGACGTCCAGCCCCGATGCGCAGGCGGCGCTCGCGGAGGCGGGGCTCGGCGGTCTCGCGGACACTGTGGTCGACGGGGAGCGCGCGAAGGCGCTCCGGCTTCCGGATGCGCCCGACCCGGCACTCTTCCTCGAGGCGGCGCGCCGGCTCGGCGTGGACCCGCACCGGGCCGTCGTCATCGACGAGTCACCCGCCGGGATGGAGGCCGGGCGCAGGGGCGGCTTCGGACTCGTGGTCGGGATCGACCGGCGGGACCGCCGGGCCGAGCTCGAGGCCCGCGGCGCGGACGTCGTCCTGGGCGGCCTGCGGGAACTGGACCTCGGACTCGTGCTGACGGACCCCTGGCTCCTCGTCTACGAGGGGACTGACCCCGCCCATGAAGGCCACCGCGAGGCCCTCACCGCGCAGGGCAATGGCTACGCCGGGGTGCGCGGCGCTGCGCCGGAGAGCGGCCGCGGCGGCATCGGGTACCCGGGCACGTACCTCGCCGGCGTGTACAACCGGGTGGTGAACGCCGTGGAGGGCCTCGAGAGCGAGGACGAGCACATGGTCAACGCCCCCAACTGGCTCCACCTCGACCTCAGGCTCCAAGGCGGGGCCTGGTGGTCCGAGGGCGGGCTCACGCTCCGCGCCGAGCACCGGACCCTCGACCTGCGCACCGCGGTCTCCGTGCGGGAGGTCCTCCTCGAGGACGACGACGGCCGGCAGCTGCGCGTGCGGCAGCGGCGGTTCGTGTCCATGGCGGAGCCCCATCTCATGGCCCTCGAGACCACTCTGACGGCGCTGGGCTGGAGCGGCGCGGCCACCGTCCGCAGCGGCGTGGACGTGGACGTCAGCAACGAGAACGTCCTCGAGGACGCCTTCCTCGCGCATCGCCATCTCCGCGACCTCACCGTCCTCGTCGACCCCGGAGTCACGGACCCCGGACTCGCCGACGCCGGACTCGCCGACCCCGGCCGGGCCGGATCCGGCTCTGCGGACGTGATCGCGGTGGCCGAGACGCTCCAGAGCCACACGCGCATCGCGGTGGCGCTCCGCCACCGCGTCCGCGGCGGCGACCCCGGCTCGCCCGGCGGCACGGGCGGTCGGGACGTCTCCGGCGCGCCCGGCAGCACCGGCGGGCTGCACTTCCGCGTGTTCCGCCTCGAGCTGGCCGACGGGATCCCTGCCACGGTCGAGAAGACCGCGGTGATCGCGACCTCGCGCGACCGCGCCGTCTCGTCGGCGGCGTCCGGCGCGTGCGCCGTCCTCGAGCGCTCGCAGGGCGGGTTCGACGCGCTGCTGCGCGAGCATGCCGCCGCGTGGAGGAGGCTCCTTCAGCTCTACACCGTCCGGCTCGAGGCCTCGCCGCAGGTCCAGCTCGTGCTCAACCTCCACGTCTTCCACCTCCTCCAGACCCTCACCCCTTTCACCGCCGCGCTCGACGCCGGTGTCCCCGCCCGAGGGCTCCACGGCGAGGGCTACAGGGGACACGTGTTCTGGGACGAGCTGTTCGTCCTGCCCCTCGTCACGTCGCGCCAGCCCGCCGTCGCCCGCGCCCTCATCTCCTACCGCTCGCGCCGCCTCCCGGCCGCCCGGCACGCCGCCGCGCAGCTGGGCCTCGACGGAGCGCTCTTCCCCTGGCAGAGCGGGAGCGACGGACGCGAGGAGACGCCGCACTGGATCTTCAACCGGCGCTCGGGCCACTGGATCCCTGACCGCTCCCGCCTCCAGCGGCACGTGGGGCTCGCCGTGGCCTTCAACGCCTGGCAGTACTTCGAGGCGACCCGGGACCGGCAGTGGCTCCTCGACGACGGGGCGGCGCTCATCGTCGAGGTCGCCCGGCTGTTCGCATCGATGGCCGAGCACGACCCGGTGGAGGACCGCTACCACCTGCGGGGGGTCATGGGCCCGGACGAGTACCACACGGGCTACCCCGGGCGCCCGGACGAGGGCGTGGACGACAACGCCTACACCAACGTCATGGCCTCGTGGGTGTGCCGTCAGGCATGCCACATCCTCGCAGTCGTCCACGGGCACGACGGCGCCGAGGTGCGCGAGCGGCTCGGCATCAGCCCGGGCGAGCCCGCTCTGTGGGAGCGGCTGAGCCGGCGGATCTCGGTGCCCTTCCACGGGGATGGGATCATGAGCCAGTTCGCGGGATTCGGCGCGCTCGAGGAACTGGACTGGGAGCACTACCGCCGGACCTACGGCAACATCGAGCGGCTCGACCTCATCCTCGAGTCGGAGGGCGATTCGCCCAATCGCTACCAGCTGACCAAGCAGGCCGACGCGCTCATGCTCCTGTACCTCCTGGGCCAGGAGGAGCTCATCGCGGTCCTGGGCCGCCTGGGCTACACCGTGACCCCCGAACAGCTCTCGAGCACGGTCGACTACTACCTCGCCCGCACGGCGCACGGCTCCACCCTCAGCAGGGTGGCGCACGCCTCCGTGCTCGCTGCCATGGATCCGCAGAGGGCCTGGGACACCTTCCGGGAGGCCCTCGACGCGGACCTCGACGACACCCAGGGCGGGACTACCCGCACGGGGATCCACCTCGGCGCGATGGCCGGGACGATCGACGTGGTCCAGCGCAGCTTCGCCGGCCTCCGTCTCACCGCCGACGCGCTCGTGTTCTCCCCCCGGATGCCGGCGGGGCTCGGGGGGATCGCCTTCCACGTGCGCTACCGGGGCCACCTGCTCGAGGTCGCGCTGCGGGACAACTGGATCCGGGTGTCCTCTGCACCAGGGGACGCGGAGCCGATCCGGGTGCGGCTCGGATCCGTCGAGTCCCTCGTGCGGCCCGGCGGCGAGCACCGCTTCGACCTCACGCGCGGAAAGGGGGAGTGATGCTCTTCCTGGCCCTCAAGAACCTCCTGCAGGAGCGCACCAGACTGCTGATCAGCGTGGGCGGCGTCGCGTTCAGCGTCCTGCTCATCATGACCCTCCAGGGCCTCTACCAGGGCTGGAGCACCAAGATCGGCGAGTACATCGGGACCGTACCGGCCGACTACTGGGTCACCCAGGCAGGGGCGACGGACATGTTCCACACGCCCTCGGTCCTGCCGCTGGCCCTGCGGCCGCAGCTCGAGGCGCTCGACGGCGTCGCCTCCGCGAAGCCGTTCAGCGGGCGGCGCGTCGCGTTCGAGCGCGGGGACCGCGAGGTCAACCTCTACGTGATCGCCGACGACATCGAGAACGGCGTCGGCGCGCCCGCCCGCGTCGTCGAGGGGAAGGCGGTGCCCGGGCCGGGGGAGCTCATCATCGACCGCGTGACCGCCCGCAGCGAGGGAGTACGCCTCGGGGACAGGATCGCCCTCGCGGGCACGGACCTCAAGGTGGTGGGCTTCTCCGAGGGCGGGTACATCCTGAGCTTCTCGTTCGCCTTCGCCACGAAGGGCGACGCCGAGAGCATCCTCCGGCTCCCCGGCTCCACCAACTTCTTCCTCGTCACGCTCGAGGAGGGGGCAGACGCAGGGCAGGTCGCCGAGCGGATCGACCGTGTGGCAGCCGTGGACGCGATCACGAGGGAGGAGTTCATCGAGAACAACGTCAGCATCGTCACGGACACGTTCCTGCCGATCGTCGCGGTCCTCCTGCTGATCGGGGTCGCGGTCGGCATGACCGTGATCGGCCTGACCATCTTCACGTCCACGATCGAGAAGGCGCGCGAATACGGGGTCCTCAAGGCCATCGGGGTGAGCAACCGGCAGCTCTACACCGTGGTGCTCGAGCAGGCCCTCACCGCCGCTGTCCTGGGCTACGCGGTCGGCGCGGCCCTCGCCTTCGGCGTCGGCGCCCTCGCCGCAGCCTTCGTGCCGGAGTTCATCACCGAGATACGCCCCGTGGACATGGCCTGGATCTTCGCTGTCACGCTCGGCATGGCTGTCGTGGCCGCCTTCCTCCCGGTGCGCCGCCTCGCCCGGATCGACCCGGCGGAGGTGTTCAGGGCATGAGCGTCGTCTCCGCGCGCGCAGTCGGGAAGGTCTTCGGCTCGGGCCACACGGCGGTCCGGGCCGTGGACGGGGGGGGGCCCGCCGGGGAGCCCCGGGCCCCACGCCACATGCATTGTGCCCCCGCGGGTCGCCGCCGCGGCCCCCCCGCCGCGCGGGGCGGGGCCGGGCGCCCCCCCCGCGGGCGCCGCCGGCGACATCGTCCTGATCATGGGTCCCTCCGGGTCCGGCAAGACCACGCTGCTGTCGATGGTCGGCACACTCATGCGGCCCACCGAGGGGAGGATCCTCATCGACGGGCAGGACATCTCGGCCCTCGGGTCCGCGGACCTGGCCCGGCTGCGCCTGCGCCGGTTCGGGTTCGTCTTCCAGACCTTCAACCTCCTCTCCGCCCTCACGGCAGAGGAGAACGTCATGCTCCCCCTCCTGACGGCAGGCGTGCCGCGGCGGGAAGCCCTCGAGCGGGCCCGCGAGGCTCTGGCCCCGCTGTCCCTCGGCTCCCGGCTCCGCTCCCTTCCCCGGGACCTCTCCGGTGGGGAGAAGCAGCGCGTCGCGATTGCCCGCGCCCTGGCCAACGACCCCGGTCTGCTCCTGGCCGACGAGCCCACGGCGAACCTCGACAGCAGGACCGGGAGCGAGGTGACCCTGCTGATGTGCCAGATCGCCTGCCGCGAGAACAGGGCGGTCGTGATCGTGAGCCACGATCCCCGCCTGCGCGCGGCTGCCAAGCGGGTCATCACCATCGAGGACGGCCGCCTCACCCACGAGGAGGAGGGCGAGCACCACCTGAACTGCCGGATGCACCCCCCGGCCCACCGCGCCCCTTGAGGGCGCCTGGCGCAGCCGGACGCGAGGAAGAGCGCAGGCTCTGCCCCTCCGCTCAGGCTTGCCCAAGGATTGGCACAGATCCGGCTGCGGGACGAGTCTGGCTGGCTAACGTCGGAGTGGGGCCGGAGAAGACCGGCCGCAGACCACACGAAGAAAGAGATCCTTGATGAACGCTCTGCCCAAGCTCGCAGCCGTCGTCCTCGCAAGCGCCATGCTCACCGGGGCCGGTGCGGCTGCCGCGACGGCCGTCGAGACCACCGACACGACCCAGGTCACCGACGTCGTCGTCGTGGCCCCCATCACCCAGGAGCAGGTCGACGCCGCCAAGGCTGCCTTCGAGAAGGCCAAGGCCGATGCCCGCGCCTCCGAGAAGCTCGCCCGCGCGACCTACAAGACGGCCGAGGCGAACGCGCTCAAGGCCGCCAAGAGCGCCAAGGGCACGGCCAAGAAGGCCGCGGTCAAGAACGTCCAGACGCTGCGCAAGGCGAACCAGACCGCGCTCAAGGCCCTCGTGGCGGAGAACCGCGCCCTCGTCGACGCCGCGAAGGCCGCCTACCAGGCCCTCGCCGCCCAGTTCGAGGCCCAGAACGCGGCCGTCGAGGCGCCCGTCGAGACCGCTCCGGTCGTGACCGCTCCGGTGGAGACCGCTCCGGCCGTCTGACCGGCAATGGCCCGTGGGCACGGGCTGGGGGACCGCCCTTCGGCCAGGCCCATCTGATCCGCGCAGAGGCGCTGCTGCACATGGGGGCAGCAGCGCCTCTGCGCGTTCCCGTTCCCAGTGTCAGGTTCCTACCAGCCGCGCTGCTTCCACTCGGGAAGATGCGGACGCTCCGCTCCGAGCGTCGTGGGCTTCCCATGGCCGGGATGCACCTCGGCCGTGTCGGGATAGGCCCCGAAGAGCCGGTCGGCGACGTCGGCGAACAGGAGGGCGAACCGGTCGGCGTCGTCCTGCGTGTTCCCCACGCCGCCGGGGAACAGCGAGTCGCCGGAGAAGATGAGGACCGGCGCATCCTGCTCAGTGAGGACATAGGCGATCGACCCGGGCGTGTGGCCGCGCAGATGGACCGCTGCCAGCTCGAATCCCCACGCCCCGTGGGCTTCGGGCAGCACGTCGCCGTGGTCGAGCACCGTGTCGACCGGCACAGGGATGCCCGAGGCGTCCTGACGGCCTGCCGCCGTGCGCGCCCCCGTCGCCGCGACGACCCCCTCGAGCGCCCGGACGTGGTCCCAGTGCTGGTGGGTCGTGGCGACGAGCTCGAGCTTCGGCGGGCGGCCCGCGCCGGCTGCGTCCGCGCCGCCCTCCGCAAGGAGCGACCGGATGGCCGGGAGGTCGTCCGCGGCGTCGATGAGGACCTGGGCCCCGGTCTCCTTGGACGTGATCAGGTAGACATTGTTGTCCATCGAGCTCACCGAGATCCGGCGGACGGTCACCTTGGCGAGGTCGTGCAGGAGGCTGCTCATGGGGCCAGTCTAGGCAGCAGCCCGGCGGTAGGGTGGGGACATGGCAGAGCAGGAGTTCCCAGGGAAGTGGCGGCCGGACACCGAGCTCGTGATCCCCCTCTTCGAGCAGCTGCGCCGCCGCATCCTCGCCCTCGTGGACGACGGCGCCCTCCCGGTCGGGCGGCGCCTGCCCCCGGTGCGTGGCCTCGCCACGGAGCTGGGTGTGGCGCCGCACACTGTCGCGCGGGCGTACCGCGAGCTCGAGGAGGCCGGCGTGCTCGTCACTGCAGGCAGGGCGGGCACCTCGGTGGCACCCCGTGGCGCACGGGAGGAGGAGCTTGCTGCCGCGGCGCGCTCCTTCGCGGCGGCGGTCCTCGCTTCAGGAGCCTCCCTCGAGGACGCCCTCGCGCTTGCGGCGTCCGCCTACCGCGAGGGCCAGGGCAGGCCCTGACGCCTCTGTGAGGCCCGGGGGAGGAGCCCAGAGTGTGATCGAAGACATTTTCGAAAAGGCGTTCTGTCGACTAGCATGGACGGGTGCAGAGTCCCTCCACGCTCACTGACGCCTCCATCCCCACTCCATCCGCGGCCGAGCCGTCCGCAGCGCCGTCCGCGGTCGGGAGCGCTGCGCCGAAGGCTGCCGCCAAGGGCGCACGGCAGGTCTCCCACACGCCGGACCAGTCGCGGCTCATCGTCAAGGGCGCCCGCGAGCACAACCTGCGCAACGTGGACCTGGACCTCCCGCGGGACGCCATGATCGTCTTCACGGGCCTCTCGGGGTCGGGCAAGTCCTCCCTCGCGTTCGACACGATCTTCGCCGAGGGCCAGCGCCGTTACGTCGAGTCTCTCTCGGCCTACGCCCGCCAGTTCCTCGGGCAGGTGGACAAGCCGGACGTGGACTTCATCGAGGGCCTCTCGCCGGCCGTCTCGATCGATCAGAAGTCCACGAGCAAGAACCCGCGCTCCACGGTGGGCACCATCACCGAGATCTACGACTACATGCGCCTCCTCTGGGCGCGCGTCGGCCGCCCGCACTGCCCCGTCTGCCACGAGGCGGTCACCCGCCAGACGCCGCAGCAGATCGTGGACCAGCTGCTCGAGCTCCCCCAGGGCACGCGCTTCCAGCTCCTGGCCCCGGTCGTGCGGGGGCGCAAGGGGGAGTTCGTCGAACTCTTCAAGGAGCTCGCGGCCAAGGGCTACTCGCGTGCCCGCGTGGACGGCGAGCTCATCCAGCTCTCCGAGCCGCCCAAGCTCGGGAAGCAGTTCAAGCACACGATCGAGGTCGTCGTCGACCGTCTCGTGGTCAAGGACGGCATCCGCCAGCGCCTTGCGGACTCGGTCGAGACCGCGCTCGGGCTCGCCGAAGGCCGCGTCCTCGCGGACTTCGTGGACCTCGAGCCGGACGATGAGGCGCGCGTGCGCGCCTTCTCGGAGAACCTCGCGTGCCCCAACGAGCATCCGCTCGCGATCGACGAGATCGAGCCCCGCTCCTTCTCGTTCAACAACCCGTTCGGTGCGTGCCCCGCGTGCACGGGCATCGGCACCAAGCTCGAGGTCGACGAGGAGCTCGTCGTCCCAGACCCCGAGCTGTCCCTGTCGGAAGGCGCGATCGCGCCCTGGTCGCTGGGTGCGGCGACCCAGGAGTACTGGACGCGCCTCCTCGAGGGGCTGGCCGACGATCTCGGATTCTCCATGAAGACCGCGTGGCACAGCCTCCCGCAGTACGCGCGGGAAGCTGTCCTGCACGGCAAGGACCACAAGGTCGTGGTGCAGTACCGGAACCGCTTCGGGCGGGAGCGCAAGTACAGCACCGGGTTCGAGGGAGCAGTCTCCTACATCCAGCGCAAGCACCTCGAGACGGAGTCCGACTCCGCGCGGGACCGCTACGAGGAGTACATGCGCGAGATCCCGTGCCCCGAGTGCGGCGGTGCGCGCCTGAACCCGGCGTCCCTGTCCGTGCTGGTCGGCGGCCGCTCGATCGCGGACGTCTCGCGGCTCCCCCTCAGGGACGCGCGGCAGTTCCTCGGGGACCTCGACCTGACCCCGCGCGAGGAGCAGATCGCCCACCAGGTCCTCAAGGAGATCGACGCGAGGCTCGAATTCCTCCTCGACGTGGGCCTCGAGTACCTCAACCTCGAGCGCGCGGCAGGCACCCTCTCCGGCGGAGAAGCGCAGCGCATCCGGCTCGCCACACAGATCGGCTCGGGGCTCGTGGGCGTCCTGTACGTCCTCGACGAGCCGAGCATCGGCCTGCACCAGAGGGACAACAGGCGGCTCATCGAGACGCTGACGCGCCTGCGCGATCTCGGCAACACGCTCATCGTCGTCGAGCATGACGAGGACACGATCCACGAGGCGGACTGGATCGTGGACATCGGCCCCGGCGCGGGCGAGCACGGCGGCGAGGTGGTCCATTCCGGGTCCCTCGAGGAGCTGAAGGAGAACCGCGCCTCTGTCACGGGCGACTACCTCTCGGGCCGTCGCTCCATCGCAATCCCGGCGAAGCGCCGCAAGGTGGACCGCAAGCGCCAGCTGAAGGTCGTCGGCGCCCGCGAGCACAACCTCACCGGCGTGGACGTGGTCTTCCCCCTCGGCGTCCTCACGGCGGTCACCGGCGTGAGCGGGTCGGGCAAGTCCACCCTCGTGAACGACATCCTCTACAAGGTCCTCGCGAACCGCCTCAACGGGGCCAAGCAGGTTGCGGGCCGGCACACCCGGGTCGAGGGCCTCGAGCACCTCGACAAGGTCATCCACGTCGACCAGAGCCCGATCGGCCGCACGCCGCGGTCCAACCCCGCGACGTACACCGGGGTGTTCGACCACATCCGCAAGCTCTTCGCCGAGACGAACGAGGCCAAGGTCCGCGGGTACCAGCCCGGACGCTTCTCCTTCAACGTCAAGGGCGGGCGCTGTGAGGCCTGCAGCGGCGACGGCACGCTCAAGATCGAGATGAACTTCCTGCCGGACGTCTACGTCCCGTGCGAGGTGTGCCACGGGGCGCGGTACAACCGCGAGACCCTCGAGGTGCACTACAAGGGCAAGACGATCGCGGACGTCCTGGACATGCCGATCGAGGAGGCCGCGGACTTCTTCGCAGCGTTCACACCGATCGCGCGCCATCTGCGCACGCTCAACGACGTGGGGCTCGGGTACGTGCGCCTCGGCCAGCCGGCCACGACCCTGTCCGGCGGCGAGGCCCAGCGCGTGAAGCTCGCGGCCGAGCTGCAGAAGCGGTCCAACGGGCGCAGCATCTACGTCCTCGACGAGCCGACCACAGGCCTTCACTTCGAGGACATCCGCAAGCTGCTCCTCGTGCTCCAGTCGCTCGTGGACAAGGGCAACTCGGTGATCACGATCGAGCACAACCTCGACGTCATCAAGAGCGCAGACTGGATCATCGACCTCGGTCCCAACGGGGGCTCGGGCGGTGGCCGTGTCATCGCGACGGGGACGCCGGAGCAGGTCGCCGAGGTCGAGGGCAGCCACACCGGGACCTTCCTCGCGGAGGTCCTCGGCACACGGTGACGCTGCGCCGCCCGTGGTTTCCGGGCATCGGAGGCGATGTGGGAGACTGGCCAGCGTGAATGACAGCCCCGCACTCGTGATCTTCGATCTGGATGGGACCCTCGTCGACCCTGCGGGGAGCATCACGGGCGGGATCGCCCATGCCCTCACGGCCCACGGCCTGCCCGTGCCGGACCAGGCGAGCCTCTCGAGCATGGTCGGGCCGCCGCTCGTCGAGTCCCTTGCGCGTCTCGGCTCGGTTCCCGCCGAGGAGGTGCCCGGCGTCGTCCACACCTACCGCCGGCACTACGTCACCGCCGGGATGGCGGAGAGCCGCCCGTACCCGGGAGTGCCCGAGCTGCTCGCGCGCCTGCGGGCGCGCGGCCTGCGCCTCGCCGTCGCGACGCAGAAGCCCCAGACGCTGGCCGAGCGCCTCCTCGAGGTCCACGGCCTGGACGCCTGCTTCGACAGCGTGCACGGCGCCCCCGACGACGAGACCCAGCCGCCGGCCGCGGACGGCAAGGCCGGCATGGTGCGTGCCGCGCTCGAGGAGAACCGCGCAGCTGCGGGCAGCTCGGTCATGGTCGGCGACCGCCGGTACGACGCGGCCGGGGCAGAGGCCAACAGCGTGCCGTGCATCGGTGTGCGCTGGGGCTTCGCCCCTGCGGGGGAGCTCGAGGCGCTCGCCCTCGTGGCCCTCGTCGAGGACGCCGACGAGCTCGAGTCTGCCGTCATCGCCGTCCTCGCCGGCGCTGTCGCGGAGGCCGCGCCATGCTGATCTACTCGATGACCCGCCAGAGCATCCGCGGCTTCATCTCAGCGTTCTGCCGGCCCACCGTGACGGGACTCGAGAACGTTCCCGAGGAGGGGCCGTTCATCGTCGCCTCGAACCACCTCTCGTTCCTGGACTCGGTGATCATCCAGGCGCTCATGCCGCGCGGGGTCGCCTTCTTCGCCAAGGCCGAGTACTTCACGGGCAAGGGCGTCAAGGGCAAGCTCATGAAGGCGTTCTTCGAAGGCGTCGGGTCCATTCCCGTCGAGCGGGGCGAGCAGGCCGCGAGCGTTGCCGCGCTCAAGACCCTGCTCGACCTCCTCGACAAGGGCCAGGGCATAGGGATCTACCCCGAGGGCACTCGCTCCCGCGACGGGCTCCTGTACCGGGGCCGCACCGGCGTCGGCTGGCTCGCGCTCACGACGGGCGCCCCGGTGGTGCCTGTCGGCCTCAGGGGCACGGAGCGCCTGCAGCCCGCGGACCGCAACACGATCGTGCCGAGGCACTTCGAGATGGCAGTCGGGGAGCCTCTGTACTTCGACAAGACGGGGCCGGACCACTCGCTCCCAGCTCGGCGCGAGGCCACGGACCGGATCATGGACGCCATCGCCGCCCTGAGCGGCCAGGAGCGCGCCCCGGGCTACAACAAGCCCCCGGCCGCCTAGGCCAGCGGACCACGGGGTCGGCGGGCCTCACTAGAATGGACCAGTGGCAGATCCATCGAGCTACCGGCCCAGGACCGGGGAGATCCCGACCGAGCCCGGCGTGTACCGCTTCCGCGACCCGCACGGGCGGGTCATCTATGTCGGCAAGGCCAAGAGCCTCCGGCAGCGGCTCACGTCCTACTTCGCCAACCCGCTGACGCTCCTGCCGAAGACGTACGCGATGGTGCATGCGGCCTCGAGCGTCGAGTGGACGGTGGTCGGGAGCGAGCTCGAGGCGCTCCAGCTCGAGTACACGTGGATCAAGGAGTACGCGCCCCGGTACAACCTCGCCTTCCGCGACGACAAGACGTACCCGTACCTCGCCGTCACGATGGGGGAGAAGTTCCCCCGGGTGCAGGTCCTGCGGGGGGAACGGCGGAAGGGCACCCGGTACTTCGGCCCGTACACCGCCGGTGCCATCCGCGAGACCATGGACACGCTCCTGCGCGTCTTCCCAGTCCGCTCGTGCAGTGCGGGGGTCTTCCGCCGTGCCGAGCAGAGCGGGCGCCCCTGCCTCCTGGGCTACATCGACAAGTGCTCCGCGCCGTGTGTGGGACGGGTCTCCGAGGAGGAGCACCGCAGCCTCGCCGAGGACTTCTGCTCCTTCATGGGAGGGGAGGCCCGCCGGTTCATCGCCCAGCTCGAGAAGCGCATGGCAGCGGCGGTCGCGGAGCTCGACTACGAGCAGGCCGCGCGCCTGCGCGATGACATCATCGCGATGCGCAAGGTCTTCGAGCGCAACGCGGTCGTGCTGGCCGAGGAGACCGACGCGGACGTCTTCGCTGTCGAGGAGGACGAGCTCGAGGCCGCGGTCCAGGTGTTCCACGTGCGCGGCGGCCGGATCCGCGGCCAGCGCGGGTGGGTCGTGGAGAAGGTCGAGGACACCACGCCTGCCGAGCTCGTCGGCCACCTCCTCACCCAGGTGTACGGCGAGCAGTCCGAGACGGACGGCCGCCTCCCGCGGGAGGTGCTCGTCCCGGTGCTCCCGGACGACGCCGACGGGCTGGCAGCGTGGCTGTCCTCCCTCCGCGGGGCGAAGGTCGCGCTCCGCGTCCCGCAGCGGGGGGACAAGGCGGCCCTGATGGGAACCGTCCACGAGAACGCCGTGCAGGCGCTGCGCCTCCACAAGAGCCGGCGCGCGGGGGACATCACGACCCGCTCGCTCGCCCTCCAGGAGCTCCAGGAGGCGCTTGAGCTGCCGGAGCCGCCCCTGCGGATCGAGTGCTTCGACATCTCGCACGTGCAGGGCACGAACGTGGTCGGGTCCATGGTCGTCGTCGAGGACGGCATCGCGAAGAAGGCCGAGTACCGGCGCTTCTCGATCACCGGCGACGCGGCGCGGGACGACACGTCCGCGATGCGCGACGTCCTCACCCGCCGGTTCCGCGGCTACCTCGCGGAGCGGGAGCTCCCTGTCGAGGAGCGCGAGCGCTCCGGCAGGTTCGCGTACCCGCCCAACCTCGTGGTGGTCGACGGCGGGCAGCCCCAGGTCTCGGCCGCCGTGAAGGCCCTCGCAGACCTCGGCCTCGGGGACGAGATCCGGGTGGTCGGCCTCGCGAAGCGGCTCGAGGAGGTGTGGCCCCCCGAGGGCGACTTCCCCGTGATCCTCCCGCGCGCGTCCCAGGGCCTCTACCTGCTGCAGCGGATCCGTGACGAGGCGCACCGCTTCGCGATCGCCTTCCACCGCCACAAGCGCGGGAAGTCGATGACCGCCTCGGTGCTCGACGAGGTGCCGGGCCTGGGCCCCGCCCGGAAGAAGGCGCTCCTCGCGCACTTCGGCTCCGTCAAGCGGCTCAAGGCCGCCGGTCCGGCCGAGCTCGCCGAGGTCAGCGGCGTCGGGCCCGCCCTTGCCGCGGCGGTCCACGCACGCTTCCACGGGGTGCCGGAGGGGGCGGCGGCCGGAACTGGGGCGGACAGCGCCGGCGCAGGCGACCTGACGGGCGAGCCCGCCACGGTCCCGGGCGTGTCCGACACCATGCCGGCGGTCAACTACAGCACCGGCGAAATCCTCGACTCTTAGCTAGGCTGGCAGCATGAGCGAGACGAGCGCGGTCGATGCCGGACCGGACACGAACCTCACGCCCGTGAAGCCAGAGGCCACGGAGCTGCTCATCGTCACCGGCATGTCGGGGGCGGGCCGCAGCACGGCGGCCAATGCGCTCGAGGACCACGGCTGGTACGTCGTCGAGAACCTCCCGCCCCAGCTCCTCGGCACGCTGGCCGAGCTCGTCGGCCACGCCCCGGACAGGATCCCGAAGCTCGCGGTCGTCATGGACGTGCGCAGCAAGGCCCTCTTCGCGGACATCCGGGAGGCGCTCCACCAGCTCGCCGCCCAGGGGGCCGAGTACCGCGTGCTCTTCCTCGACTCGAGCGACGAGGTGCTGATCCGCCGATTCGAGCAGGGCCGGCGGCCGCACCCGCTCCAAGGGGGCGGGCGGATCTCGGACGGCATCGCCGCCGAACGGGCGCTCCTGGCCGAGCTCAAGGAGCAGTCGACACTCGTCCTGGACACCTCGGACTTCAACGTCCACGGCCTCGCGACCGCCATCACCGAGCTGTTCTCCGAGAAGGGCCCGGTGACGCTGCGCCTGAACGTCATGAGCTTCGGCTTCAAGTACGGACTCCCCGCGGACGCCAACTACGTGGCGGACGTGCGCTTCCTGCCCAACCCCCACTGGGTCCCGCAGCTGCGCCCGCACACCGGGCTCGACGCCGAGGTGCGCGACTACGTCCTGGTCGCAAACGGCGCGCAGGACTTCGTGGACCGCTATGTCCACGCGCTCGAGCCGGTCCTCGCGGGCTACCGCCGCGAGAACAAGCACTACGCGACCATCGCGGTCGGCTGCACAGGGGGCAAGCACCGCTCTGTCGCGATCGCCGAGGAGCTCTCCAAGCGGCTCGCGCAGCTCCCGCGCGTGACCGTCACGACCGCGCACCGGGATCTGGGCCGCGAGTGAGCACGCTCTTCACCGGCCAGCTCCCGCTCGTCCGCCCGGGAGCCGGCACCGGGATCGGCGGCGTGCCCAAGGGCCCCACAGTCGTTGCGCTCGGCGGCGGGCACGGCCTCTCGGCCTCGCTCGCGGCGCTGCGCCTCCTCACGACGGAGCTCACCGCGGTCGTCACGGTCGCGGACGACGGCGGCTCCTCCGGCCGCCTGCGCGAGGACTTCGGCGTCGTGCCCCCGGGAGACCTCCGCATGGCCCTCGCCGCGCTGTGCGACGACACCGACTGGGGCCGCACTTGGCGCGACGTCATGCAGCACCGCTTCCACTCGCCGGCGGGCAGGAGCGGCCTGGACAACCACGCGATGGGGAACCTGCTCATCGTCACGCTCGCCGAGCTGCTCGGGGACATCGTCGCAGGACTGCGCTGGGCGGGTGCCCTCCTCGGTGCGCGCGGCCAGGTGCTGCCCATGTCCCGGGTGCCCCTCATGATCGAGGGCGACGTCCTGGTCGAGTCCTCCGGGGTGCACGGAGGGCCCCCGCGCCGCGAGACGATCCGGGGGCAGGCCGCGTGCGCGGTGGCCGGCCGGCTCGAGGAGGTCCGGCTCGTGCCCGCGGACGCGCCCGCGTGCCCCGAGGCCCTCAGCGCGATCGAGTACGCAGACTGGATCGTGCTCGGGCCGGGATCCTGGTACACGTCCGTGCTCCCGCACCTAACCCTCCCCGAGACGCGCCAGGCCCTGTGCGACACGCCGGCCCGGCGCTGCCTCACGATGAACCTCGCCGTGGACACCCGGGAGACGACCGGCATGAGCGCGGCGGACCACCTGCGCGTCATCCAGCGGGCCGCCCCCGAGTTCAGGGTGGACGCCGTCATCGCCGACGACTCCTCGGTGGGGGACCCGGGAGAGTTCGAGCAGGTGGCCGGCGAGCTGGGGGCGGAAGTCTTCTTCGGTAGAGTGAGGTCTTCCGGGCAGCGGTCGGTCCACGATCCGCTCCGCCTGGCCGGGGCATACCACGAGGTGTTCGCCTCGGCAGGAGCGGCCGGGGGAGGACGATGACGGGCCCGAACGGTGCCCTGCAAGCAGGAGGGCACACCATGGCATTGACCCAGAGCGTCAAGGACGAGCTGTCGCGGCTGGGCGTGAAGAAGTCGTCGGAGCGCAAGGCCGAGGTCTCCTCGATGCTGCGGTTCGCCGGCGGCCTGCACATCATCTCGGGCCGGATCGTGATCGAGGCCGAGGTGGACCTCGCGGCAACCGCGCGCCGCCTCCGGGCAGCTATCCACGAGGTCTACGGGCACGAGAGCGAGATCATCGTCGTCACCGGGGGAGGGCTGCGCAGGGGCAGCCGCTACGTGGTGCGCGTGGTCCGCGACGGCGAGGCCCTCGCCCGGCAGACGGGCCTTCTGGACAACCGGGGCCGTCCCGTGCGCGGGCTGCCGTCCGTGATCGTCAATGGTTCCGCCGCGGATGCCGAGGCCGTGTGGCGCGGGGCCTTCCTCGCCCACGGCTCCCTCACCGAGCCCGGCCGCTCGAGCTCGCTCGAGGTCACGTGCCCGGGCCCTGAGGCTGCGCTCGCGCTCGTCGGGGCGGCCCGCCGCCTGGGGATCGTCGCGAAGGCGAGGGAAGTGCGCGGAGTGGACCGCGTCGTCGTGCGCGACGGCGATGCGATCGCCGCCCTCCTGACCCGCATGGGCGCCCACGACGCGCTCCTCGCCTGGGAGGAGCGCCGGATGCGCAAGGAGGTCCGCGCGACCGCGAACAGGCTTGCGAACTTCGACGACGCGAACCTCCGGCGCTCGGCGCAGGCCGCAGTGGCCGCGGGCGCGCGGGTCGAGCGGGCGCTCGAGATCCTTGCCGACGACGTCCCCGAGCATCTGCGCTACGCCGGCGAGCTGCGCGTGGCCCACAAGCAGGCGAGCCTCGACGAACTGGGCCGGCTCGCGGACCCGCCGCTGACCAAGGACGCGATCGCCGGACGGATCCGCCGCCTGCTCGCGATGGCGGACAAGAAGGCGGAGGAGACGGGCATTCCCGGCACGGAGGCGAACGTTACGCCGGACATGCTCGAGGGCTGACCGGACGGCGGACGGATCCGGCAGGGTCTGCTTAGGATGGAGCAGTCACCAGCTTCGCGCCGCAGAGCCTTGTGGCGCGCGGAAACCAACCGATGGAGGATGTTGTGACCTACGTACTGCCTGAGCTTCCGTACGACTACGCGGCGCTCGAGCCGCACATCTCGGCCCGGATCATGGAGCTGCACCACAGCAAGCACCACGCGGCCTACGTCACGGGCGCGAACACGGCGCTGGAGAAGATGGCCGAGGCCCGCTCGAACGGCGATGCCGCGGCCGCCGCCAAGTTCTCCAAGGACCTCCAGTTCAACCTCGGTGGCCACCTCAACCACTCGATCTTCTGGAACAACCTCTCCCCGGAGGGGGGCGACAAGCCCGAGGGCGAGCTCGCCGCCGCGCTCGACGAGTACTTCGGCTCGTTCGACGCGTTCCGCGGGCACTTCACCGGCGCTGCGACGACCATCCAGGGATCCGGCTGGGCCATCCTCGCCTACGAGCCGCTCGGCGGGAACCTCGTGATCGAGCAGATGTACGACCAGCAGAACGGCGTCCCGGTCGCGACGACCCCGCTCCTCCAGCTCGACATGTGGGAGCACGCCTTCTACCTCGACTACCAGAACGTCAAGGCGGACTACGTCAAGGCCTTCTGGAACATCGTCAACTGGGCCGACGTCGCCAAGCGCTTCGACGCCGCCCGCAACGGGGCTGCGGCCCTCGTCACCGTTTCCTGAGAGCGGCGTCACATTCTGTGACATTCCGTGCGGAAGGGCCTGTCGGTTCCCCGGCAGGCCCTTTCGCCGTAGGATGGGGGTTCGGGAGGGCCGGACAGGCCTTTCAGCCATGGACGATGGAGCTCGGGCTGTCGGCCTTTCCTCGTGCAAATCTCTGCCCAATGAAGTGCGGGACCGTCAGACAGTTCGAGCATTCACCCTTGGGTGCTCGACTGAGCATCAAGGAGATCGACGAGTGACCACTCGGATTGGCATCAATGGCTTTGGCCGCATCGGCCGCAACTTCTTCCGCGCCGCCCTCGCGCAGGGCGCGGACCTCGAGATCGTGGCCGTCAACGACCTCACGAGCCCCGAGACCCTGGCGCACCTGCTGAAGTACGACTCCGTCACGGGACGCCTCTCCGAGTCGGTCGAGGCCCGCGAGGGCTCGCTCGTCGTGGGCGGCAAGGAGATCAAGGTCCTGGCCGAGCGCGACCCCGCCAACCTCCCCTGGGCGGACCTCGGCGTGGACATCGTCGTCGAGTCCACGGGCTTCTTCACCAAGGCCGCCGACGCCAAGAAGCACCTGGCCGCCGGCGCGAAGAAGGTCATCATCTCGGCTCCCGCCACGGACGAGGACGTCACGATCGTGATGGGCGTCAACGACTCCGTCTACGACGCGGGCGCGCACGACATCATCTCGAATGCCTCCTGCACCACCAACTGCCTCGGCCCGCTCGCCAAGGTCATCAACGAGGCCTTCGGCATCGAGCGCGGCCTCATGACGACGGTCCACGCCTACACGGCCGACCAGAACCTCCAGGACGGCCCGCACAAGGACCTCCGCCGCGCCCGTGCCGCCGCGATCAACATGGTCCCCACGTCGACCGGTGCCGCGAAGGCGATCGGCCTCGTCCTGCCCGAGCTCAAGGGCAAGCTCGACGGCTACGCGATCCGCGTCCCCGTTCCGACCGGCTCGGCCACCGACCTCACCGTCACGGTCTCCCGCGAGGTGACCAAGGACGAGGTCAACGCAGCGGTCAAGGCCGCGGCCGAGAGCGCCGAGCTCAAGGGCATCCTGACCTACACCGAGGACCCGATCGTCTCCTCGGACATCGTCACCGACCCGGCATCCTCGATCTTCGACGCCGGCCTGACCAAGGTCATCGGCAACCAGATCAAGGTCGTCTCGTGGTACGACAACGAGTGGGGCTACTCGAACCGTCTCGTGGACCTGACCGAGCTCGTCGCGTCCAAGCTCTGAGCGGCGTAACGAACAGGGAACTCGGATAGCCTGAGTCCATGACTGCACACACTCTCGACGAGCTGCTCGCCGATGGTGTCCGCGGGCGGCACGTCCTGGTCCGGTCGGACCTGAACGTGCCGCTCGACGGTTCCACCGTCACGGATGACGGCCGCGTCCGCGCATCCCTCCCCGTGATCCAGAAGCTGGCCTCCGCCGGCGCACGGGTCATCGTGATGGCCCACCTCGGCCGCCCCAAGGGAGCGCCGGATCCGAAGTACTCGATCAGGCCCGCTGCCGACCGCCTTGCGGAACTCGGCGCGAGCGCCGGCCTGACGGTCCAGCGTGCCGAGGACACCGTGGGGGAGAGCGCCCGGGCCCTCGCGGCGTCCCTCGGGGACGGGCAGGTCCTCGTCCTCGAGAACGTGCGCTTCGACGCCCGCGAGACGAGCAAGGACGAGGCGGAGCGCGCGGCGTTCGCGCGTGAGCTCGCTGCCCTCACGGGGGAGAAGGGCGCGTACGTCGACGACGCCTTCGGTGCCGTGCACCGCAAGCACGCCTCGGTGTTCGACATTGCAAAGGTCCTTCCCGCCTACCTCGGCGAGCTCGTCCGTGCCGAGGTCGAGGTGCTCCGTCGCCTCACCGACGGTGCGGACCGGCCCTACGTCGTCGTCCTCGGCGGCTCGAAGGTCTCGGACAAGCTCGCGGTGATCGACAACCTCATCGGCAAGGCCGACAAGCTCCTCGTGGGCGGCGGCATGCTGTTCACCTTCCTGGCCGCGAACGGCCACAAGGTCGGCGCCAGCCTTCTCGAGCAGGACCAGATCGGCACCGTCCAGGACTACCTCGCGCGTGCGGCGGCGGCGGGCACCGAGTTCGTACTGCCCACCGACGTCGTGGTCGCGTCCGGCTTCGCCGCCGACGCCGAGCACGAGGTCGCCGCGGCGGACGCGATCGAGGGCACGGCCTTCGGAGCCGCGGGCATCGGCCTCGACATCGGGCCCGAGACTGCCGAGGCGTTCGTGCGCGAGATCAAGGGCGCGAAGACCGTCTTCTGGAACGGCCCCATGGGCGTCTTCGAGTTCCCCGCCTTCGCGGCCGGCACAAAGGCGGTGGCCCAGGGCCTCGCCGACGCCACCGCGAACGGCGCGCTCACGGTCGTCGGCGGCGGCGACTCCGCCGCGGCCGTGCGGACGCTCGGCTTCGAGGACGGCCAGTTCGGCCACATCTCGACCGGCGGCGGCGCGAGCCTCGAGTACCTCGAGGGCAAGGAGCTCCCCGGCCTCACGGCGCTCGGCGCCTAGCAGCAGCGCGGACCGCCACCGCGGAGCGGGCGCGCGCGACCACCCCGGGGCCGGGCCCAGCAGACACTCGAATGCTCTGCTGCGCCCGGCCCTTTCCCTTCCACCGACCCACCGCCAGGAGGCACCGTGACCAGCTCGACCAACGGCACGTTCGACCGCACCCCGCTCATCGCGGGCAACTGGAAGATGAACATGGACCACGTCCAGGCCATCACGCTCCTCCAGAAGCTCGCCTGGACCCTCGACGACGCGAAGCACGACTTCGGCCGCGTGGAGGTCGCGGTGTTCCCGCCGTTCACCGACCTCCGCGGCGTGCAGACGCTCGTGGCCGGGGACGACCTCCCCGTCGCGTACGGCGGGCAGGACCTGTCCCAGTTCGACTCGGGCGCCTACACGGGGGACATCAGCGGCCAGTTCCTCGCCAAGCTCGGCTGCCGGTACGTGCTCGTCGGCCATTCCGAGCGCCGCACGGTCCACGGCGAGACCGACGAGGTCCTCAACGCCAAGACCAAGGCGGCCTTCCGCCACGGCCTCGTGCCGCTCCTGTGCGTGGGGGAGGGCCTCGAGGTCCGCCAGGCCGGCACCCATGTCGAGCACACCCTCGCCCAGCTGCGCGCCGATGTCGAGGGGCTCACGGCCGAGCAGGCCGCGCAGCTCGTCGTCGCCTATGAGCCGGTGTGGGCCATCGGCACCGGAGAGGTCGCCGGCCCCGAGGACGCGCAGGAGATGTGCGCCGCGATCCGCGCCGAGCTGACCACGCTGTTCGGCCAGGAGTCCGCTGCCGGGACCCGTCTGCTGTACGGCGGCTCGGTCAAGTCGGGCAACGCGGCGGCGATCCTGGCCGAGGCGGATGTGGACGGCGTGCTGGTCGGCGGTGCGAGCCTCGACGCCGCCGAATTTGCTAGCATTGTCAGGTTCGAGAGCCACGCGGCGGCCTAGCCAGTCCGCACGACGGCGAGAACCGACTCCCTGCGAGAAAGGCCGGATCCCCTAAGTGGAAGTCCTCACGATCATCCTGCAGATCCTGCTCGGCATCACGAGCCTGCTGCTCACGCTCCTCATCCTCATGCACAAGGGCCGCGGTGGTGGGCTCTCCGACATGTTCGGCGGCGGCATGTCCTCCGGACTCGCCTCGTCGGGTGTGGCGGAGAAGAACCTCAACCGGTTCACGGTGGTCCTCGGACTCACGTGGGGGCTTGTGATCATCGCACTGGGGCTCATCATGCGCTTCTCGAACGTCGGGGACTCCTGACCCGTCCCTGACGCGAGCACCACGAAGGGGGCGGGAGCAGCGCATGCTGCTCCCGCCCCCTTCTGCTGTCCCGGACGAGCCCGGGGCCCGGGGGCCCGGAGCCCGGGCTCCAAGCGGTCGGCGAGCCCGGACGGGGGTGCCGTCAGGCCGAGGCGGGCTCCTTGCGGACCAGTTCCTCGGGGACCTTGGCCGCCGCGGCGGCGTCGATGAGCCAGAGCGTTCGCGACCGGCCGCGAGCACCGGCAGCGGGGACCTGGACATGGCCGGCCCCGGCGAGGGCGAGCCCGACCGCGCCAGCCTTGTCCTCGCCCGCCACGACCATCCACACTTCCTGCGCCGACTTGATGGCCGGGAGCGTGAGGGAGATGCGCGAAGGCGGCGGCTTCGGCGCGTTCTCGACTCCCACGACGAGCCGCTGGGTCTCCCGGATTCCCGCCATCTCGGGGAACAGGGAGGCGATATGGGCGTCCGGCCCCACGCCGAGCAGGAGGATGTCGAACCGGGGGAGACGTCCCGGCGCGTCCGGCCGGGCGTCCGAGTAGTCGGCCGCATGCTCCGCAGCCGCAGCCTCGGCGAGGCGGCGCTCATAGTCCGCTGCGGCGTCGTCCGCCGTGGCGAAGTCTCCCGCGGCGCCCGGCACGTGCACCCGCTCCGGGGCGAACGGGAGCGCGTCGAGGAGCGCCTCGGCGGCCTGGCGGCTGTTGCGCTCGTCCGAGTCCGCGTCGACGAAGCGCTCGTCGCCCCACCAGACGTTGACCTTCGACCAGTCGACGGCCGGGCACGCCGGGGACTCCGCCACGGCGCGCAGCGTGCCGATGCCCATGCTGCCGCCAGTGAGCACGACAGTCGCCTCGCCGTACCGGTCCTGCACATCCACGAGCTTCGTGATGAGCCGGGCTGCGATCGCCGCGAGGAGGACTGACGAGTCGGGATGGATGCTCACACGGGGATCAGCGCTCACTCGGCTGCACACTCCTCAGGTTGGTGCGCGCGAGACCCGATGCGAGGACTTCACCGAAGACCTCGTCCGGATCGAGCCTGCGCAGTTCTTCGGAGAGGCAGTCTTGCAGACTCCGCCGCGGGAGGGCAATCCGCTGCGCCGGCTGGTCCGGCTGCGTCAGCTCGGCGACCGTGAGGCCCGGCCGGTAGAGCTGGATGTCCCCCGCCGCGCGGTGCAGCCGGACCCGGCGGATGCCGGTCCCGGCGGGGTCCGCGACGATCGTGACCGGCGTGCCGAGCGCGAGGGCGAGCCAGGACGCGAGGAGGACCGTGCTGGGCGAATCCGAGGCGCCCTCCACGGTGACTGCCGTGACCGGGCTCGAGTCTGCCTGGTCCAGGGCCGCCGCGAGCTGGATCCGCCAGTTGGTCAGGCGGGTCCATGCGAGGTCCGTGTCCCCTGCGCTGTACGTCTCCCGGAGGTGGAAGAGCGCGGCCGTCGGGTCGGACTCGTTGCCGGAGTCCGTGATCCGGCGATGGGCGATGCGTCCGATCGAGGTCGCCCCGGCATTGCGGGGGGCACCGTGGGGCCACCACGCCACGATCGGCGCGTCAGGGAGGAGCAGCGCTGCGACGAGCGACTCGCTCTCCTCGGCGAGCCTGCCGTAGCCGCGCAGGACGATGACCTCCGACGCGCCGGCGTCGCCGCCCACACGGATCTGGCCGTCGAGCCGGTCGGCGGACTCCCGCCCCGAGTCCACGAGGACGATGATGCGGCAGGGGTGCTCGCGGCTGGCCTGGTTGGCGGCCTCGATCGCCTCCTCCTCGAACCCATGCTTGGTGATGACCACGAGCGTGAGCACCCTGCCGAGGGCAACGGCCCCGCCGCGGTGGCGCAGGTTGGTGAGCTCCTTGGAGATCTTCGAGGTGGTGGTGTTGGGCAGGTCGATGATCATGGCCGCCTCCAGGAACGTCCGTCACGGGCCAGGAGGGCGTCCGCGGACGCCGGGCCCCAGCTTCCGGGGGCGTAGGGCTCGGGCTGCTCACCCGTCCCGGCCCAGTAGTCCTCGAACGGGTCGAGGATCTTCCACGAGAGCTCGACCTCCTCGTGCCGCGGGAACAGCGGGGGCTCGCCGAGCAGCACGTCGAGGATGAGGCGCTCGTACGCCTCGGGGGATGACTCCGTGAACGCATGGCCGTAGCCGAAGTCCATGCTCACGTCGCGCACCTCCATCTGCGTCCCCGGCACCTTGGACCCGAAGCGGATGGTCGCGCCCTCGTCAGGCTGGACGCGGATCACCACGGCGTTCTGGCCGAAGTCGGCGTCGGCCTGGTCGAGGAACAGGAGGTTCGGCGCCTTCTTGAAGACGACGGCGATCTCGGTCACCCGGCGTCCCAGCCGCTTGCCCGCCCGGAGGTAGAACGGGACTCCCGCCCAGCGGCGCGTGTTGATGTCCAGGCGGATCGCGGCGTACGTCTCGGTGGTCGAGTCGGCGGGGATGCCCTCCTCCTCGAGATAGCCCTGCACCAGCTCGCCGCCCTGCCAGCCGCCCGCGAACTGGCCGCGGGCCGAGTGGGTCGAGAGGTCCTCGGGGAGCCGGACGGCGGCGAGCACCTTCTCCTTCTCCGCGCGCAGGTGGTCGGCGTCGAACGAGATGGGCTCCTCCATGGCCGTGAGCGCGAGCAGCTGGAGCAGGTGGTTCTGGATCACGTCGCGGGCTGCGCCGACGCCGTCGTAGTAGCCCGCGCGGCCGCCGGTCCCGATGTCCTCGGCCATCGTGATCTGCACATGGTCCACGTAGTTCGCGTTCCACAGGGGCTCGAAGAGCTGGTTCGCGAACCGGAGGGCCAGGATGTTCTGGACCGTCTCCTTGCCGAGGTAGTGGTCGATCCGGAACACCGCGTCGGCGGGGAACACGGATTCGACGATCTCGTTGAGCTTGCGCGCCGAGGCGAGGTCGTGCCCGAACGGCTTCTCGATGACCACGCGGCGCCACTTGCCCTCCTCGGCCTGCGCGAGCCCGTGCTTGGAGAGCTGGCGGCAGACCTGCTCGAAGGCCTTGGGCGGGATCGAGAGGTAGAACGCGTGGTTCCCGCGCGTCCCGCGCTTCTCGTCGAGGTCGTCGATCGTGTCCTTGAGGCGCAGGAACGCCTCGTCGTCGTCGAACGAACCCTGGACGAACCGCACGCCCTCGTTCAGCTGGGCCCACACGTTCTCGTCGAAGGGGGTCCGGGCGTACGCCTTGACGGACTCCTTGACCTCCTCGGCGAAGTCCTCGCGCTCCCAGTCCCTCCGGGCGAACCCGACAAGCGCGAAGCTCGGAGGGAGGAGGCCGCGGTTGGCGAGGTCGTACACGGCCGGCATGAGCTTCTTGCGGGCGAGGTCGCCCGTCACCCCGAAGAGGACGAGCGACGACGGCCCGGCGATGCGGTTGAGCCGGCGGTCCCGCGGATCGCGCAGGGGGTTCGCCGGCCGCTTCACAGCGCCGTTCTCGTTGACAGGCATACTCTGCTTTCGTGTAGGGGCCGGATCAGGCCTGTGCCCGCAGCGAGGCTGCAGTCTCGAGGACCTTCTCGACGCCGGCCCTGCGGTCGGTGAGGTGCAGGCGCAGGACGGGACGGCCATGCTCGGCGAGCACCTGCGCGTCTCCCGCCGCCTGCGCGGCGATGAGCTCGCCGAAGGTGAAGGGCCTGCCGGGGATGTCCACGTCCTCGTCCGCGTCCGCGGTGATCTGGAGGAAAACCCCCACGGCCGGTCCGCCCTTGTGGTACTGGCCGGTCGAGTGCAGGAAGCGCGGCCCCCAGCCGAACGTGGCCGGGCGGCCGGTCGCGGCGGCAAGCGCGTCGCGGACCTGCTCGAGTTCACCGAACGCGAGACGGTCGAGGTACGCCTGGACGCTCACGTATCCGTCCTCGCCCAGCTCGCCGAGCACTGCGCGGACGGCCTCGGTGACCGTTGCGGCGCCGTCGAGCCACTCGCCCCCGCGGACCTCGACGGAGCCCTCTGTGAAGACGGCCGGGGTCGGCTCAGGACGCGCGTCCAGGAGGCCGCGGGCTGCGACCTTGGCGGCCTCGACGTCAGGCTGGTCGAAGGGGTTGATGCCGAGCAGCCGGCCCGCGACGGCAGTCGCGAACTCCCACAGCAGCATCTGGGCAGCGAGCCCGCCGCCCACGGCGACCTCGTGGGCACCCACCTGCGGGTCGGCGTCGGCCGAGACCAGGCGTACGACGAGGACGTCGTCAGCGCCCGAGGAGACCTCGGGGGAGTCCACGGACGCCACGACCGGCAGCACGCCGCGGCCGATCTTGCCGGTCGACTCGGCGATGAGCTGCTCGGCCCAGTCTGCGAAGCCCGCGATCCCGGAGCCGTCCTCGACGATCACGATCTTGTCCCGGAGCGGGGACGTGCCGCCGAGGGCTGCGCCGAGCTGGAGGCCGATGTTGTCCGCGGAGTCCTCGCGCAGGAGCTCGGCGGCCTCCTCGGCCTCGTCGAGGAGGGCCTGGATGTCGACGCCCGCCAGGCCCGAGGGCACGAGGCCGAACGCCGTGAGGGCGGAGTAGCGGCCGCCAACGGTCGGGTCGGCGTTGAACACCGCTCGGTAGCCCGCCTCGCGGCTCGCTGCGTCGAGCGGCGAGCCCGGGTCGGTCACGATGATGATGCGGCGCGTCGCGTCGATGCCGGCCGCCGTGAACGCGGCCTCGAAGGCGCGTCGCTGCGAATCAGTCTCCGCAGTCGAGCCGGACTTCGAGGACACGACGATGGCCGTGGCCTCGAGGCGCTCGTCGAGGGCGGCACGGACCTGCTCAGGGTCGGTCGAGTCGAGGACGACGAGGGGCACACCCGCCGTCGCCGTGATGACCTCGGGGGCGAGCGAGGAGCCGCCCATCCCGCAGAGCACGATCCGGTCGATCCCCTCGCCGCGCAGCTCGTCGCGCAGGGTGAGGATGTCCGCCACAAGTGGCTGCGAGACGGTGGCCGCCTCGACCCAGCCGAGGCGCTTGGCCGACTCCTCCTCCGCCTCCGTACCCCACAGCGTGTGGTCCTTGGCGAAGATCCGGCTGGCAACGGCGTCGTCCGCGAGGGCAGCAGCGTGCGCCTCGACGGCGGCCCGGGCCGCGCCCGTCGCGTCGAAGGAGAGTGCGCTCATGCTCAGACCCCCTTGGCGGCGGAGGCCTGGGCGAGGCCGGCCTCGATGTCGCCGAGGAGCTCGTTCCAGGAGGCGACGAACTTCTCCAGGCCCTCGGACTCGAGGACGGCGACGACGTCGTTGTAGTCGATGCCGAGCGCGGCGAGGGCGTCGAGGTGGGCGTTGGCCTCGGCGTAGGTGCCGGTGACGGTGTCGCCCGTGACCTGGGCGTGGTCGTAGGTGGCCTCGAGGGTCTTCTCGGGCATGGTGTTCACGACGCCGGGGGCGACCAGGCCGGTGACGTAGAGGGTGTCGGGCAGGTTCGGGTCCTTGACCCCGGTGGAGGCCCAGAGCGGGCGCTGGGGGCGGGCACCGGCGTCGGCGAGGAGCCTGAACCGCTCGGAGGAGAACTCCTCCTGGTAGACCTGGTAGGCCAGGCGGGCGTTGGCGAGGCCGGCCTGGCCCTTGAGCGCGGCGGCCTCCTCGGTGCCGATGGCCTCGAGGCGCCTGTCGATCTCGGTGTCCACGCGGGAGACGAAGAACGAGGCCACGGAGTGGATCTGGGACAGGTCGTGGCCGTTGGCCTTGGCCTTCTCCAGGCCCAGGAGGTAGGCGTTGACCACGGCGCGGTAGCGGGTCAGGGAGAAGATGAGGGTCACGTTGACGCTGATCCCGGCGCCGAGGGTCTCGGTGATGGCCTCGAGGCCTTCGAGGGTCGCGGGGATCTTGATGTGCACGTTGTCCCTGCCGACCTTGGCGTGCAGCTTCTTCGCCTCTGCGATCGTCGCGGCGGTGTCCCACGCCAGGCGCGGATCGACCTCGATCGAGACGCGGCCGTCGACGCCGCCGGTGGCCTCGGCGACGGGGGCGAAGAGGTCGCACGCGTCGGCGACGTCGGCGGTGGTCAGCTCGAACACGGCGTGCTCGACGTCGGCGCCGGCGGCGGCGAGCTCGGCGAGCTGGGCGTCGTAGCCGTGGCCCTTGGTGATGGCCAGGTGGAAGATCGTCGGGTTCGTGGTCACGCCCACGACGTTCTTCTCCTCGATGAGGGCCTTGAGCGAGCCGTCGGTGAGGCGGGAGCGGGAGAGGTCGTCGAGCCAGATCGAGACGCCGGCGTCGGAGAGTGCCTGGGTGGGGGTGGTCATGGTGCTGCTCCTGATGAGGGTCGGTGCGGGTCAGGCGGTCGCGGAGGCGATGGAGTCCTTCGCCGCGGCGGCGACGGCCTCGGCGGTGATGCCGAACTCGCGGAAGAGGGTCTTGTAGTCGGCCGAGGCGCCGTAGTGCTCGAGGCTGATGCTGCGCCCGGCGTCGCCGACGAATTCGGCCCAGCCCAGCGCCAGGCCGGCCTCGACCGAGACGCGGGCCTTCACCGAGGACGGGAGGACGGACTCGCGGTAGGCGGGGTCCTGGGCCTTGAACCACTCCACGCACGGCATGGACACGACCCGGGCCGCGATGCCCTCGGCGGCCAGGGACGCGCGGGCCTCGACGGCGAGCTGGACCTCGGAGCCGGTCGCGATCAGGACCACGTCCGGGGCGGCCTCGGCCCCGTCGCGCTGGGCCTCGGCCAGGACGTAGGCGCCCCGGGCCGTGCCTGCGGCGTCGCCGAACGCGCCCTGGCCGCGCTCCCAGACCGGGAGGTTCTGGCGGGTCAGGACGATGCCGGCCGGGTTGGCAGTGTTCTCCAGGATCGTCTTCCACGCCCATGCGGTCTCATTGGCGTCCGCGGGGCGGACGACGTCCAGGCCCGGGACAGCGCGCAGCGACGCGAGCTGCTCGACCGGCTGGTGGGTCGGGCCGTCCTCGCCCAGGCCGATCGAGTCGTGCGTCCACACGTAGGTCGAGGGGATGCCCATGAGCGCCGAGAGGCGGATCGCGGGGCGCTGGTAGTCGGAGAAGATCAGGAACGTGCCCGAGAACGCCCTGGTCTTCCCGCCGAGGGTGATGCCGTTGACGATCGAGGCCGCGGCGTGCTCGCGGATGCCGAAGTGCAGCACCCGGCCGTACGGGTTGCCCTTCCACGCCGCGGTCGAGCGGGAGGAGGGGATGAACGACGGCGAGCCCTCGATCGTGGTGTTGTTCGACTCGGCCAGGTCCGCCGAGCCGCCCCAGAGCTCGGGGAGCACGGGCCCGATCGCGTTGAGCACCTTGCCGGAGGCGGCGCGGGTCGAGACGTCCTTCCCGGCCGGGAACTCGGGCAGGGACTCCTCCCAGCCAGCGGGCAGCTCGCGGGCCTCGATGCGGGCCTGCAGCTCCGCGGCCTCGGCGTTCGCGTTCTTCCAGGCGTCGAAGGACTCCTGCCACGCGGCGCGCTCGGAGCGACCGCGCTCGAGGGCGCCGCGGGTGTGGGCCAGGACCTCGGGGTCGACCTCGAAGGACTTCTCCGGGTCGAAGCCCAGGACGCCCTTGAGCGCGGCGACCTCCTCGGCGCCCAGGGCGGAGCCGTGGATCTTGCCGGTGTTCTGCTTGTTCGGCGCCGGCCAGCCGATGATGGTGCGAAGGGAGATGATCGAGGGGCGGCCGGTCTCGGCCTTGGCCGTGACGAGGGCGTCGTAGAGGGCGTGGACGTCCTCGGCGTACTCGCCCGTGGCGGTCCAGTCCACCCGCTGGGTGTGCCACCCGTAGGCCTCGTAGCGCTTCAGGACGTCCTCGGTGAAGGCGATGTCGGTGTCGTCCTCGATCGAGATGTGGTTCTCGTCGTAGATGACCACGAGGTTGCCCAGCTCCTGGTGCCCGGCCAGAGAGGAGGCCTCGGCCGTCACGCCTTCCTGGAGGTCGCCGTCGGAGGCGATGACCCACACGGTGTGGTCGAACGGGGACTCGCCCGCGGCGGCCTGCGGATCGTAGAGGCCCCGCTCGCGGCGCTGGGAGTAGGCGAAGCCGACCGAGGACGCCAGGCCCTGGCCCAGCGGCCCGGTGGTGATCTCCACGCCCGCGGTGTGCTTGTACTCCGGGTGGCCCGGGGTGGCCGAGCCCCATGTGCGCAGCGCCTGGAGGTCCTCGACCTCGAGGCCGTACCCGGCCAGGAACAGCTGGATGTACAGGGTCAGGGAGGAGTGCCCGGGGGAGAGGATGAACCGGTCGCGGCCGATCCACGCCGGGTCCGAGGGGTCGTGCCGCATGAGCTTCTGGAACAGCAGGTACGCCGCCGGGGCCAGGCTCATCGCCGTGCCCGGGTGCCCGTTGCCCACCTTCTGCACGGCATCCGCCGCCAGGACACGCACCGTGTCCACCGCCTTGCGGTCCAGATCCGTCCACGTCAGTTCTTGCACATCCACAGCAGGCACGAAGACCGAGCCCCTCTCCATTGCTGACGGCGTGCAGCTTCCGATGAGCCCGTGCGAACGGTGGGCCCGCGGAAGTCTGCCAGCCGTTCACCATCGAAACGTTGTCTCACGGATGCTCCCGCCCGCTGGCGGACAGGCCTGGCAGCATTGCCTCGGCCATTGCGCGCACGCCGGCCCCCAGATGGTTCCGGGGCAGGTCCGGCCTGCTGTGCAGAAGCGGGGCGTCCAGCTCACATACTAGCCACGCGGTCCCTCGGTGAGAGAGGGATGGCCAAAAATTGCCGCGATATTCCGGACTGTGAACGCGGACGGTGTCGCCCGGGGCGCAATCTCGGCCTATGATGTTCGGCTCGGGCTGACTCGCCCCGACCGGTATGATGGAGGCCGGTCCCCGAGGACCCGGGGCCTGCGCGGCAGGCCTGTCGGGATCCGGTGGCCCCGTGATCCCGAGTAGAAACAGAGTCGCACGCCCGTGAGCACAGCAGACGCACCTGCCACCGTCCCGTCGAGCCCGGCGCGGCCGGGCCTGCGCCGCAAGCTCAAGGCATACGTCGCGCTCACGAAGCCCCGGGTCATCGAGCTGCTGCTCGTCAGCACGCTCCCGACCATGATCTACGCCGAGCGCGGCTTCCCGTCGATCGGACTCATCATCGCCACCATGGTGGGCGGGGCCTTCGCCGCCGGCAGCGCGGGCGCGTTCAACTGCTACATCGACCGCGACATCGACCGCCTCATGCGGCGCACGGAGAACCGGCCCCTCGTCACGGGGGAGGTCACGCCCCGCGAGGCCCTCGCCTTCGCATGGCTGCTCGGCATCGCCTCGCTCGCGATCCTCTGGTTCGGCGCCAATCCGCTCTCGTCGGTGCTCGGCGCGGCGGCCATCTTCTTCTACGTGGTCATCTACTCACTGATCCTCAAGCGCCGCACGGCCCAGAACATTGTGTGGGGCGGCGCGGCCGGCTGCTTCCCCGTCCTCATCGCCTGGGCCGCCGTGACCAACACGGTCGAGTGGCCGGCAGTGATCCTCTTCATGGTGATCTTCCTCTGGACGCCGCCGCACTACTGGCCTCTGTCAATGCGCTACGGCGAGGACTACCGCAATGCCAACGTGCCGATGCTCGGCGCTGTGGCCGGTGCCAAGATCGTCGCCGTGCAGGTGGTCCTGTACGCGTGGGCGATGGTCATCTGCTCGCTGCTCATGGTCCCGCTCGGCGGGGCCGGGTGGGTCTACACCACCGCCGCCGTGCTCACCGGCGCCTGGTTCCTCTACGAGTCCCATGCCCTCTACGCCCGCGCGCAGCGCGAGGAGATCGAGGACAAGAAGGCCATGAAGGTCTTCCACGGCTCGATCAGCTACCTGACCGTGCTCTTCCTGGCCCTCGCAGTCGACCCGTTCGTGGGCGCCCCGATCATCGCGGGATAGCGCCCACGCAGATCCTGGACACAGCAAGGGCCGCACCCGGCGGGTGCGGCCCTTGCTGTTCTTGCGGCGTGCGTGGGTTTCAGGCCCGCGGACTGTGCCGGGCGAGGTCGGCGACGTTCACGGCTGCGGCCATGAGCAGCGCGGCGACGACCATGTGCGTGCCCACGAGGAGCGCGGGGATGCCCGTGTAGTACTGGGTGATGCCGAGGGCGGCCTGCAGGAGTGTCAGGACGAGCAGGGTGACCGCGCCTGAGCGGTAGGCCCCATGGGCCCGTGCGCGCACCGCGGTCCAGACGGCGAAGAGCGCGCCGAAGAGCACGAGGTAGGCGGGCACGGCGTGGATGTGCGAGAACAGGTCCCAGTCGAGGCCGTTGCGGGGGGCATCGGCGTCGCCTGCGTGGGGCCCCGCGCCGGTGACGACGACGCCGAGCACCACCGCGGCTGCGGCGGCCGCCGCCGTGGCGATCGCCGCAGGCGCCGCGGCCCCGGGGAGGGCGGGCAGTGTCCGGTCCATGAACCGGCCGGTGCGGCCGAACGTCCGGTTGACGAGGAGCATGGCGACCACGACGAGGGCCATCGAGACGAGGAAGTGCAGCCCCACGACCCAGGGGTTGAGCTGGGTCAGCACGGTGATGCCGCCGATGACCGCCTGGGCGGGGATGCTGCCCAGGAGGGCAGCGGCGAGCCAGAAGAGGTCCTTGCGCTCCTTGCGCAGGTTCCACAGCATGACGAGCATAGCGAGCGCCACTGCGGCGAGGGCGAACGTGAGGAGCCGGTTGCCGAACTCGATGACACCGTGGATGCCCATCTCGGGGGTCGCCGCGAGGGACTCGGCGGTGCAGCGCGGCCACGTGGGGCAGCCCAGCCCGGAAGCGGTGAGCCGGACGGCGCCGCCCGTCCCGATGAGGACGGTCTGGCCGATCAGCGACGCGATCGACAGGGCCCGGACCCGGCGGTCCACCGCGCGGGGGAGCCGCGCGGCGAGGCGCGTGAGGGGGGAGTGGCCAGTAGCGGTCATTTCAGATCAGCTCCATCGGAACCAGCGGGTGGCGGCGGCGCCGGAGGCCGCCGCCCAGAGGGCGAGGACCACGGCGGCGTGGACGTTGAAGGCGCCCTCGAGGGCCGCTGAGCGCAGCGCATCGCCGAGGGCGCCAGAGGGAAGGTAGGGGACCACGGGCTCGAGGGCCGCGGGGAGCCGCGAGGCCGGCAGCACCATGCCGCCGAAGGCCCCGAGCAGGATCCACACCAGATTGGTCACCGCGAGGGTTGCCTCGGGGCGCGCGGTCCCAGCGATGAGCAGGCCCAGCGCGGTGAACGCTGCGGCGCCGAGGGCGAGGAGGGGCAGGCCGAGGGCGATCGCCTCGGGGGAAGGGCGCCACCCGAGCAGGGCGGCAGTGCCACCGACGACGACGGTCTGCACGCCGAGGACGACGAGGACCGCGAGGACCTTCCCCGCGATGAGGCCCCCCCGCCCGAGGGGCGTGGTGGAGAGGAAGCGGAGCACGCCGTAACGGCGGTCGAACCCGGTGGCGATGCCCTGCCCCGTGAAGCCGACGCTCATCGCGCACAGGGCCAGGACGCCCGGTGCCGCGGCGTCCACACGGCTCGGGCCGAGCCCGTCGATGAAATGCGTCATCACGAGCGCCACGAGCGCGAGCAGGGGGAGGACGAGCATGAGGATGAGCTGTTCGCCGTTGCGCAGCATGGCGAGGGTCTCGTAGCGCCCCTGCTGCCACACGCGCCGTGCGATTCCCGCGGCCCTCACGCGGTCTCCTCCGCGGCGTGGCCTTCGCGGGCGCTGGCTGCTTCCTCGGCGGACTCGGCCGCGATCGTGAGGAACACGTCCTCGAGGTTCTGCCGCCCCAGTTCGAGCCGGTGCGGGAGGATCCCCTTCGCGTGGAGCCACGACGCGACGGCGAGGAGGTCGCCGCTCGTGAGCTCGCCGTCGACCGTGTAGTGCCCGGCCGGACCCTCGGTGACCGAGGGCCGGCGGCGCTCCGCGGCGAACGCCTCGGCGAGCGGGAGCCCCGGCTCCGTCCTCAGCGTCAGGCGGCGCGCGGCGTCGTGCCTGCCGGCGAGCAGCTCGGCGACCGAGCCGCTCGCGACGACGCGTCCGCGGTCGAGGATGTGCACGACGTCGGCGAGGCGCTCGGCGTCGTCGAGGAGATGGGTGGTGAGGATGATGCCCAGACCGTCTGAGCGCAGCTCCTCGAGGAGCCCGACGACGAGCTGCCGCGACTGCGGGTCGAGACCCGCGCTGGGCTCGTCGAGGAAGACGACGTCCGGACGGCCGACGAGCGCCGCGGCGAGGGCCACGCGCTGCTTCTGGCCACCGGAGAGCCGGCGGATGCTCGTGCCCGCGAATTCGTCGATGCCGAGGCGCCCCACGAGGGCCTCGACCGGCGCCGGGTCCGCATACATGCCGGCGACGTGGCGCAGGAGCGCCACAGGGCGCGCCGACGGGGGGAGGCCGCCTTCCTGGAGCATGATGCCCACCCGGGCCCGCAGCTCGGCCCCAGCCCGCTCGGGATCCTCCCCGAGCAGCCGCACCGTGCCGCCGGTGCGGCGGGAGAGGCCCTGGGCGCATTCGAGCGTGGTGGTCTTCCCCGCCCCGTTGACGCCGAGGATCACCGTGATCTCGCCGGCGTTCGCGGTGAGGTCGACGCCGGCCAGGACCCGCTTCATCCTGCCGTCGAGGGTGGGAATCGGGCCGACATCCTTGACGAGCCCCGCAATCTCGAGGCAGGGTGAACCGGTTGTGAGCACCCGTCCATTCTACGCGGGGTAGTAGGAACGGTCGGGCAGCGCCGGTTCGGGACCAAGGTCCCTTGCCCCGTTCCGCGGGCGGCGTGATAAGCCTCTCCTTACTGGAGACCCGCGGAATATTAGGCAATGATTGTTTTGTGTATTCCGTGACTGGGCCGAAGCCTGCCTTCAAGGCGAGCACCGACACCGAGGACCGCACGCGTGACCGCGTCCTCAGTGCCGTGCTCCAGCACGGCCCCGTGAGCGCTGCCGAGCTCGGCGACCTGCTCAACGTCACCCCCGCGGCCGTGCGGCGCCACCTCGACGCCCTGACCCAGGCCGGCGTGGTCGAGGTCAAGCGGGTGGCCACCTCCGGCACCGGCGCCGGGCGGCCGGCGCGCCGCTACGTCCTCACCTCGCGCGGGCAGTCGACTATCGGCGACGACTACCTGGACATCGCGCGCAGCGCCCTCGCCCGTCTGGCGTCGCTTGGCGGCCCCGAGGCAGTCGAGGAGTTCGCACGCGAGCGGTTCGGCGAGATGGAGCGCCGGTATGCCCCTCTCATGGAGGCGGCCGGTCCCGACGTGGCCGCCCGCTCCCGGGCCCTCGCCGAGGCGCTCACCGCGGACGGCTTCGTGGCCTCCGCAGCGTCCGTGCAGGGCAGGGCACCGCTCCCGGCCCACCTCGCAAGCGTCCAGCTGTGCCAGGGGCACTGCCCCGTCCAGCAGCTTGCCGCCGAGTTCCCCGAGTTCTGCGAGAGCGAGACGGCGGTGTTCTCACGCCTCCTGGGCGTGGACGTGCGCCGGCTCTCGACGCTCGCCCGCGGCGGCCACGTCTGCACGACCCACATCCCCACAGGGCGTGTGAGCGTGCCGACGCCGGCTCTGCGTGCAGCACACCACCAGTCTGACGAAACCATCGATACTGAGAGGCCGTGATGACGGATCGATTGGCCGAGAACAAGGCCGTGGACGGCGAGTCCACAGTGATCTCGGAGATTCTGGAGAAGAACCCGGAACTCCACGGGATCGGCAACTACGAGTACGGCTGGGCCGACGCCGACGTTGCCGGCGCCAACGCGCGCCGCGGCCTCGACGCCGAGGTGGTCCGCGACATCTCCGCCAAGAAGGGCGAGCCCGAGTGGATGCTCGACCTCCGGCTCAAGGGGCTGAAGTACTTCGACCGCAAGCCGATGCCGCTGTGGGGCGCTGACCTCTCCGGGATCGACTTCGACAACATCAAGTACTTCGTGCGCTCCACCGAGAAGCAGGCGCAGACGTGGGAGGACCTCCCCGAGGACATCCGCAACACGTACGAGAAGCTGGGCATCCCGGAGGCCGAGCGCTCGCGCCTCGTGGCCGGCGTCGCGGCGCAGTACGAGTCCGAGGTCGTGTACCACCAGATCCGCGAGGACCTCGAGGCCCAGGGCGTGGTCTTCCTCGACACCGACACGGCGCTCAAGGAGCACCCGGAGATCTTCCAGGAGTACTTCGGGACCGTGATCCCGGTGGGCGACAACAAGTTCGCCTCGCTCAACACGGCCGTGTGGTCCGGCGGCTCGTTCGTGTACGTCCCGAAGGGCGTCCACGTCGAGATCCCGCTCCAGGCCTACTTCCGCATCAACACGGAGAACATGGGCCAGTTCGAGCGGACCCTCATCATCGCCGACGAGGACTCGTACGTGCACTACATCGAGGGCTGCACGGCGCCGATCTACACGTCCGACTCGTTGCACTCCGCCGTGGTCGAGATCATCGTGAAGAAGGGCGCCCGCGTCCGCTACACGACCATCCAGAACTGGTCCACGAACGTCTACAACCTCGTGACCAAGCGCGCCGTGTGCCACGAGGGCGCGACGATGGAGTGGATCGACGGCAACATCGGCTCCAAGGTCACCATGAAGTACCCGGCCGTGTACCTCGTGGGCGAGCACGCCAAGGGCGAGACCCTCTCGATCGCGTTCGCGGGCGAGGGCCAGCACCAGGACACCGGCTCGAAGATGGTCCACATCGCGCCGAACACCAAGTCCTCGATCGTGTCCAAGTCGGTGGCCCGCGGCGGCGGCCGGGCTGCGTACCGCGGCCTCGTCCAGGTCCGCGAGGGTGCCAAGCACTCGGCGAACACGGTCCGCTGCGACGCACTGCTCGTCGACACGATCTCCCGTTCGGACACGTACCCGTACATCGACATCCGCGAGGACGACGTGGTGCTCGGCCACGAGGCCACCGTGTCGCGGGTGTCCGAGGAGCAGCTCTTCTACCTCATGTCCCGCGGCATGCCCGAGGACGAGGCCATGGCCATGATCGTGCGCGGCTTCATCGAGCCGATTGCCCGTGAGCTGCCCATGGAGTACGCCCTCGAGCTGAACCGCCTGATCGAACTGCAGATGGAAGGGTCCGTCGGTTAGTCATGACTGAAAGCATCAAATTCGCCGAAGCGGCGCAGGACAAGGCACGCATCGGGGCCCCCTCGATCCTCGGCTTCACGGAGGAGGGCGAGAGCCTCGTCCCCGCCGAGGCAAAGGCCGGCGCCCTGGGCGGCGCTGCGGCGAAGGGCCACTCCCACGGCGGCGGCTTCGGCGTGCCGGACAGCTCGCGTGCCGGCCGCCTCGCCTCCTACCGGCTCGAGGACTTCCCCGAGGTGAAGGGCAACGAGGAGGAGTGGCGGTTCACGCCGCTCAAGCGCTTCGGCGGGCTCCACGCGGTGGCGCTCGACGGCGCCGCCCCGGCGGTCGCTGTCGACGCACCCGAGCAGGTGCGCGTCGAGGCGGTCGGCCGCGACGACTCCCGCGTCGGCTCCGCCGCGACCCCCGAGGACCGCGCGTCCGCGAACGCGTGGGCGCACTTCGGCGAGGCCACGGTCGTGACCCTCCCGGCCGGCGTCGAGCTCGACGCCCCGGTGCGGATCCAGCAGACCGGGACCGGGTCGGTGCCCGCAGCAGCCCACGTCGTGGTCATCGCCGAGGCCGGGGCGCGCGGCGTCGTCGTGCTCGGGCACGAGGGCGAGGCCGTGGTGTCCGAGAACGTCGAGGTGGTCCTCGAGGACGGCGCCGAGCTCACCCTCGTCTCGCTCCAGGAGTGGGACGACACGGCCGTGCACGCCTCGAGCCAGCAGGTGAGGATCGGCCGCGACGCGAAGCTCAAGCACATCGTGGTGAGCCTCGGCGGGGGCGTGGTCCGCATGACCCCGACCGCGCGCTTCGCCGCGCCGGGCGGCGAGGCCGAGCTGTACGGCCTCTACTTCGCCGATGCAGGCCAGCACCTCGAGCACCGCACGTTCGTGGACCACGCCCAGCCCAACTGCGTCTCCAACGTCCTGTACAAGGGCGCCCTGCAGGGCAAGGAAGCGCGCACCGTGTGGGTCGGCGACGTCCTCATCCGCAAGGAGGCCGAGGGCACGGACAGCTACGAGAAGAACCAGAACCTCGTGCTGACCGACGGCTGCCGCGCCGACTCCGTGCCGAACCTCGAGATCGAGACGGGGCTCATCGAGGGGGCCGGGCATGCGAGTGCGACCGGCCGCTTCGACGACGACCACCTCTTCTACCTCATGGCCCGCGGCATCCCGGAGGACGTGGCCCGCCGCCTCGTCGTCCGCGGGTTCCTGAACGAGATCATCCAGAAGATCGGCGTTCCGGCCATCGAAGAGCACCTCACCGAGGCTGTCGAGCGCGAGCTCGCCGCCGGAGACAACTGACCCCGCTACACCTCGCCCGGTGCGACCGGGGAACAAGGAGAACAACACACATGTCGACTCTGGAGATCAAGGACCTGCACGTCTCGATCGAGACCGAGCAGGGCGTGAAGGAGATCCTCAAGGGCGTCACCCTCACGATCAAGACCGGTGAGACCCACGCCATCATGGGCCCCAACGGCTCGGGCAAGTCCACCCTGGCCTCGACGATCGCTGGCCACCCGCGCTACACCGTCACCTCGGGCTCGATCACGCTCGACGGCGAGGACGTCCTCGCCATGAGCGTGGACGAGCGCGCCCGCGCGGGCCTCTTCCTCGCGATGCAGTACCCGGTCGAGGTCCCGGGCGTCACGATGACGAACTTCCTGCGCACCGCCAAGACCGCGATCGACGGCCAGGCACCCGCCCTGCGCACGTGGACCAAGGACGTCAAGGCCGCCATGGACCAGCTGCGCATCGACGCGGACTTCGCCCAGCGCAACGTCAACGAGGGCTTCTCCGGCGGTGAGAAGAAGCGCGTGGAGATCCTCCAGCTCGAGCTCTTCAAGCCCAAGTTCGCCGTCCTCGACGAGACCGACTCAGGCCTCGACGTCGACGCGCTCAAGGTCGTCTCCGAGGGCGTCAACCGCGCCCACGCCGAGGGCAACATGGGCACGCTGCTCATCACGCACTACACGCGGATCCTGCGCTACATCAAGCCGGACTTCGTGCACGTGTTCGTGGACGGCCGCATCGCCGAGCAGGGCGGCCCCGAGCTTGCCGACCGCCTCGAGGACGAGGGCTACGACCGCTACGTGGCCGGCGCCGGCGCGGCGAAGGCCTGAGAGAGGGCAGCACGATGACCGAGATCCAGCCTGCGCAGACGTCCCTCGAGGACGTCGAGGAGAGCCTCAAGGACGTGATCGATCCCGAGCTGGGGGTCAATGTCGTGGACCTCGGGCTCGTCTACGGCCTCGAGTACGGCGAGGACGGTGCACTGCTCATCAACATGACGCTCACCACCGCGGCCTGCCCGCTCACCGACGTGCTCGAGGAGCAGGTCGGCAAGGCCCTCGAGGGCGTGGTGGACGAGTGGCGCCTCAACTGGGTGTGGATGCCGCCATGGGGTCCCGAGCGGATCACCGAGGACGGGCGCGACCAGATGCGGGCGCTCGGCTTCAACATCTAGGCTCGCCCCTGGCTCGACACGGCGCACGACGACGGGCGGCCGCCTTCCTCTGGAGGGCGGCCGCCCGTCGTCGTCACCCGCGATTCCTACACCTTGCCCGTGAGGGTGTTGCACTGGTTGATGTCGCCGCTCTTGTAGCCGCGGTAGAACCAGGCCTGGCGCTGTTCGCTCGAGCCGTGGGTCCAGGCCTCGGGACTGACCCGCCCCGTGGCGGCCTCCTGGATGCGGTCGTCGCCGACGGCCTCGGCGGCCGAGAGCGCGTCGCGGAGGTCCTTCGGAGTGAGGGGCTCGAGGAACGGCTGCCCGGTGGCGGGGTCCTTGACGGTGGTCGCGTACCGGGTCCAGAGGCCCGCGAAGCAGTCCGCCTGCAGCTCGACCCTGACCGCCCCGGACTGGGGGCCCTTCGGGTCCTGCTGCGCGTAGTCGAGGGTCCCGAGGATGTTCTGCACGTGGTGCCCGAACTCGTGCGCCACAACGTATTCCTGCGCGAGCGGCCCGCCCGAGGCGCCGAACCGGGTCTCGAGGAGTTGGAAGAACCCGGGGTCGAAGTAGGCAGTCGTGTCTGCGGGGCAGTAGAACGGACCCACCTCGCTCGTCGCCGGCCCGCACGCCGTGCGCACGCCCGCATCGAAGATGACGGTCTCCGGCCTCGGGTACTCGACGCCGCGCTCGGGGAGGTACTTGCTCCAGAACGCGTTGAGGCTGTTGACCGTGCCGACGATCCGGCAGTCCAGCCGCTCGTCCGCGGAGACGCCCGAGCGGCACTCGGCGATGCTCCCCGGACCGGTCTGCTCCTGCTGCGTCCCAGGGCCCTGCTCGGTGAGCCCGCTGAGGATGTCCGGGTTGATCCCGAACAGGGCCAGGATGAGCACGAGGATGCCGCCACCGATCCCGCCGCCGATCTTGGTGCCGCGGCCGATCCCGCCGCCGCCCCTGCGGTCCTGGACCTGTGACGGGTCCAGCTGCGCGCCGTCATTGAAGCTCATGACCCAAGAGTAGCCTCACGGCGCGCCGATAGACTCGGAGGATGCCCTTCCTCGACAGACTGGCCCGCTGGGCGGCCGAGAAGCCGGACGACGTCGCCCTCGTGTGCGGGGGGGACCGGCTCTCGTGGTCGGGGCTGCGCGACGCTGCCGCGGACCTCGCCCGCTCGGGCGCGCCGACGGGGATCCTGCGCGAGGGCAACGGGGTGGGGTTCGCCGTCCGCTGGGCCGCCGGTGTCGCGGGCCGGCGCGAGTGCGCCGTCCTGGACCCGCTCTGGCCGCAGGAGCTCGCCGACGAGGTCGCGGAGCGCCTCGCCCAGCGCTGGAGCCGCACCCCGACCGGCCCGGACGAGCTCGCGGACGGCGACCTCTCGTCGTCGTTCCTCGTGGGCCTGACCTCCGGCACCACGGCGCTGCCCAAGGGGTTCTCCCGCACGCGCGACTCGTGGCGGCGCTCATTCGAGGCCTCCAGCGCATGCTTCGGCCTCACGCCCGAGGACCGGGTGCTGGTCCCCGGACCCCTCTCGGCGAGCCTGAACCTCTACACCCTGTCCGAATGCCTCTACGCCGGCGCGGCATTCCACACCCTCGCGCACTTCGACGTCGCGGACGCCCACGCCGAGATCGCGCGCCGGGGCATCACGCGCCTCGTCCTCGTCCCGACGATGCTGCGCGTCCTCGCAGAGCGGGGCATCACGGGGGACGTCGACGCGAGCGGCATCACCGCCATCGTGTGCGCCGGCCAGAAGCTCGACCGCCGCACGCTCGAGGCCGGCCGGCGCTGGGCGCCGAACGCCACCGTGTGGGAGTACTACGGCGCCTCGGAGCTCTCATTCGTCGCCGCGAGCCGCCACGACCCGGGCGAGGGGCCCGCGGAGGTGGGGACCGGCGTCGGGCGCGCCTTCCCCGGCGTGGAGGTCGCGATCCTCGACGACGGCGGGCGGCCGGTCCCGGACGGCACCGCGGGGAACATCTGCGTGCGCAGCCCGCTCGTGAGCGCCGGGTACGTGTGGGGCGACGATGGGGAGGCGTTCACGAGCCTCGGCGGCTGGGCCACGGTACGCGACCAGGGCTTCCTCGAGGACGGCGTGCTGCACGTCCTGGGCCGGCTCGCGGACATGATCAACACCGGCGGGGCGAACGTGTACCCGCATGAGGTCGAGGCCGCGCTCGCCATGCTCCCCGGCGTCGCCGAGGTGGTGGTCACGGGGGTCCCCGACGACGTGCGCGGGCAGCGGATCGTGGCCGGGATCGTCCCGGCGCATGCCGGGCTGGGCCAGCTCGCCCTGCGGGCGGGACTCGAGGGCACCCTCGCGCCGGTCAAGCGCCCGCTCCAGTACCTCCAGCTCGAGTCCCTTCCGACCACCGAGCGCGGCAAGCTGAGCCGCGCCGAGTTCGCCCGCTGGGTGCTCGAGGGGGATCCGCGTGCCCGCGCCCTCGTCTGACCCAGTGGCCTCGTCTGATGCTGCGCCCTCGTCTGATGCTGTGCGTCCACCGGCGGCACCGGTCCCGACCGGCGGTGCGCCGCTGATCGTGCGCGCGCTCCGCACCCCCCTCGCGCGCTCCCGAACGGCCTTCAAGGACGTTCCCGTGCACGAGCTCCTCGCGCCCGTCCTCGCGGCCCTCGCGGAGGGGACGGACCCTGCCGCGCTGGCGGACGTCGTCGTGGGCAACGCCGCGGGAGGCGGCGGGAACCTCGCGCGCCTCGCGGCCCTCGAGGCGGGCCTGCCCGAGTCGCTGCCCGGAATCACGGTGGACCGGCAGTGCGGTTCGGGGCTCGACGCGATCGTGCTCGCGTGCCGGCTCGCCCAGGCGGGCGCAGGGCGCGCCTACATCGCCGGGGGAGCGGAGAGCATCTCGACGGCGCCGGTGCGGGGACGCCGACTGGCCGACGGGGGGATCGAGTTCTACGCGCGCGCCCAGCATGCGCCTGCGCACCGCGGCCGCGGCGGGGACGAGGCGGGCGAGGCCGAGTCCGGAGACCCGGACATGGGGGTCGCGGCCGAGGCGGTGGCCCGCGAGGCCGGCGTGACGAGGGCCCGGCAGGACGCCTTCGCGCTCCGCAGCCATCAGCGGGCGCTCGCCGCTGCGGCCCGGGGGGCGTTCGACGGCGAGCTCGTCGCCGTGCGCGGAGCCGGCACCGGGGGAGGCGGCTGGGTGTACGCGGACAACGGCCCCCGGCCGAGCCTGCGGCCGGAGCTGCTCGCGCGCTTCCCCGCGGCGTTCGTGCCCGGGGGTAGGGTGACGGCCGGGAACTCGTGCCCCGACGCTGACGGCGCCGCGGGCGTGCTCGTCGTGGCGCCCGGGGAGGCGGCGCCCGGCATGCTGGCGGGGCGGACCGCCCTCGCGTTCCGCGATGCCGAGACCGTGGGCGTTGATCCGCGCCGGCTCGGCCTCGGCGCGGCAGCAGCGGCCGAGCGACTCCTGGCGAGGGGCGGGATCTCAGCGGACGCTCTGGCTGCGATCGAGTTCAACGAGGCGTTCGCCGGCCAGGTGCTCGCGTGCATGGACCGGCTCGGGCTGGACGACAGCCGGGTCGAGGCCGTCCTCAACACCGATGGCGGGGCCCTCGCCCTCGGCCATGCGTACGGGGCGTCGGGGGCCGTCTCGGTCGTCCGGCTGCTCGCGCGGGCGCAGCAGCTGCCCGAGGGGGCGCTGTGCCTGGCCATGATCAGCTCAGCAGGCGGCATCGGGACGGCGGCGCTCTTCGAGGCCGTCCGCCTCTGACCCCCATGTGGCCTCATCTCGCCCCTCGCGTGGCCACCACTGACCCAAGGCGTGGCCATGTCTGACCCAAGGCGTGGCCATGTCTGACCCAAGGCGTGGCCATGTCTGACCCAACGGCTGGCCACGTCTGACCCAACGCGTGGCGACGTCTCATCCCCCGCGTGCCCGCTCGCACCAGCCTGTGGATAACTCGACGCAGGACCCAGCCGTCCGTGGAAGCATGTGGCTATGACCACAGACCCCACGCCGGCATCCGCACCGCTCGATCGGCCCTTCACGTCATCCGAGGCAGCGTCTCTGGGGTTCTCCTACCGGGATCTCCTGAAGGAGGACGTCCGCCACGTGAGCCGGGAGCTCTACATCCCTCGTGGGACTGACCACCGGCTCGTGGACCGCCTTCGCGCCCATCTCGCCGTCGCCCCGGGCGGCTGGGGCAGTCACAGGACAGCGGCCGCCATCCACGGACTCTGGCTTCCCGAGTCAGCCGGAGACCATCGTCTACTTCACGTGAGCCGCAAGGCCGGCGGGCAGCGGGTCCGCCGCACGGGGGTCGTCGGGCATCGCGTTCGTGTGCTCCCCGAAGAGATCGAGACGGTCGCGGGTGGCGTCCACGTGACGACACCTGCAAGGACGTGGTTCGACATGGCCCACGAGCTCGGCCCGGTCGCCCTCACTGCGATGGGCGACCAGCTGATACGGAAACCCCGCTCGAAACTTGAATGCCGTGCCGAGCCCTACGCCACGACAGCACGACTGACGGAGATGCTGAGGGCGCACCCCAACGTCAAAGGGCTCGCCAAGCTCAGGGCGGCGCTGGCTGACATGCGAGTGGGGTCCGACTCGATCCCCGAGACCCTTCTACGGCTGGCCCTCCTTGCCTATGGTTTCCCCGAGCCGGAGCTTCAGATCGCGCTCCGCCCTTTCGATCCGTTCTCTCCGACCGGTGACATGGGCTATCCGGAGATCCGCGTCGTCCTGCAATACGAAGGCGCCCACCACCGTGAGGAGGACCAACAGCTCAAGGACGCCAGACGCGATGCAGCGTTCCGCGCGGCGGGATGGATCGTCATCCACGTCACGGCCGAGGACCTTCGCGACGACTTCGACCGGATCCGCAGAGAACTCCGGGTTCTGTTCAGCAAGCGGGCAGCCTAAACCAGAACGCCTGCCGAACGCGGTGGCCACGTGTGGGGTGGGAGGTGGCCACGTGTGGGGTGGGAGGTGGCCACGTGTGGGGTGGGAGGTGGCCACGTGTGGGGTGGGAGGTGGCCGCGCGTGGGGTGGGAGGTGGCCGCACGTGGGGAGGCAGTCAGTCGTCGCCGAGGCCGCGGGCCGCGAGGGCGTCTCCGGTGCGCCGCGCGTAGGCGACCGTGGAGAGGACCACAGGCACCGTGCGCGCGCGGACGCTGCGTTCGAGGCCCCGCGCCCGGGCGGCGTCCCCGACCTCGGCGAACGCCCCGGCGAGCACCGGGATGCTGCGGAGCATGATCGCGATGGCGAGCGCGAACCGCTCCGGATCCGCCCCGAAGCGGCGGAACGGCCGCGCGAGGGATGCGACGGCGTCGAGCAGGCGCTCGAGCGGGACGGTCGCCGTGAGCAGGCCCGCGGCGACGAAGCACAGGAGGAGGTTCGCGACGATCCGGGTCGCGGTCGCGGGCCCCTGCTGCCAGGCCTGGAAGGCGAAGAGCACGACGGCGAGCGGCAGCACGAGCTTCCAGGACGCCACGAGCCGGCGCCCGCCGAGGCCTGCGGAGAGCCACACGGCGATGGCGCCCGCGAGCGCCGCGGCCGAGACGCGCCAGTCCACAAGGACGAAGCTCGCCGCGCCCGCGGCGACGACTCCCGCGAACTTCGCCCACAGCGGCGCGCGGTGGAGCCACGAGCGGCCGGGGACGTAGCCGGCGAGCAGCCCCCCGGCCGAGCGGGCGCGCATCAGCGGCTTCCCGCCGTCGTGCGTCCCTGCCCGGTCCCCACGGGAACAGGGGCCGCCGCGCACAGCGCCCGGTAGAACCCGACCGCCTCAGCGGGGTCGCCGTCGAAGGCGATGCGGCCGTCCTCGACCACGAGGACGCGGTCCGCGTCCAGGGCCAGCTCGAGGTCGTGCGTGGTGAGGATGACCTGCTGCGGAAGTCCTGCGAGCGTGCGGCGCAGGAGCTCGCGGTTGCGCAGGTCCAGGAGCGTGGAGGGCTCGTCGAGGACGAGGACCTCCGGCTCGACCGCGAGCACCGCGGCGAGGGCCATGAGCTGCCGCTCGCCGCCCGAGAGCTCGTAGACGCTCTGGTCCGCGAGCGCCGCGAGGCCGAAGCGCTCGAGGACGGCCTGCGCGGCGGCGGCCCGCGCGGAGCGGTCGCGGTGATGCCGGCGCAGCGAGAGCTCGACGTCCTCGCGGCCCGTGGGCATGACGAGCTGCGAGAGCGGGTCCGTGAAGACGAAGCCCACGCGCTGCCGCACGGCACGCCCGTCCCGCACCGTGTCCAGCCCCCCGACCGTGACGCTGCCCGTCGTGGGGGCGATGAGGCCGTTGAGCAGGCGCAGGAGCGTGGACTTGCCGGAGCCGTTCGCGCCGATGACGGCGATGCGCGCCTCGCCCAGGGCCACGTCGACACTCTCGAGGATCACCTTCTCCGGCGCGTCCTCCACGGCGACGGCGACCGAGACGTCCCTGAGTTCGAGCCGGTTCACGGGGCGCGGTGGGCTGTCGGAGGTGGCCTTCTGGCTCACAGCGGTCTCCTCGGGGTGGTGCGGACGGGTCTGGTGTGAAGGCTACGCCCGTGGCGGACAGCCCATTTTGTAGAGCTGCCACGAGCGGCTCGGGCGCCCGGTTGGCGGTCCGCTACAACGCGGCGCCGTTTCCGGCTGCAGGCGGGGGGTAAGCGCCCGGGCATGGACGCAGAGGGCAGAGAGCATGACGGCACCGACCTCGGCGGCACCGGGAACCGCAGCAACGGGAACCGCCCCAGCGACGAGGAGCTGCGGGCGGTGGCCGCGGATCGGTTCGGGATCACGCAGTGGCGCTCGGGCCAGTTCGAGGCGGTCCGCGCCGCGGCAAGCGGCCGCGACGTCCTCGCGGTCATGCCCACCGGCCACGGCAAGTCGGCGGTGTACCAGATCCCCGGCGTCCTGCTCGACGGCCCCACGGTGGTGGTGAGCCCGCTCATCGCGCTCCAGCGCGACCAGACCGAGGCGCTCGGGGCCGTGCTCGGCCCGGGCAGCGCGGTGGCGGTCAACTCGTCGCTCGGCGTGCGCGCCACACGCGAGGCGTGGGAGGCCGCCGACGCCGGCCGGGCGCGGTTCGTGTTCCTCGCACCGGAGCAGCTGGCCCGCCAGGAGACGGTGCAGCGGCTCGCCCGCCTGCGCCCTGCGCTGTTCGTGGTCGACGAGGCGCACTGCGTCTCCTCGTGGGGCCATGACTTCCGCCCCGACTACCTCTCGCTCGGCACAGTGGCCCGCGCGCTGGGCAGGCCGCCCGTCGTGGCCCTCACGGCGACCGCGACCCCGCGCACCCGGGAGGAGATCGCCGGGCTGCTCGGGCTCGAGCGGCCCGAGACCGTGGTCGAGGGCTTCGACCGGCCCGAGATCGCCCTCGAGGTGGTGCGCCACGAGGACGCGAAGGGCAAGCGCGCGCGGGTGCTCGACGACGTCGCCGGGCTCGAGGGGCCGGGCCTGCTCTACGCCGCGACCCGGCGGGAGGCCGAGGAGTACTCGGAGGACCTGGCCGGACGTGGCCTGCGGGCGGCCGCGTACCACGCGGGCCGGAAGGCCGCCGAGCGCGCCGCGGTCCACGAGCGCTTCCTCGGGGACGGGCTCGACGTGGTGGTGGCGACCTCGGCCTTCGGGATGGGGATCGACAAGCCGGACGTGCGGTTCGTGGTCCATGCGGACATCCCGGACTCGCTGGACAGCTACTACCAGGAGATCGGGCGCGCGGGCCGTGACGGCAGCCCGGCCCGAGCGGTGCTGCACTACCGCAGCGAGGACCTCGGGCTGCAGCGCTTCTTCGCCCGCGGCGGGCTGTCGGCGGACGACGCCGAGGCCGCCTTCCGCGCGGTCGACCGCCTCGGGACTGTGCCCCGGGCCGCGCTGCGGGAGGCGACGGGGCTGGGTCCGCGCGCCCTGGCCCGCGCGGTCGATGCGCTCGAGCGGTGCGGTGCTGTCGTCGTCGGCCGCCGTGGCATCAGTGCGGCGCGGGGCGTGACGGCCGAGGAGGCGGTGGAGCGCGCGCAGGAGCGCGAGGAGGCCCGCGTGCGTATCGACGAGTCGCGGATCGAGATGGCGCGGGGCTACGCGGAGACGACCGGGTGCCGCCGCCAGTGGCTCCTCAACTACTTCGGGGAGGAGGCGCGCGCGTGGTGCGGGAACTGCGACAGGTGCACCGGCGGGAGCGCCGACGGGCGCCTCGAGGAGATGGCGGAGGAGATGGCGGCCCGGGAGGCCGCCGAGGCTGGCGGGTGGGCCGTCCAGGCACCCGTGCGGCACCGTGAATGGGGCGCCGGCTCGGTCATGGCGGTCCACGCGGACCGCCTCACCGTCCTCTTCGATGCGGTGGGCTACAAGGACCTGGCGCTGTCCGCGCTCGAGGGCGATCCAGGGCTGCTGGCCCGCGGCGGCTAGCATGGTGGGTGGCCCTTCTCGGGTCCCCACCTGCGCGAAAGGCAACACCCCCCGTGATCACTGTCTCCAATCTCGAACTGCGCGCCGGCGCCCGCCTGCTCATGGACGGGGTGAACTTCCGGATCGACAAGGGGGACAAGATCGGGCTGGTCGGCCGCAACGGCGCCGGCAAGACGACCCTGACCCGGGTCCTCGCGGGCGAGGGGCTGCCCGCCGCCGGCACGGTGACGCGCACGGGCGAGATCGGCTACCTGCCCCAGGACCCGCGTACCCCGGACATGGAGCAGCTCGCGCGGGACCGCATCCTCTCCGCCCGGGGGCTCGACGTCGTCGTGCGCCGGCTCCGCACCGCGCAGGCCGAGATGGCGAGCGACGACCCGGCAGTGCAGCGCAAGGCCATGGCGCGCTACGACCGGCTCGAGGCCGAGTTCCTCGCCGGAGGCGGGTACGCCGCCGAGGCCGAGGCGGCCGCGATCTCGGCGAACCTGGCCCTCCCGGACCGCATCCTCAACCAGCCGCTGCGCACCCTCTCGGGCGGCCAGCGCCGCCGTGTCGAGCTCGCGCGGATCCTGTACTCCGGCGCCGAGACAATGCTCCTGGACGAGCCCACGAACCACCTTGACGCCGACTCGATCGCCTGGCTGCGGGACTTCCTCAAGGCGCACCAGGGCGGGCTCATCGTCATCTCGCACGACGTCGAGCTGCTCGAGGCGACCGTGAACAAGGTCTTCCACCTCGACGCGAACCGCGCCGTCATCGACATCTACAACATGGGCTGGAAGCGCTACCTCGCCCAGCGCGAGACCGACGAGCGCGCGCGGCGCCGCGAGCGGGCCAACGCGGAGAAGAAGGCCGCCGTCCTGCTCGACCAGGCGAACAAGATGCGCGCGAAGGCCACCAAGGCCGTCGCGGCGCAGAACATGGCCAAGCGCGCCGAGCGGATGCTCGCGGGCCTCCAGGAGGAGCGCGCCTCCGACCGCGTGGCCGCCCTGCGCTTCCCCGAGCCGGCCCCGTGCGGCAAGACGCCGCTCACGGCCGAGGGCCTGAGCAAGTCCTACGGCTCGCTCGAGATCTTCACCGACGTGGACCTGGCCGTGGACCGCGGCTCGCGCGTCGTCATCCTGGGCCTCAACGGCGCGGGCAAGACGACGCTCCTGCGCATGCTCGCGGGCGTCGACGCCCCGGACACCGGCGAGATCAAGCCCGGCCACGGGCTCAAGATCGGCTACTACGCCCAGGAGCACGAGACCCTCGACCACGACCGCACGGTCCTCGAGAACATGCGCAGCGCCGCCCCCGACCACCTCGGCGACGCGGACGTGCGCGGGATCCTCGGCTCGTTCCTCTTCCAGGGCGACGATGTCGACAAGCCCGCGGGCGTGCTCTCGGGCGGCGAGAAGACGCGTCTCGCCCTCGCGACGATCGTGGCCTCGAGCGCGAACGTGCTGCTCCTCGACGAGCCGACCAACAACCTCGACCCCGCGAGCCGCCGCGAGATCCTCGGTGCGCTCAAGACCTACAAGGGCGCCGTGGTCATGGTCAGCCACGACGAGGGCGCGGTCGAGGCGCTCAACCCCGAACGCGTCGTCCTGCTGCCCGACGGCGTCGAGGACCTCTGGAGCGCGGACTACCTGGACCTCATCACGCTCGCCTGAGCGTCAGGGGCGCTCGGGGCGGCGGCGACCGCCCTCCGCTACCTGACCTCGAGCTCCTCGGCGCCGGTCACCCGGGCCAGGTCCGCATAGGTGATCGAGAGCATCGAGCGGTGGTCCCCGGCCCCCGCCCACAGGAGCGGGTGGGCCGCGAGGTGGGTGTCGATGAGCGTGCGCAGCGGCGCCGGGTGCCCGACGGGGGCGACGCCGCCCACGCGCTGGCCGGTGTGCTCGAGCACGAACTCCGGCGACGCCCGCCGAACCTTGGCGCCGAGCTGCCGCGAAACGAGGTTCGTGTCCACGCGCGCGGCACCGCTCGCGAGGATCAGCAGGGGGGCGCCGTCGAGGTCGAACACGAGGCTGTTGGCGATCGCGCCGACCTCGCACTCCAGCACGGCCGCGGCTGCGGCGGCCGTGGGGACCTCGTCGTCGAACGTGCGGACTGTGTCCGCGAGCCCGGCGGCGACGAGGGCGGCGCGCACACGCTCCACGGGAGAGCCGGGACCAGGGGAAGCCATGCGGACGATCCTATAGGCCGCGCCGGACGCCAGGGCTACTGGTAGCCCTGGGCGTCGAGGATCGCGTCCTCTTCCTCCTCCGCGGTGCGCCGGCGCGGCTTCCGGGGCGCGAGCCGCGCGGCCTTCGCCGCGGCACGCTGGGCCGCCTCGCGCGCAGCCGCGTCGTCGCGGCCCTCGGCGACGGCCGTCTCGTGCGCCTCGGCGGCGTCGGCAGCGGCGTCGATCGCGTCATTGCGGGCCTGCTGCCGCGCGGCCCAGCCGAACGCGACGAACATGAGCACGCCGAACGCGAGCCACTGGAGTGCGTAGGAGAGGTGGGTGCCCTCATTCGGCTGGGGGCGGGGGAGCGGTGCGGGCGTCTCCGCCGGCGCCGGGTCCTCGGAGGCAAGCTGGCCGTAGGCGCCGGTGAGGACGGGGTAGGGGAGCTCGGCGGAGTAGGCGGCGAGGTCGATCGAGGCGAGCTGGCCCTGGGGGGCGCCGCGGTCCAGGGCGGGCTCGGCGGGGCGCAGGCGCACGACGACGTCGACCGTCCCCTCGGGCGGGGCGGGCACGGCGTCCGGGCGGCCCGACTCGGCGTTGCCGATCGGGAGCCAGCCGCGGTCGACGACGACCGTCTCGCCGCTCGTGAGGCGCAGCGGGACCACGACCTCGTAGCCGGGCTGGCCGTTGAGGGGGCGGTTCCGCACGACCCTCGTCTGCTCCACGTCATAGGTTCCGCGCAGCGCAACAGGGCGCCACTCGCTGGCGATGTCCAGCTGCGAGAACTGGCCTGCGGCCTGGGCGAACGGCAGCGCGGGGGCGTCGTAGTTCTGCTCGACCCTGTCCACCACGGCGCGCGCCTCGTCCAGGCGCGCCATCTGCCAGCGGCTCAGGAAGACGCACGCCACGGCGAAGAGGGCCGCGATGCCGAGGTAGGTGAGCCAGCGCCGGGTGAAGAGGAAGCGGTACATCAGGCCGCCCCCGCCGGGCCGAGGGGGAGCGTCTCGCGCCAGAGGAGGCGGGTGCGCAGGTAGTCCTCGAGCCAGCCGCGGTGCTCGTCGCATGCAAGCCAGGCCTTGCGGCGCTCGGGGGTGTGGATCTTCGGGTTGTTCCAGAGCAGCTGCCATGCCGCGGCCTCACGGCAGCCCTTGCGCGAGCACACGGGGGCCTGCGGACCGTCCCCGGCGCCGGGCATCATCTCGAGCAGGTTCACCCGGCTCCCTCCTGCCGCCCGCCCGGGCGGCCCTCGTCGTCGCGCGGGGCCGTCACGCCGTCCTGCGCGCCGTCCCCGTCCTCATCCGGCACGTCCTCCTCCGGGACGGTCTCGCCCTGGATGGTCTCGCCCGCCGCAGCGCCGGCCTCAGCGGACGGGGGCGCAGCGGGGAGCTCGCCGAACGGCACCGAATCCACCGCCTCGCTCTCGTACACCTCGGCCTGCGTGCCGGCGTTGGCGATCACCACGGCGACCCACGGCAGGAACACCGCGCCGGCGACCGCCGCGATCTTCCACCAGCCGTCGAGGACGAAGAGCAGCAGGATGCACACCATGCGGATGCCCATCGCCACCGCATAGCGGACCATCCGCTGGTGCATGTCCACACTGTGCGCGGGGGCGGCGGCGGTGATGCTGTGGACCTCCACGGCGCTGCTGCCGTCCTCATGGCCCCTGCGCGGCCCAGAATGTCTCGTCATCACTCTCCCAGTGCCCTCCATTGTCCCACCGGTCCCGGGCAGCGGGCCAATCGGCGGGTGCGCGCCCCGAGCCCGGCGGCCGGCGGGCGTACGACGGCGGGTGGGGCCCGCCGTCGTACGCGCCCGTTGTACCCGCAGGTCCGTGCCGCGGCGGCTAGGATTCACTTCTGGACCGGCGCCGAGCAGCGGCGCCCCGAACCCCTCCAAGGAGCACCGTGAGCCTGGAAGCACCCTCACCGCGCAGCGTCCTCGTGACCGGCGGCAACCGCGGCATCGGACTGGCCATCGCCAAGGCGTTCCTCGCCAACGGGGACAAGGTCGCCGTGACCTACCGGACCCCGTCCGAGCTGCCCGAGGGGATCCTCGGCGTCCAGGCCGACGTCACGGACGAGGCCTCTGTCGACGCCGCCTTCAAGGCAGTCGAGGAGGCACACGGCCCGGTGGAGGTCCTCGTGGCCAACGCCGGCATCACGAAGGACACGCTCCTGCTGCGCATGAGCGAGGAGGACTTCACCTCGGTCATCGACACGAACCTCACCGGTGCGTTCCGCGTGGTCAAGCGTGCGTCGAAGGGCATGATCCGCCTGCGCCGCGGCCGCGTCGTCCTCATCTCCTCCGTGTCGGGCCTCTACGGCGCGCCGGGCCAGATCAACTACTCGGCGTCCAAGGCCGGCCTCGTCGGGCTCGCCCGCTCGTTCACGCGGGAGCTGGGCTCACGCGGGATCACGGCGAACGTCGTCGCGCCGGGCTTCATCAACACGGACATGACGGCCGAGCTCCCCGAGGAGACGCAGAAGGACTACCTCACGAAGGTCCCCGCCGGCCGCTTCGCCGAGGCGGAGGAGGTGGCCAACGTGGTCCGCTGGGTCGCGAGCGACGAGGCCGCCTACATCTCCGGGGCCGTGATCCCGGTCGACGGCGGGCTCGGCATGGGCCACTGAGCCCGAGCACCTCGTGATGGGCGGGGCCGTTGTTGGAGGTTTCCTACAACGGCCCCGCGCCGTACCGGCTGGCATGATGGTGCCCAGCCACAGCCATTTGGATGGATCGGACAAGGCCGGACCAGAGCGCCACGTCCGGTCGGAAGGAAGGGGCCCGCATGGGAGTTCTCGAGGGCAAGACCGCAGTCGTCACCGGCTCGTCGCGCGGGATCGGCGCCGCAACGGCGAAGATCCTCGCCGGCGAGGGAGCCGCCGTCGTCATCAACTACCGCCAGAAGGCGCCGCGCGCGAACAAGGTCGTCTCGGAGATCGAGGCCGCCGGCGGCCGCGCCGTCGCCGTGGGCGGGGACCTGACGAACGCGGACGACGTCGAGGCGCTCGCCCAGGCAGCGGTGGAGGCCTTCGGCTCCCTCGACCTGCTCGTCCTCAACGCCTCGGGCGGCATGGAGTCGGGCCTGGGCGAGGACTACGCGCTGCGCCTGAACCGCGACGCCCAGGTCGCGATGCTCAAGGCCGCAGCCGAGCGCATGAAGCCGGGCTCCCGCGTCGTCTTCGTGACGAGCCACCAGGCCCACTTCATCGACACGGTCCCCACGATGGACGCCTACGAGCCCGTGGCCCGGTCCAAGAACGCCGGCGAGAAGGCGCTCCGCGAGCTCATCCCGTGGCTCGAGGAGAAGGGCATCACCTTCGTCGTCGTCTCGGGCGACATGATCGAGGGCACCATCACGGCGACGCTGCTCGACCGCGCCGCCCCGGGCGCGATCGAGGCCCGCCGCGAGGCCGCCGGCAAGCTCTACTCGGTCGAGGAGTTCGCCGCCGAGGTCGCGAAGATGGCCACGGCCGACGTCGAGACGGGCCACACCGAGTACGTCGGCGGCGCGGGCCACTTCCAGGGCTGAGAGACCCGAGGCGGACAGGGACCCCACAGCAGCAGGGACGGGACCCCACAACCTTGTGGGGTCCCGTCCCGTCTGCTGTGGGGTCGCGTCCCGTCTGCTGTGGGGTCGCGTCCCGTCAGACCCCCGCGAAGTGGCGGACGATGTCCAGGTACGGGAGGTCGACCGTCGCGTCAGCCGCGGCGCGCACCTTGGGCTTGGCGTTGAACGCGACCCCGAGCCCGGCCGCGCCGAGCATGTCCAGGTCGTTGGCGCCGTCGCCCACCGCGATGCAGTGCTCGAGCGGGATCCCGTGCTCGCCGGCCCACGCGCGCAGCATGCGCTCCTTGACGGCCCGGTCCACGACCTCGCCGAGCACCTTGCCCGTGAGTCGGCCGTCCACCACCTCGAGCTCGTTCGCGAGCGCGTGGTCCAGCCCCAGCCGCGCAGCGAGCGGGTCGAGGATCTGGTTGAACCCGCCCGAGACGACGCACACGATGTGCCCCGCCGCGTGGAACGCAGCGATGAGCTCCTCAGCGCCGAGGGAGAGTACGACGGCGGCGCGCGCCTTCTCGATGACCTCCACCGGGAGCCCGGCGAGCGTGGCGACGCGCGCGTGCAGGCTCTGGGCGAAGTCGAGCTCCCCGCGCATAGCGGCCTCGGTCACGGCAGCGACCTCCTCGCGCTTGCCCGCGTGCTCGGCGAGAAGCTCGATGACCTCCTGCTGGATGAGGGTCGAGTCGACGTCCATGATGAGCAGCTTCCGCCCGGCGCCGCGCAGGGCCGCCGGCACGAGGACAGCGCCCGTGCCAAGCCCCGCGAGTGCGGCCCGCGCCTCGCCCAGACGGGCCGGATCCAGCCCGACGCCGGCGGTCGCCACGGCGTAGCGCGCGTCCCCGTCCGTGGTGAAGGGCCCGACGCCGGCACCCACGCCTTCGAGGGCCCGCGTCGCCGCGGCGGTTTCCTCCTCGGAGAGCGTCGGGGCAGAGAGGACGACGGCGAAGTCAGCAGGCATAGCCCCAGATTCTAGCCAGCGCGGCGGCGGTTCGCGGTCCGCGAACATCCTGCACTAAGGTCAGAGGACATGAGCAACGTTCTCCAGCTGTCTTCAGTGAGCGTCGTCCGAGGACGGAAGACGCTCCTGGACAGCATCGACTGGCAGGTGCGCGACGGCGAGCGCTGGGTGATCCTGGGCCCCAACGGCGCCGGCAAGACGACCCTCCTGCACCTGGCCGCGGCCCGCCTCCACCCAACGCGCGGAACCGTCGACATCCTGGACGAGACCCTCGGCAAGGTCGACGTGTTCGAGCTGCGCCCCCGGATCGGGCTCTCCTCCGCGGCGCTGGCCACCCAGATCCCGGAGCACGAGAAGGTCCTCAACGTCGTCGTGACCGCCGCCTACGGGGTTACCGGCCGCTGGAACGAGGCCTACGAGAAGGACGACGAGCGCCGCGCGTTCCGCCTGCTCAACGAGTGGGGGATGGGCCCGCTGCTGGGCCGCGTGTTCGCCTCGCTGTCGGAGGGGGAGCGCAAGCGCGTCCAGATCGCGCGCGCCCTCATGACCGACCCCGAGCTGCTCCTCCTCGACGAGCCCGGCGCAGGCCTGGACCTCGCGGGCCGCGAGGAGCTCGTGCACCGTCTCGCGGAGCTCGCGGCGGACGACGCCGCCCCTGCGCTCGTGCTCGTGACGCACCACCTCGAGGAGGTTCCGCCGGGCTTCACGCACGCGATGCTGCTGCGCGAGGGCGGGATCGTCGCTGCAGGCCCGATCGAGGCGACCCTCACGCAGGAGAACCTCAGCCGGACCTTCGGCATGGAGCTCGACGTGGTCTCCCGCGGCGGCCGCTACACCGCCACGGCGAAGGACGGCGCAGGATCGGCGAATGCCGGCGCCAAGGCCGGCGCGGCCCAGTCCGGCGCGCCTGCCAGCTCCTGAGCATGGAGTTCTGGCGCGAGGCGCTGGTCTTCCTCGGCGGGCTCTGGGCCGGGACGATCAACACGATCGTCGGGTCCGGCTCCCTCGTGACCTTCCCGATCCTGGTCGCCCTCGGCTACGGGCCCGTCAACGCGATCATCTCGAACGCGATGGGGCTCGTGGCCGGCGGCTTCTCGGGCGCCTACGGCTACCGGCGCGAGGCCGCCAGCGCCAGGCGCACGCTCGTGAGGCTGCTCCCGGCCTCCCTCGCGGGGGGCCTGCTCGGCGCCTTCCTGCTCCTGATCCTCCCGGAGAAGGTGTTCGGGTACGTCGCACCGGTGCTGATCGTCGTCGCGATCCTGCTCGTGGTCTTCCAGCCGAGGCTGTCCGCGTGGGCCAAGGCGCGGCAGGCACTCGGCCATATCACTCCCGAGGAGGCCGACCACCAGAGGCTCCCGGCAGTCCTGTACGTCCTGGTCTTCCTCATCGGCGTCTACGGCGGCTACTTCACGGCCGCCCAGGGCGTGCTGCTCATGGCGGCGCTCGGGATCTTCTTCCATGGCACGCTCCAGCAGTCCAACGCCGTGAAGGTGATCCTGACCCTCGTGGTGAACCTGGTCGCAGCGGTCGCATACCTGCTCTTCGCCTTCGACCGGATCAACTGGCTCGTCGTGCTCCTCATCGCGGTCGGCTCCACGATCGGCGGGTTCCTCGGTGCCGGCATCGGCCGGCGCATGCGCCCGGGCGTCCTGCGGTTCGTGATCGTGCTCCTGGGACTCATGGCGCTCATCGACATGACCCTGAGGCTCGTCCGTGGCTGAGGGCCAGGTCGTCCGGATCGCCGGGCCGGACGATCCGCGCGTGTCCGACTACACCAGGCTCACCGACGTGCACCTGCGCACCCTGCGCGAACCGGCCGAGGGCCTGTACATCGCCGAGTCGAGCCGCGTCCTCCGCCGCGCCCTCGCGGCCGGGCACCGGCCCCGCTCGTTCTTCCTCGCCGAGAAATGGCTCGAGGGCCTCTCGGACGTCCTCGCCGCCCATCCCGACGTCCCCGCGTTCGTGGGCCGGCCCGAGCTCCTCGAGCAGATCACGGGGTTCCACCTGCACCGCGGGGCCATGGCGGCGATGCACCGGCCGGACCCCGTCCCCGTTCCCGAGCTCCTGGCCAACGCGCGCCGGGTCGCGGTCCTCGAGGACATCGTGGACCACACCAACGTCGGGTGTTCCAAAATGCGCAGCGATCCGACGGGGGTCGAAGGCGTGCGTCGACGTTCGAGGATCGCTGTGCTTGAAAATCTGGCCGATCATACAAATGTAGGCGCAGTTTTTCGCAGCGCCGCAGCGATCGGCGTCGATGCCGTGCTGGTGACGCCTCAGTGCGCCGATCCGCTCTACCGTCGCTCGATTCGCGTCTCCATGGGCACTGTGTTCCAGGTGCCGTGGACGCGGATCGAGTCGTGGCCTGACGACGTCGGGCTGCTGAAGGAAGCCGGCTACGTCGTGGCCGGGATGACACTGGGGGAGGGGGCGATCACGCTCGACGAGCTGGTTGCCGAGGACCATGAGACCCTGGCGCTGGTCTTCGGCACCGAGGGTGAGGGGCTGACCCCGGAGACGGATCGTGTGCTTGACCGGCGGGTCACCATCCCGATGATGAATGGCGTGGATTCGCTCAACGTCGCTGCTTCATCGGCCGTTGCCTTCTACGCGACCAGGTAGTGGCTGAGCGTGACTGCCCCGATCTGACCGCGGTGTCAGAAGCGAATGCCAGGCCAGAATACTCTGGTCTCTGAGGCGAAACCCTAGGTCAGAGCTATTTGCCACCCACCGCCCCCATCGAGCACCTGCGAGGTGTGTCATGAGCGGGCGAGCGCTGGGCGTGGGCCTCAACGGCTACCTGATTGATGTCGGGGCCGGCATCCAGCAGACCCTGCCGAGCTTCATGGTCCTGGGCCTTCCGGACTCGGCGCTCAAGGAGGCGCGGGAGGGCATCACCTGCTCTTCGTCGGCCCTCCGGGTCCCCATCTGGTAAGTACAGACGTGACGGAAGCCTCGTATCCGAGTCGAATCTGGCCCTGAGCGACCGGCTCGGATGTCGTGAGGGGCCCGTTTGCGCGGGGCGGGCAGCCCTCGTTCGCTGCTACCCGGCGAAGGTCGAGAAGCTCTTCGCAGAGTACTCTGGGCAACTTCGAGCGGCTGGCCCATCAGGTTGCTGGAGCGGGGCGAGCTGGCAGCCTTGTTCGCTCGAGCGGTCTGCCATCGCCGTTGGCAGGGGGTTGCCGCGAGGGTCCTTCTGAAATCGAGTACATGATTTCCCAATTCAAGTAGTCAACCGGGCAACCCACCTCTGGTTCCCCCTGGGCTTTGGCCATAGGCTCCGGCCCAACTTTCTTGGCCTGTTCATTGGGGGAGGACCGTGAAGCCGAGTCTTCGTCGCGTGTGGAATGCCGCCAAAATCGGTCTGACTGCATTCGTCGCCGCGTGTGTTGGGCCGGTGGCCTTGGTCGGCGTGGCGGGTCCGCTCCCGGCGGCGCAGGCCACGTCGGGGACGGTGATCACCAACCAGACCCTCACGGCGGACACGACCTGGACCACTGCGGGGTCGCCGTACTGGGTCCAGAACAGGCTGACCGTCGGGGCGGGGGTCAGGCTGACGATCGAGCCGGGCGTGGTGGTGAAGATCGGCAACCCGGTGGACAGGTACGGGCAGATCAGCGTGCAGGGCCAGCTGGTCGCCCGAGGGACCCCCGCAGCGCCGATCGTGATCACCTCCCACCGGGATGACTCTGTCGGAGGGGACACGAACGGCGACGGCGGGGTGACGGCCCCGGCCCGTGGCGACTGGTACCGCGTCTACTTCGGCGAGTCGGCCACGGCCCAGTCGGTCGTGGACAGGGCGGTCATCCAGTACGGCGGGAACGGTACCGGGCATCCCTGCGGGACGTACGCGCTCCTGAGCGCTTCTGGGCCGGCTCCGCTGTCGGTGACCAACAGCGACCTGAAGCACAGCCAGTCCAGTGGCGTCTCCCATGCCCCGGGAGCAGGGGCCCTGCGCGTGGCCAACAACCGCTTCGGCGACAGCGGGTGCGGGGTGCACGCGACGGCGGGGACCATTGAGGAGAACGTCTTCGAGTCCACGATCGACACCTATGCCGCGCGGTTCTACGGGGCCGAGGGTGTGAAGTTCTACGACAACCATGCCGCCAAGGCGGTGGACGCGCGCAGCTCCTCGCCGGGCCCTGCCCGGGAGCAGCTGGACCTGCGGGGCAATGCCCTGCTGGCGGGCGTGGTCGATGCCCCTTCGGGCCAGGACCCGCAGGATCTGGCGTACAACTGGTGGGGACGGGTCCTGGAGGACCCCCCGACCGGGTGCTACGACCCGAACGCCACGTATGTCCCGGCCGTGACGTACGCCGGGGACAACACCTGTCCGAGCTACCTGGAGATCACCGGGTACTTCACGAAGGTCCTGCCGGCGCTGGCGGAGGCGCCGCCTATGCCCTCGGCCGGGGTCAGCGGGGCCGGGACGTATGCCGGCTCGGTGTCGGACGGGCAGCTGTACGGCCCTGACGGGGGGTCCGAGTTCGCTGCAGCGCCGTCTGGGTCGATGGCGGACCCGGTGAACACCGCCACGGGGGCCTTCACCCATGCCGAGACGGATCTGGGCATGGCGTCGGTGACCGGGAACCTGTCCGTGAACCGCTTCTACACTTCCGCCGACACGGCCGAGGGGCCGTTCGGGAAGGGCTGGAGCCTGGGCTACGACATCCGCCTCGCCGTCGCTGCCGGGGAGGCGGTGCTGAAGGCCGGGACCGGGCAGCGGGTGCTCTTCACGGAGAACTCCGACGGCACCTACACGCCCCCGCCCGGGGGCACTGCGTCCTTGGTGCGGAACCAGGACGGGACCTTCACCGCTGTGACCCGTTCCGGCCTCACCCACACCTTCGACGCCTCCGGGAGGCTCACCGCCCTCACCGATTCCTCCGGGCGCGGCCCCGCATATGCCTACGACGCCGGCGGCCGGCTGACCAGGGTCACGGACGGGGGCCGGTGGATCGCCTTCGCCTGGGACACCGCCGCGGGCAGGGTCACCCGGGCGCAGACCTCGGCCGGGCAGGCCACCACCTACTCCTACACCGCAGGTCTCCTGACCGGCGCCACCGACGCCGCCGGCGGGACCACCGTCTACGCCTACGACGCCGGCGGGAGGCTGGCAGAGATCACGTCCCCCACGGGGCGGACGGTGGTGCGCACGGCCTACGACACCTCCACTGGGAGGGTCGCGGAGCAGTGGGACGGGCTCGGCCACCGCTCCGCCTTCGCCTGGGACCCGGCCACCTCGACCGCGACGATGGCCGACCCGAGGGGCGGGGTGTGGAAGGACGTGTACGCCGGCAACGTGCTCCAGCGCCGGGTCGATCCCACGGGGCGGAGGACGGACTACCAGTACGACGCCCAGCTGCGCCTGTCCGCCACCTACGCCGCGGACGGCAGCCGGAGTGCCTTCGCGTACAGTCCGGCAGGTGACCTGAAGACCTTCCAGGGCGGCACCGGGACCGTGCGCTCCGAGTACAACGCCGCGCACCTGCCCACCACCACGGTCAACGCCCGCGGCCACACCAGCACCCGCGGCTACGACGCGGCGGACAACCTCACTCAGCTGAGCCGCCCCAACCCCGCCGGCGGGAGCGTCAACTACTCCTACGGCTACGACGCGGCCGGGAACGTCACCTCGGCCACCGACTCGCTGGGCAACGTCTCCGCCTTCACCTACAGCGCCGAGGGGGACCTGACCCGGACTGCTTCCCCGCTGGGCTCGGTGCAGTCGATGGTCTACGATGCCGCCGGCCGTGTCACGGCGGTGACCAGCCCCCGCGGGAACGCCGCCGGGGCGGACCCGGCCCAGTTCACCTGGCGGTACGAGTACGACGCCCTCGGCCGGACCATCAAGGCCACCGACCCCGCCGGGCAGTACGAGAGCGTCGACTACGACACCGACGGGCGGGTCACCAGGGCCA